>NZ_JBGGKS010000012.1:0-185690 GCF_041287095.1 Mycobacterium sp. pUA109 | reverse complement strand
CGAACTACGTAGAGACGAGGACCGGGGCACAGCCCCCCAACCCCTTGACAAAAACCCCTTACGAAGGTGTCCCCGGCCGACACGCCTGGTGAAAACTCGGATCTGCGCACGCTCGCGGGCGGGGTCACCGCACCTCCATCAGGCGAGGTTCGATCGGCGCGGGTAGGCCACCGTCGGGTCGGTCAGCGTGTTGACGACGGCCGGCAGCCCGCTGGCGAAGGCGCGCTCCAGCGCGGGCCGCAGCTCGGCGGGGCGGGTCACCAGCTCGCCGTGCCCGCCCGGCGTGGCCACCACCGCGTCGTAGCGGGTTTCGGGGCGCAGCTCGGCCACCACCGAATAGCCGTACAGCGCCTCCATCGGGTGTTTCTCCAACGCCCAGATGCCGTTGTTGCCGATCACCGAGACGACGGGCACGTGGTGGCGGGCCAGGGTGTCCCATTCCATGCCGGAGAAGCCGAACGCGCCGTCGCCCTGCAGCACCACCTGGCGGTCGGGCCGGGCGAGTTTGGCGGCCAGCGCGTAGCCCGGCCCAAGCCCAGGCAGCCGAACGGCCCGCTGTCCAGCCAGGCGCCGGGCACATAGCTGTCGATCATCCGTCCCGCGTAGGAGCCGAAGTCGCCGGCGTCGATGACGACGATCGCGTCGCGGTCCAGCAGCGGCGCCAGCTCGGCGTATACCCGCATCGGGTGCAGCGGGCTGCGGTCGTCGGCCAGCTCGGCGTGCTCGGCGGCCCGGGCCGCGGTCTCGGCCGCCCGTAGCTCCTCGATCCACCCGCCGTGCTCGGGTCCGGCGGCGGCCAGCGCCGACAGAATCGCGGTGACGTCCCCGTAGATTTCGGCGGCGACCGGGCGCGGAGGGTCGCGGTCGGGTTTGGCGCGGTCGATGACGACCAGCTGGGTCTGCTGCCCGAACACCGCGCCGAAGCCGAGCCGGAAATCCATCGGGACACCGACCACCAGCGCCAGGTCGGCTTCCTTGAGGGCTTTGCCCCGCGCCCGGGAGAAGGCCAGCGCATCGTCGGCGGGCACCGCGCCGCGGGCCATTCCGTTCATCAGCACCGGGATCCGCCGCTGCTCGGCCAGCTCCCGCAGTGCCCCCTCGGCGTGTCCCCACCAGACGTTGGTCCCGGCCATGATCACCGGCCGTTGCGCGGCGGCCAGCAGGTCGGCGGCGCGCTGCACGGCGTTGCCGTCGGGCGCCGGCGGGGCCGGCAGGTCGCTCAGCGCTCCGGGCGCGCCGTCGTCGACGGCCTCACCGAACACGTGATCCATCGGGAAATCGACGAAGCTCACCCCCGACGGCGCGGTGACCGTCGCCCGCAGCGCGTCGTCGACCAGCCGGCCGGCCTGCCCGGAGGAGGCGGTGGCGGCGAACCGGGTCAGCGGCGCCACGAACGGCACGTGGTCGATCTCCTGCAGCGACCCCATCCCCCACCGGCCGGCCGGTGCCCGCCCGCCCAGCACCAGCAGCGGCGAACCGTTCTGCTGGGCGGCCGCCATCGCGCTCATCCCGTTGGTGACCCCGGGCCCGGCGGTCAGCGCGGCGACCCCCGGTTGCCGGGTCACCTTCGACCAGCCTTCGGCGGCGAACGTCGCGGTCTGCTCGTGGCGGGTATCGATCAGCCGGATCCCCTCGCTGCGGCAGCCGTCATAAATGGAGAACAAATGCCCGCCAGACAGGGTGAAGACGGTGTCGATACCGCTGGCCTTCAGCCGCCGGGCGACCAGCCGGCCCGCGTGCACGGGGCTGGTGGGTGCGCTGTTCATCTGGCGAGCGTAGCGAGCAACCCGCGGGAAATTCGGCGCATGCCCCAGGCCGCGCGGTGCGGTAGCTTCGCGGCAGAGCATCAGCCACCGCAGCAAGGAGACGTCGCAGGTGAAACCGTTCGAGCCGTCGATCGATTGGGGCCATGCGCTGCCCGATTCGCTGGTGTGGGTGGCGATCGCGTGGTCGATCACCGCGGCGTGCGTGGTCGTGGTGCTGGTGCTGTTGAAGTTGCTCACCCCGTGGGGGCACCAGTTCTGGCGGATCACCGGCGACTACTTCACCGGCCGCGGCAGCGTCCGAGTCTGGGTAATGCTCGCGGTGCTGTTGTTGTCGGTCATCCTCGCGGTGCGGCTCAACGTGCTGTTCAGCTACCAGGGCAACGACATGTACTCGTCGCTGCAGACCGCCTTCCAGGGTGGCGCCGCCCACAACGAAGCCGTCAAACAGTCTGGGGTGCACGGATTTTGGATGTCCATCAGTATCTTCAGCCTGATGGCGGTAATCCACATTGCGCGCTACATGCTCGACATCTATCTCGCGCAGCGCTTCATGGTGGCCTGGCGGGTGTGGCTGACCGACCGGCTGACCGGCGACTGGCTGGATGGCCGCGCCTACTACCGGTCCCGGTTCATCGATAGCACCATCGATAACCCGGACCAGCGCATTCAGCAGGACATCGACATATTCACCGCCGGGGCGGGCGGCACCCCCAACTCGCCTGCCAGTGGCACCGGCAGCACGCTGCTGTTCGGCGCGGTGCAGTCGGTGGTTTCGGTGATCTCATTTGCGGCCATTCTGTGGAACCTGTCCGGGACGCTGACCCTCTTCGGGTTCAGCATGCCGCGGGCCATGTTCTGGATCGTGATCGTCTATGTGCTGGTGGCAACGATCTTCGCGTTCTGGATCGGACGTCCGCTGATTCGATTGAGCTTCCGCAACGAGCTCACCAACGCCGCGTTCCGCTATGCGTTGGTGCGGGTGCGCGACGCCGCCGAGGCGGTGGGCTTCTACCGGGGTGAGCGGGCCGAGCGCGTGCAGTTGCGGGAACGTTTCACGCCGATCATCAACAACTACCTGCACTACGTGAACCGCACCGTCGGGTGGTTCGGATGGAACATATCGGTGACTCAGGCGATTGTGGTGGTGCCGTGGGTGGTTCAGGCGCCGCGGCTATTCGCCGGGCAGATCACCTTCGGCGACGTATCCCAGACCGCGAGCGCGTTCGGCAACATGCATGATTCCCTGTCGTTCTTCCGCAACGCCTACGACAATTTCGCCAGCTACCGGGCGGCCATTATCCGCCTCCACGGGCTGGTCGACGCCGACCAGAAAGCCCGCGCGCTGCCCGAACTTCTCACCTTGCCCAGCGAGGACGGCGAAGTGACCATCGAGGGCGTGGAGGTGCGCACCCCCGACGGCGACCAGCTCATCGATCCGCTGGATGTGCAGCTCGGGGTGGGTGACCGGCTGGTGATCACCGGGCCGTCGGGCAGTGGCAAGACGACGCTGCTGCGCAGCCTCGCACAGCTGTGGCCGTACGCGTCTGGGACGCTGCGGCGCCCCGAAGGGCTGGGCGCGACGATGTTCTTGTCCCAGTTGCCGTATGTGCCGCTGGGTGATCTGCGCGCGGTGGTGTCCTACCCGGCGTCCGCCGGTGAGATCCCCGACGACGAACTGCACGATGTGTTGGTCAAAGTGGCACTGCCGCACCTGGTTCCGCGCCTGGACGAGGTGCAGGACTGGGTGAAGGTGCTCTCCCCCGGTGAGCAGCAACGCGTCGCGTTCGCCCGGGTGCTGTTGACCAAACCCAAGGCGGTGTTCCTCGACGAGGCGACCTCGGCGCTCGACGAGGGCCTGGAGATGACGCTGTATCGCTTGCTGCGCACCGAATTACCCGACACCATCATGGTCAGCGTCAGCCACCGCGGCACCGTCGAGCAACACCACAACCAGCAGCTGGAGCTGCTCGGCGAAGGCCGCTGGCGGCTGGGCCGGATCGAGGCCGAGCCAGCCCGGGTGTAGACAACCCGGCCGGCGGTGACCACGTCGCGAACGTGCGCCCACGCAGCGAAAGGTCGCGTGCGAACCTGCGGGAACGCACTTTCGCGGACGAGCCGGTGACTCGGCGAGCACGCTGGCGCTAGCGGCGCCCCGCGGCGTGGGTGCCGGCGCGGCGGCCGAAGAACGAGCCCTCCCCCAGCTGGGTGCCGCTGGCGTAGCCCTTGCCGTCCTGGGCGAGGTTGGCCGCACAGGCGCCGGCGGCGTACAGCCCGGCCACCACGCTGCCGTCCTCGCGCAGCACCTCCCCGTCGACCGAGGTGCGCAGGCCGCCGATGGTGAACCCGGCATACATCGCCTTGCCCAGCGACAGGTCGAACGCGCCCCACGGCCCCTGGTCTTGCGGGGCAAGGAATTCCGGCTGCTTGTGGAAGTCGGGGTCCTCCCCGCGGGCGGCATTCTCGTTGTAGCGGTTCAACGTCGCGACCAGGTTGCCTTCCGGGATGCCCAGCGCCGCTTCCATCTCGGCCACGGATTCCCAGCCGTCGATCAGCGGCACCAGCGGCACCTGCGGATGCTTGAGGTGGGCTTCGTCGACGATCAGGAACGCCGCGCTGTCGGGCTGATCCATCACGAACCCGGAGGTGCGGGAGTGGTAGGAGTCCTCGGCGACGAACCGCTGCCCGAGCTTGTTGACGATGATCCCGGTCAACAGGATCGACGGCGGGTAGGCCGGCGCGGTGATGAACACCTGGTCCATGTGTTTGGTGGCGCCGCCCGCCGACACCCCCAGCCGGATGCCCAGGCCGTCGTCGTAGGTGTTGCCCAAAACGAACGGTTTCTCGGCCAGCTTCGGGGTGTACTGGGCGACCATGTCCGGGTTCATCACGAACCCGCCGGCGGCGATGATCACCGCCTTGGCCCGGATCGCCCCGGTTTCGGTGAACCGCTTCCAGCCCACCCCGGTCACCGCCCCGGCGCCGTCGACCACCAGCTCGGTGGCCCCGGTCTCATAACGGATCTGCACGCCGAGCTGCTCGGCGCGTTTGAGCAGCAGGTCGATCACCAGCTTGGCGCCCTCGGTGTCGCCGGGCACCGGCACCTTGTGCCCGCGCGGGGCCGGCACCGCCTGATCCTTGAACGGCCACACCTTCTCGTTGCCGGTGTACATCAGCCCCTCGGTGTTGGGCTGGATCACCGCCTTCTCCGGGTAGTAGCTGCGCTCGAACTGAAAACCCAAGTCCTCCAACCAGTTGAAGTGTTCGACGCTGCCGTCGCAGTACGCTCGGATCTTGTCGGGTTCGGGCTCGCGGGACACTGCGACCAGGTACTTGTACATCTCGTCGGGCGAGTCGGGGTGACCGGTGGCCTGCTGGACCGCGGTGCCGCCGCCGAGGTAGAAATGCCCACCGGCCATCGCGGTGGTGCCGCCGGCCGCGGCGGCACGCTCGAGCACCAGGACCCGCGCCCCGGCGGCCGCGGCGCTGACCGCCGCGCAGCCCCCGGCGATGCCGAAGCCGACCACCACCACGTCGACGTCGTCGGACCACGAGGCCACGTCGTCGGCGCGAACTGTTGCTGGGATCTGGGTGCTCACCGCTGCTCCTGTTTGATGTAGTCGAAAAACGCTCGGATCTCCGGACCGATATGCGCGATCTCCACGAACGGCACCGCGGCCTGCGGGGCGGACAGGTAGGCGAACCGCATCCCGCCCGGCATCACCCCCTGCTGCACCACCGTCGCGCCGTCGTCGCCGGCGGTCGCCACCGCGGCAGCAAAGCCCTCGGGGCTGTCGGCCTCGACGCAGATGTGGTGCAGACCCGGCCCGCTGGCGCGGAGAACGTCACTATAGATGTTCTCCCCCCGGACCGGTTGGATCAGCTCCAGCTGCATGTCACCGAGGTAGCTCAGCGAGATGCTGGCCACGAAGTCCGCCGGCTTGCCCCGGTAACTGCAGGTGTCCGGACCGAAGTGCACCTCCGGCATCCGCACCCACTTTTTCACCCCTAACAGCCCGGTGAGCGCCGTTTCGGTGGCGTCCAGGTCGCGGGTCACCCAAGCGATCTGGACAGGTGTCTGGGCAGAATTTCTCATTGCCTGGCAGGATAGCTCAGGACATCACCGGGCAGAAGATGGTTGCCCCGATCCCCCAGGCGGCCACCGGCACCAGCAAATGAACACGTTCTATTTTGATGACCGATCGGCGTCCACGTCACGGTTGAGTCAACACGCCAATCAGCAGCCAAACCTGGGTTTCGAATACCGCCGCCGGATCGGTCAGCGTGTCGGGCCCGTAGCCGCCGAACACCTCCAGGCTGATCGCGCCCACCACGGCGGACCAGATCAGGAAGCACTTGGCGACGGCGGCGTCGTCACCGACAAAATTGAACTCGTCGCGTAACCGTTCGAAATCATGTGACATCGCCTGCGGCACAGGTGTGTTGGCGAGCGCCACGTCCCCCGCGGCGATCCCTGCGCCGATCGATTCAAGAAAGGCGCCGACGACGCGGGTGCCGGGTCCAACCGTCCGCTCGGGCGGCGCCTGATACCCGGGCACCGGGCTGCCGTATAGCAGCGCCCAACTGGCTGGTCGTGCGACCGCCCATTCCCGCGCCGCCCGTGCGATGGCGAGGACATCGTCACGCCACGAGTCGGACGCGGCCGCACGGGCCCGGTCCACGCTGTCGGCAAGATCCGTGTACGCGTCGACCAGCAACAACGTCAACAATTCGTCGCGGCTGGCCACGTACCGGTACACCGCCGAGGACACCATGCCCAGATCGCGGGCGATCGCTCGCAGCGACAGTCCCGCCGCACCGTGACTGACCAAGTGACGCCGACCGAGATCAACGATCTGCGCCTCGATGCGATCCCGCGCGTCCTGGCGTTTGCCCACGCCGCCAGTCTGGCATAACCGAGAGCGCTGCTCTTGAATTTCGGCGCGCGTCGTGCCACAGTCGTGATTGGCGAGAGCACCGCTCTCGAATTCTCAGACGTTGGACCGGAGGCCCCGTTATGTCCGTGCGATACGACCAACCGAACTGGACCGCGCGTGTCGGCAATACCGTGATCCGTTGGCTCGCCGAAGCCGGCGTCAGTGTCTATGGAACACAAGCACTGCGGGTCCGCGGCCGCAAGACCGCAAAGCGTCGCGGCGTGGTGATCAACCTGCTGACCGTTGACGGAATGCGTTACCTGGTCGCACCACGTGGTAACACCCAGTGAGTGCGCAATGCGCGAGCCGCCGGCGTCATCGAACTCGGACCACGCTGGCGTCATCAGCCGATCCAGATCACCGAATTGGCCGACAATGCCAAGCCGGAGCTACTGCGCCGCTATCTCGCCAAGTGGTACTGGCAGATTAAAGGCCACGCTGCCGGATTGACGCCGGCATCCACCGATGACGAACTGCGTGCCGCCGCTCCCTTGATCCCAATCTTCGCGTTGCTGCCAAGCCCCGCTCGGCCACGCTGATCGTGGTCAGGCCGGCGGAGCCGGGGCGGCGGGAACCCCGACGTCCTCGCCGACCTGCTGGGAGATGGCCTGCCAGGACACCGCGGCCGGGAACTGGCCCCAGGTGCTGTTGAACAGCCCCACGATGCGGGCCGGGCCACCGCCGCCGACCACATACACCGGTCCGCCGGAGTCGCCCTTGTCGCTGATCACGCCGTCGGTCATGGTGAACCAGCCGTTGTTGACGCGTTCCACCGTGCCGCAGCTCTCCCCGGTGATGATGCCGAAGTGGCACACCGCTTCGCCGGGCTGGGCGGACACCCCGGGTGCGGACACCAGGGCAAGCCCGCCGGGCAGGATGTTGTTGGTCTGCACGTCATCGGCCAGCACGATCGCCTCGTAGTCGGCGATCTGCTGATCGGTGTTGACGGTGGCGCCGTTGGGCGTGTTGTCGCGGAACGTCGCCAGGTTGCCGATCAGGTGGCCATCCTGGTCGGTGACCGCCCCGCTGCCGCGGCAATGCCCCGCGGTGAAGGCCACCCGCAACCCGGGATCGACGTAGCCCAAGGTGCAGACGTTGTTGTCCTGGTCGATCTGCATACCGGGGTACACCAGCACGGGGTCGGCGCGCGCGGGCACCGGGGGCAGCGCGACCGCCAGCACCGCCGCGCCGACCATCGCCGTGAACAGGTGGGTGACCACGCGCCGCACCGTCGACTCCGATCCTCCGGGCCGGCCCAGCACCGACCCCAACCACTGGCTGCTCAGGTTACCGGCGCAGCGTCGCCAAACGTTACCGACCGGGGTGTGGCGAAAAACGCGCGGCGGCCCAGACATATCGCTGGGCCGCCGCGGCGATCAGGGTTCGAGCGCTCAGGGGATGGTGAGCACCTGCCCCGGCTGGATCAGGTCCGGGTTGGCGATGCCGCTGGCGTCGGCGATTTGCTGGTACTTGTTGCCGTCCCCGTAGAACCGCTCGGCGATGGCCCACAGCGTGTCACCGGAGACCACCGTGTAGGTCCGCGCCTGGGGCTCCGGTTCCGGCTCCGGCTCGGTCACGGTCTCGACGACCGGTTCCGCGGCGGCGGGGGCGGCCTCTTCGGCAGCGGCCTCGGGCGCCGGCGGCGGTGGGGCGTCGGTCTCGGTCTTGGTCGACCACGCCGCTCCGTCCTTGGCGTACAGCACCAGGTTGCGGTCGTCCTGCAGGACGAGCTTGACGTCCTTTTTGCCCTTGGTGTCGGTGTGCCACACCGGCTTGTCGGAGGTGTAGAGCACAAAGTTGCCGTCCGGCTGCACCTCGGCGCGCACCACGTCCTGGCCGTTGGTGCCGGTCGACCAGATCGCCTTGCCGCGCACCGCCAGCACGAGGTTGCCGTCGTCTTGCAGCGTCAGGGTGTAGGCCCCATTGTTCGAAGTCAGCGACTCCCCTTTAATGAGTTTCTTTCCTGCGGTGAGCGTGTCTCCCACGTCATTACCCTTCTCATTGGCGCGGCCCCGCCACTACCGGCCGGGCATCGTTGCGTGTGCACGACGACCGCGAGCCTACTGACTTTGCGGTGGTGTGGGGCGTGTTCGACTCGCCGAAATCCAAACCGATCGGCCAACAGCTGGTAAACAGCCATCCGGCCGACACGCGGGCCGTCAATCAAAGCCGTTGGTGATCGCGGTTTCCCGTCGGCGACGCGGCACCCGGACCGGACCCCGCGGTCTCAGCGCTCGGTCGCCATCCCGGCGGACCGAAGATAAAGCCCAGCCGGTCGCGCCACCGGGTGGCCGCGTGCACGTCGCGGCCGATGGCCCGGTATTCGTGGATCTGCAGGGTCCAGATGTTGAAGGTGTCGACCTGGGTGGTCAGCCCGTAGTGCGGGCGGAACAGCTCGGGCGCAAAGGTGCCGAACAGCCGATCCCACAGGATCAGGATGCCGCCGTAGTTCTTGTCCAGGTATTCCGGATCCATGCCGTGGTGCACCCGGTGGTGCGACGGGGTGTTGAAGACGAACTCCACCGGCCGCGGCAGCTTGTCGATCCGTTCGGTGTGCACCCAGAACTGGTAGATCAGGTTGACCGAGAAGCTGACGAACACCAGCCAGGGCGGAATCCCCAACAGCGGCAACGGAACCCAGGCCACGATCTCGCCGCTGTTGTTCCATTTCTGACGCAGCGCGGTGGCGAAGTTGAAGTACTGGCTGGAGTGGTGGGCCTGATGGGTCGCCCAGATCAGCCGCACCCGGTGGGCGACGCGGTGATAGCTGTAGTACAGCAGGTCCACGCCGAGGATGGCGATCACCCAGGTGTACCACCGGGTTGCCGCCAGGTGCCACGGCGCCAGGTAGGCGTAGATGGCGGCATAGCCGAGCAGGGCGAGCAACTTCCAGCCGGCGGTGGTGGCCACCGACACCAGGCCCATCGAGATGCTGGCCCAGGCGTCGCGGCCGAGGTAGGCACCGGCGGCCGGGCGTCCAGCGGCCGGCTCGAGCCGTTCCAGCTTGCGGGCCGCCAGCCACTCCAGGATCAGCAGCAGCAAGAAGAACGGGATGGCGAACAGCACCGGATCCCGCATTTGCTCGGGCAGCACGGATAGCACATCCGTGATCGCCTCCACGCCAGGCACACGACGAGCCTAATGCGTGGCCGCTGCGCCGCCGCTGTTACAGGTCGCTCCCGCGCTCGGACACCGAGTCGGGCGGCGGCATGGGGCTGGGCTGGTCGTCGGAGTACCAGTGCACCGCGTAGACGCCCGGCTGCAGCGACAGTTCGGCGACCAGGCGCTCCAACCGGTCGGGGGCGTGGCCGTCCATCAGCAGGTACGCGGTCAACGCGATGCTGTCGTTGTCGGCGCGGCTGGTGTGGAATCCGCGCAGCGTGATGTCATTGCTGGCGGCGTTTTGCACGATCTGGGCGCGGGCGTACTTCTCGGATTTGGGGCGACAGATCACCTGCAGGTGGTAGGGCTGTTGGCGTTCGTCTTCCTCCACGTGGTGGTCGCGGTCGATGAGCCGGCCCAGCGGGCGGCCCAGCAGGTGGGTGCCGACGATCGTCGCGGTGGCGATCAGCGCGAACAGCAGGTGCCCGGCGGCGGCCAGCACCCCGACGGCGGCCGAGCACCACAGCGTGGCGGCGGTGTTGAGGCCGCGCACGTTGAAGCCCTCCCGCAAAATGACGCCACCGCCGAGGAACCCGACCCCGGACACCACATACGACGCCACCCGGGTGGGGCTGCCCACATCGTTGGCGGCCACCGCGTACAGCACGAACAGGGTGGCCCCGGTCGCCACCAGCGCGTTGGTGCGCAGCCCGGCCATCCGCGCCCGCCACTGCCGCTCCAGGCCGATCAGCGCGCCGCAGCCCAACCCGACGGCCAGGCGCACCGTGAAATCCGCGATGCTCAAGGTCTGCATCCGGCGCCTCTCGTTTCGCGTCCAGCGGGGAACTGGTTACCAGTGTGGACGAGTTCGGCGTCGGGTGCGCCGCCCGTTGGGGCGCCGAGCGTGAATTCTTTGCGAGATTTTTCGCGGATCGTCGCTAGCGGTTCACGTTCGGCGCCCCGGGGGTTAGGCCCAGCTGGCGCTGACGGCGCCGTCGGTGGAGGCCATGTTGCCGCCGGCGGTCTGCACCTTGTTGCCGTGGGTGGCGGCTTGTTCGTAAATGACTTGGAAGTTGCGCCCGAGTTGGGTGATGAATTCTTGGCAGGCCACCGAGCCGGAGCCGCCCCAGAAGTCCCCGGCGGCCAGGACGTCGGCGATGATCGCCTGGTGTTCGGCCTCCAGGGAGGCGGCCTGGGCTTTGATCAGGGCGCCGTGCGCGTCGACGTCGCCGAACTGGTAGTTGATGCTCATGTCTTGGCTCCTTAGCTGCTCAACGCCGTCTGGGAGGCGGCTTCTTGCTGCTCGTAGTTGTTGGCGTCGCGGATCAGTCCGTCACGCACCCCGTGCAGCATGTTGACGATGTTGCGAAACGCGGTCTGCATTTGCCCCATGGTGTCGTAGGAGGTGTTGGCCGCGGTCCCGCCCCAGCCGGCCCCGGTGATGTTGGTCGAGGACGCCCACATCTTGCGGGCCTCATCCTCGACGGTTTGGGCGTGCACGTCGAAGCGGCCCGCCATGGCCCGCATCTGGTGCGGATCGGTCATAAAACGCGTAGGCATCTCAAAATCTCCTTAACTCGTTGACTGTCAACAGTTTTCGGTCACCCGGCGGCCGGCGGCCGGGCGATGACGGTGGGCCGGAAGCCGTATTTGGGCGTCGCGTTGCCAAAGCCGTTGCCGAGCATCCCCGACATCGGCATCCCGGGCATCCCCGGCACGCCGCCCTCGGGAGCCGCCGTCATCGTGGTGCCGGTCAGCGTGGTGCCGACGGTGGTGTTGGCGCCCGGCACCGCCGACGCCCAGGCCTGCGGCACCGACAAGGTGGCCTTGACCGTCGCCGCCTGGCCCATCCCGGCCGTCACCGACCCGGCACCGCCCAGGCTACCCAGACCACCCGGCCCGAGCATGCCCATGCTCACCCCCGGCACCGCGGGCATCGCCATCCCCGGCGCGTCCAAACCCAGGTTGGCGCCGCTGGTGGCGGCGTGGATCGCGGCCAGATCCGCCCCGACCTGGGTGATCCCGGCGGGAGCCATCGGGCTCAGCGAGCTGCTGAGCAGGTTAGTCCCGCCGTTGAGGAAATCGGAGGGCTGAAGACCGAAATAGCCGGCAATTTGCGACAAGATCGTGCCAGGTGTCACTGCGGTCGACGTGGACCCAGCGGCGGTGGACGCCGTGGTGGACGCCGTGGAGGCGGTGGACTGCAGCGGTGAGGCCAACTGCTGCAACGCCGTCGGCATCGTCGAGGTCAGCTGGGACAGCGCCGACTGGGTCTGCGAACCGGCGGCGGTGCCGCTCGCCTGGCTGACCGCCGCACCCTGCTGGGCGACTCCCGCGGTGTTGGTGGTCTGCGGTGCGGCCGTAAACGGTGTCACCTTGGTCGCCGTCGCCGACGAGCCCGCGTACCCGTACATCGCCGCCGCGTCCTGGGCCCACATCTCCCCGTAATGCGCCTCGGTCGCCGCGATCGCCGGGGTGTTGAGGCCCAAAAAGTTCGTCGCCACCAATGCCGCCAACTGCGCCCGATTCGCCGCCACCATCGCCGGCGGCACGGTGGCCGCATACGCCGACTCGAATGCCGCCGCGGCCGCATTAGCCTGCGTCGCAGCCTGCTTGGCCTGCCCGGCCGTGGTGTTCATCCACGTCACGTACGGCATCGCCGCAGCGGCCATCGACGCCGACGCCGGACCCGACCACCCGTCATCGGCCAGCCCGGAGATCACCGACCCATACGACGACGCCGCCGAACCCAATTCAGCGGCCAACGCATTCCAGGCCGAGGCGGCAACCCGCAACGGGCCCGACCCAGCACCGGCATACATCCGCCCGGAGTTCACCTCCGGCGGCAACGCACCGAAATCCATCACCACACCCCCTTGGTTACGGCCGAAGCCGGGCAGGCGTCCATGCGGGCCGGTAACGCGCACATCCGCGGAACTGCGTGTCCCAGAACGTAAGACATGGACTTTCTCCTCACAGCACAGCCCAACCCGACACGGCTTGGTCCGCTGTGGTGGGCGCGCGCACCAGGACACCCGCCGGCGAAGTGCAGGCGTGTGTCAGGAAATGAGGCGCAAGCCGATTCAGGAGGCGGACGTGCAGCCGGGGCCGGATCGGAACGAAACGGTCATCGATTGCGGATAGGGACTATCTCCACTGGGACTCAATCTCGCTCTCACCTCCTCACGGCCAGGGCACACGGGGGTGCCGTCACGGTGCACACAACGTGGGATGAGAGCTCCGGACCAAACCCGCCCGGGCACCGCACCCCTCTCGTCAGAGCTTCGGCACTACACGGCGTGATCCGGGGAATCCCGGAAGCCACTTGGGCTCAACCCTTAAGCCGGGAGGAGCTGTCCTGACCCGGGGCGTCTTTCGACGTTCGGGGTCAGTGGCCTGTGTCCATGTAGACGCCTCACCTAGCGAGGTGCATACATCGGCCATCGTGGCATCAACTCGCACGCGAGTCAACCCGAACACGGTGCCGACCGCCCAACACACCTGCGATTCGGCTCACCTATGCACCGGCGTGCATGAATTGTGGCTTCGCACAAGCACCTTCACGGCTTAGAACAGCTGGGAGCGCGGCGGCGTCATCCGGGGCTTGTCGCTGTTGGAGACATGTACCGCATGGATCCCCGGCTTCTGCTGGAGTTCGGCCAGCAGCGCGTCGAGGTGTTCGGAGTCGGTGCGCCAGTGCTGCACACTTTCTGGTTTCTCCGCCATTTCGGCCACAACGCGTTGCAGATTCGGCGACGACTCTTTGTCTTTGAGGTCTTTGACGTCTTTGGTCGCGGCGGCGCGCAGCTTGCTGCCGCCACCGGTCAGGGTGCGCGGGATCGCGGTACCGAGCGCGCCGGCGGCCATACCGGCCATGCCCGTTTCACTGAACAGACTCATCTGGCTCACCGCCGCCGCGGGCACCGCGCCCTCCCCCGCGGACGACAACACCGCGGCGACGGTCCGGATCGCCGGGGTGGCGGTCGCCCAGCTCGGCGGGGTCGACAATGCACCGACAAAACCGGACTCGCCCACGCTCGCCGATACCGCCGCCGAGGCGGCCGCCGGCAAGCCGGCCGCGGGGAGCGCGGGTCCCGCCGCGGAGCCGGCCCCGGCGCCGGCCACCCCGACGGCCACATCGGACAGGTGCCGTCCGCCGATCACCAAACCCATGATGATGCTGATGAGGATGTCATTGGCCGGCAGAATCGCTTTCGGCAGCAGCTCCACATCGGCGGCCAGCGACGCCAACGGGGAGGAGTTGATGCTGCTGAGCAGATTCGTCAACGACGAGACCGGGTCGGCGGCGGCGGCCGGGGCGGCGAGGCTTTGCAGCGCGCCCGGTGTCGTGGATGTCACCTGGGACAGCACCGACTGGGTGTTGGACGCGGCCGAGGACCCGACGGCCTGCGCGACCGCGGCGCCCTGACTGGCGCCGCCGGCCGGGTTGGTGTTGGGTGCGGGCGCGCTGAACGGCGTCACGGTGGCGGCGGCCGCGGATTGTCCGGCGTAGCTGTACATCGCGGCGGAGTCCTGGGCCCACATGCTGGCGTATTGGGCTTCGGTGGCCGCGATCGCCGCGGTGTTCTGACCCATGATGTTGCCGGCAACCAAAGACGCCAGCTGTGCCCGGTTTGCGGCGATGACCGGCGGGGGAACCGTTGCGGCGAAAGCGGTCTCGTAGGCCGCCGCGGCCGCCCTAGCCTGGTTGGCGGTCTGCTCGGCTTGGGTTGCGGTGGTGGTCAGCCACGCCACATACGGGGCGGCTGCGGCCGCCATGCTCGCCGAGGACGGCCCCGTCCATGCCGCCGTCAGGCCCGAGATCGCCGACGAATACGACACCGCGGAGGCGCGCAGTTCGGCCGCCAGGCCTTGCCAGGCCTCCGCGGCGGCCCGCAGCGACGCCGACCCCGGGCCGGCGTACATGCGCCCGGAGTTGATCTCCGGTGGGAGGGCTGCGAAATCCATTGCTAGGCTCCTTGATCGGCTACGAGCACACCGCGGTCACTCGGCCTCGTGTATCACGAAGATGTTGGCGGTGGTCGCAAACTCCTTGCCCGCCGACGCGCTCGCGGCGCCCACACTCCGAGCGGCGGCGCCGCCGGTGCCGACCATGCCCCGCCCGGCCAGACCGGACATGGCCATATTGCTCAACATGCTGGCCTGCCCCTCCTCCGCGAACGCCAGCGGAGCCGCATTCAGGTTGGTTTCGGGCAGCATCGCGGCGGCCGCTTTGATCGCCGGGGCCGACGACGCCCAGCTGGACGGCACGGACATGCCCGCGATCCGGCCCGCACCGCCCAGGCCCGCCGACAGCTCGCTGAAACCGGTTGAGCTCGCGGTGGCTGGTCCCATACCGAGGATGCCGGCCAGTGGTTCGCCGACCGCCGCCGCGGGCAGGGTGGACACCTTCTCGGCGGCGCTGGTCAGGTTGGCCGACGCCTGCGGCAGCAGATAGCTCTGGATCCCGAGCAGATACGGCACACCACCGATCGTGAACAGCGACGCCGGCGACAACGGCCCGGTGATGAAGCTGTTCAGCGCCGAGAGCAGCGACGGCGGATCGGCCGCCGCCGCGGGAGCCGCGGTGGTGGCGGAGGTGATGGGCGAGGCGAGGCTCTGCAACGACTGCGGCACCGTCGACAACAATTGCGGCAAGGCCTGCGCATGCCCACCGGCCGACGTTGCGGTGGCCTGGGCGACGGCGGCGGCTTGGCTTGTCCCGCCCGCCGGGCTGGTTGTCTGCGGCGGCTCGTTGAAGGGCGTGACTTGCGCGGCGGACGCCGACGAGCCGGCATAGGCGTACATGGCGGCCGCGTCCTGGGCCCACATCTCGAGATAGTGGGCCTCGGTGGCCGCGATTGCCGGGGTGTTCTGTCCCAGAATGTTGGTCGCGATCAGCGACGCCAGCAGGCTGCGGTTGGCGGCGATCACCGGCGGGGGCACCGTCGCCGCAAAGGCCGCCTCATAGGCCGCCGCCGCCGCGGTGGCGCCCGCCGCGGCCTGTTCGGCTTGGGCCGCGGTGGTCGACATCCACGTCACGTACGGCGCGGCCGCGGCCGCCATCGACGCCGAGGACGGGCCCGACCACGCCCCGCCGGTGAGCCCGGAAATCACCGAATCGTAGGCGGCCGCGGTGGAGGCCAGTTCGGCGGCCAGCGACTGCCAGGCCGCGGCCGCCGCCAGCAGCGGTCCGGGCCCGGCGCCGGCATACATCCGCCCGGAGTTGATCTCCGGCGGCAACGCTCCAAAGTCCATCTTCTCTACCTCCGGTTATCGACTGACGGTGTCCGCCTACGTCCACTCGGCGGCTAGGTCAGCCGGAACCGCCCGACCGGGACCACGATGCGAGTTGCGCGCCATTAGCCCCGCCGGTGCCGGCGGTGACGTCGCCGCACCAGTGATTGCTCGTCATCGTGGGTTCTCCTAACGTTCACCCAGCGTCGCAGCCAGGGCTGTCATCCCGCTGCCCCATAGCTGCGAGTTTCCTGGGAGGTCGCTGCACGTCTGCCGGGCACCGGTGTCAGCCGGCGGCCGGTGGGCGGGCGATGACGGTGGGCCGGAAGCCGTATTTGGGCACCGCGTTGCCAAAGCCGTGGCCCAGCATCCCCGACATCGGCATCCCGGGCATCCCCGGCATCCCGGCTTCGGGGGCCGCCGTCATCGTGGTGCCCGCCAGCGTGGTGCCGACGGTGCTGTTGGCACCCGGCACCGCCGCCGCCCAGGCCTGCGGCACCGACAGCGTGGCCCCGACCGTCGACGCCTGGCCCACACCGGCCGACACCATCGACCCCGACCCGGCCAGGCCGCCCAGGCTGCCCAGGCCGCCCGGTCCGAACATGCCTATTCCCACACCGGGCACCATCGCCGCCATGCCTGGAGCGTCGAAGCCCAGATTGGCACCGACGGTGGCCGCGCGCATCGCAGCGATGTCCGCTCCGATCTGGGTGATCCCGGCCGGCGCCATCGGACTGAACGAGCTGCTGAACATGTTGGTCGCGCCGTTCAACATGTCCGACGGTGTCAACCCGAACGGACCACCGATCGACGAGAGCACCGAACCGGGCGTGGTGCCGCCGGTGGTCGCGCCGGTCTGCAACGGTGAGGCCAGCCCCTGCAGCGCGGTCGGTGTGGCCATGGTCAGCTGGGACAGCACCGACTGGGTCTGCGAGCCCGCCGCCATACCGGCCGCCTGGGACACCGCCGCACCCTGGCCGGCCACCCCGGCCGGATTGGCGGTCTGCGGCGGCGGGGTGAACGGACTCACCTGCGACGCCGCCGCCGACGCGCCGGCATACCCGTACATCGCGGCCGCATCCTGGGCCCACATCTCCCCGTAATGGGCCTCGGTCGCCGCGATCGCGGGCGTGTTCAACCCCAAAAAGTTCGTCGCCACCAGCGTCGCCAACTGGGCGCGATTCGCGGCCACCAACGCCGGCGGCACCGTCGCCGCGTACGCCGCCTCAAACGCCGCCGCCGCCGCGGTCGCCTGGCTCGCCGCCTGCGTCGCCTGCCCCGCTGTGGTGGTCATCCAGCCCACGTACGGCATCGCCGCGGCAGCCATCGACGCCGACGCCGGACCCGACCATCCCTCGCTGGTCAGCCCGGAAATCACCGCGCCGTACGCCGACGCCGCCGAACTCAGTTCAGCGGCCAGTCCATTCCACGCCGACGCCGCGGCCATCAACGGCCCCGCCCCCGCACCGGCGTACATCCGCCCCGAATTCACCTCCGGCGGCAACGCACCAAAATCCATCACGCACCCCCATCCGGTTACCCGGCCGCGACGGCGTTGGCGGCTTCGGTGGCCGCGTACGAACCGGCGCTGACGCCCAGCGTGTTGACGAACATTTCGTGAATCGCCGCCGCCTGGGCGCTGACCGTCTGGTACAGGGTGGCGTGCGCGGCGAACTGGGTCGCCGTCAGCGCCGAAACCTCGTCCGCGGCAGCGGGAATCACCCCGGTGGTGGGGGCAGCGGCGGCCGCGTTCTGGGCGCTCAACGCGGAGCCGATGCTCTGCAGGTTGCCCGCCGCGGCGGTCAGCAGTTCTGGCTGGGTGGTCACAAACGACATGGAATTCTCCTCCGGGAAGGATCCAGTCCGGCTGCCGCCCAGGAGAATCGGGCACGCGACAAGACACGCATCCGCGATGCGGAGGCGACGTGATGAACGCGGCGCAGCTCGACTCAGCGAGCGAAGGTGCCGGGGCCGGATCGGAACGAAACGGTCATCGATTTCGGATATGGACTATCGCTGGGACTCAATCTCGCCCTCACCTCCTCACGGCCGGGGCACACGGGGGTGCCGTCACGGTGCACACCAAGGGATGAGAGCACCCGAGGGGACCCGCCCGGGCACCGCACCCCTCTCGTCAGAGCTTCGGCACTACACGGCGTGATCCGGGGAATCCCGGAAGCCACTTGGGCTCAACCCTTAAGCCGGGAAGAGCTGTCCTGACCCGGGGCGTCTTTCGACGTTCGGGGTCAGTGGCCTATATCCGTACAGACGCCTCACCTAGCGAGGTGCATGCAGCGCCATGGTGGCATCCGTCACAGACGCCGGTCAACCCGACTCCCCGGCCATCACCCGCCTAGCGGCCGCCGCACCGGCGACTCGGCTACCCGGGCGCATTCCCGCGGTCCGCCCCCGCAGCGCCCTGAGCAGGTCTTTTAGCGTTAGCGGCGGACTCGGGTGGCCCCACATGGGGGCCGGTTGTGGACCTCCTGGGGGCTTTGTCCGAGTTTGCTGACGGGTTGCTGTGAGCTGGCTCACAGCCGGACCGCCGATTCAGTCGGGGTTTTTCTCGGCCACCGCCGCGCTGAGGCCTTCGGCCAGGTCGTCGCGGGTCAGCTCTTTGAACCGGACCAGTTGGTCCTCGCTGAACTCGGTCTCCTCGCTGGCCAGCACCGCATCCAGATCCTCGTCGTCGAGCCGGAAACTGCGGTGATCGCGGGCTTTTTCCACCACGTTGCGGACGAATCCGGCGTTGCCCAGCACGTCAATGCCGCGGATCAGGTCACCCTCGGCGGAGATGTTCTCGTCGTTGTAGAACTTGGTGTACGACGGCAGCAGCACCTCGACCGCCTCGTCGGTGATGACATCCTCGTTTTCGGTGCCCATCAACTGGGTCAGCGCGACCAATTCCGGTGGGGTGTAGCTGAAGAACTCGATCACCGTCGAAAACCGCCGGCGCAGACCCTGGTTCACTTCCAGCATCTTCTCCATCGCCTTGGCGTACCCGGCGCCGAACACCACCAGTTCGTCGCGGTGGTTCTCCATGTACAGCAGCAAGGTGTTGATGATCGCGTTGCCGTAGGCGTCGCCTTGGGCATACCCCGCCTCGTGCAGGTTGTGCATCTCGTCGAAGAACACCGCTCCGCCCAGGGCCTGCTCGAGCATCTCCTCGGTGTTCTTCTCCGCGTCGGCCATATAGCGGCCCAACAGTTTGGACCGGCTGGTCTCCACCACCAACGGCTTGCGCAGCACGGTCAACCCGCACAGCTGTTTGGTGAACGCCCGCGCCACCGTCGTCTTGCCGGTACCCGGCGGACCCAACAGCAGGGTGTGCCGGGAGCTGACCGGCACCGGCAGGCCCATCTTTTCGCGGGCCAGATTCACCTTGGTGGTCGACTTGATCAGCTTGATTTCCCGCTTGGCGGCCGCCATCCCCAGCATCGCATTGAGTTCGGCGTCCCCCTCGGCCAGGTACTTCTTGGCTTCCTCGGCGTGCCGGGCGGCCTCGGTCTGTGCCCGGGTCGGGGCACTGTCCGGATCCCACGGATCCGTGCGCGCCTCAATGGTTTCCGGGTCGGTCAACACCAGCCGGTAGTCGGCGTTGTCCAACGCTTCGCGCGCCGGGGCAAACTTGGCGTCGCGCGAATACACCCGGCGCAGCAGCTCGGTGGCCTCGTCGTCGCGGCCCAGGTGCCGCAGACACATGCCCTGGGTGTACATGGCAACGTTGGCGGCGCCGGGCACCAGGTCACCGGCGATGGCCTCCTCGGCCCGGCGACAGGCCTCCTCGAAGACACCCAGGGAGGCCAGCGCGGTGGTCGCCATCGCCGCGGCGGCGGCCCGCAGTTCGGGGTAACGCCACTGTTTAGCCGGCGGGAACTGGGTCAGCACATCCGGCCAGCGCCCGGTCCGGAAGTACAGCACGCCGCGCACGTAGTTGACCACCTCGGTGTCAAACGGTGACCGCGGGTCAACGCCGTCCAGCAGCTGCGCGGCCTCGGCGTACCGCTTTTCCTCGGTCAACGCGGCGGCATAGCCGGCGGCCAGGGTGTCCACGCTGGTGATCGCCAACCGCAGGAACAGGCCGTCGGACAGCTCGGGACGAAATTCGGCATCGCTGAGCCCCAGCCGGCGGATTTCCCACCCGAAGGTCCGTACCGCCGCCCACGCCCCGGCGACCACGTCGACGCCCTGCTCGCCGGCCAGGATGCGGGCCAGCCACCCGTCACACATGCCCGGGTCGATCGTGGTGGCCGTGGTGAACATCTGTTTGGCCACTTGCGGATTGCGGCTGGGCTGCAAACCGTTCACCGAGATCCCCGACGCCAACAGGCCGGCCACCATGGCGTTGCGCGCGTCGACCGTGGTCATCTGCGGGCTGCTCATGCGCGGGCTCCCACCTCCACTCTCGGCGGCGGCGCCGGGCTCAGCGGGACCGCCAAGTCTTCATCGTCCGGCAAGTCCCGGCCCGGCACCACCAGCGGCGTCCGCGCCGCCGGGGCCGGCAAGCTGGCCGACACCGCCACCAGCTGGCGACCGGTGAGCCGGTTCAGCCCCGACCACACCTCTTTACGCAGCCGCCCGCTGCTGTGATAGCGCACCCAGGCCGACACCTCGGCGCCGCCGCGGCGCGGGATGAGCCGAACGGTCACCACCGTGGCGGTGGTGTCGGACTCCCACAGCTCCTCTAGCGTCTCCGAGGTGATGTCCTGCGGCGACACCCAGAAGCTGGTGACAAACTCCTTGTCCCCTTCGGGCTGTTTGTGTTTGAGCCGACGCCGACGCGGCCGAATGTGCTCGGGCTGCAGACCGGCCAACACCGCGACGTCGACGTCGGCGATCTCGGCCGCGGTCACCGGCCGCGCCGCGCACTGCGCGCCGTCGATCTCGGCGGCGAGCCGTTCGGTGGCCGCGGCGAGGGTGGACGCCACCGAATCCCGGGCCGCCACCGCGGCGACGTTGTGCAGCGGATCCATCCGCAATACCAGCCAGGTGTGGCGCTGATCAACGGATCTGGGCTCCTCGCCGAATCCCGTGTCGACAGCGACCGGCACCCCGACCGAAACGATGTCAATCCCCTCCAGCCGCACGTCGAACTGGCGCAGTGCGGTGGCCACCGTCCCGACCGGCAGGGTGACCGCCCCCGGCTGGCCGTGCCGCCCGACGCGCCGGTCGTGCCGGCCCGTCACGGCGATCACCGAGACGAGTTGGCCCTGGTATTCCCGGATGCCAACCGGGTCTTGGCCAAACCGGCGCCGGTGATCGAGCCCCGCTGAGCGCCCGGCGGCCAGGGTGGCCTCCGGGTCAACGAACCGGTCCAGCACCCGCGCCGCCGCCGCCGAAGCCAGCGGCGTGCGCCGATAGGTGACCACGGCGACGATCAACACCAGCGCCGCGATCCCGACACCCACCCACCAGGCGTAGGTGGCGGTCCGCGCCGAGCCGGGCCAATGCCGGGCCAGCACCAGCACCGCGACATCGATCAGGAAAACGATGGTCAGCCGCGGCCATGAGAGGTTGAGCCCCACCGTGCGTTGCGCTTTCATTTCTGTCCCGCCGAACGTCGCAGCATCTTGGCCGCGGCCAACGCGACCCCGGCCCCAATCAGCAGGACCGCAAGCCCCGCGCCGGCCACCCACACCGGTGTCATGTTGCGCTCCGGGGGCGGTGGCGGCAATTTCAGCGGGGCCGACAGCCGTTCCGGGGGTTTCGCCGGACCGTTGGGCACATCCCAGGTCAGCGCCGCCACCGGATCGACGATGCCGTAACCCACCTGGTTGTCCACCCCGCGGGCCGGGGGCCGGGCGGTGTGAATCAAGCGATTCCGGATCTGGTAGGACGACAGCTCCGGGAACTTCGCCCGGACCAGCGCCGCCACCCCGGACACCAGCGCCGCCGAGAAGCTGGTGCCGCTGGGGACCAACAACGAATTGTCCGGGCCATCAACGGCGTTCATCAGCCCGTCGTCGCGGGGGGACAGCCCCTCGATGTCGGTGCCCGGTGCGGCGAGCGACACCCACGGCCCGGCCACACTGGACTTATCCAACGGTGCCCCGTTGGAGTCCACGGCGCCGACGGTCAGCACGAATTCGTCGAACCAGGACGGCGTCACCACCGTCGACACCCCACCCCAGTCGCGGGGATCGTTGGGCCGCAACGGATCATAGACCGGGTTCTGTTTGCAGTCGCGCTTGCTGGTGTCGCCGGCCGCGGCCACGATGACCGCGTCCCGTTCGACCGCGGCGTAACGCACCGCCGCCCCCAGGTCGGGCTGGTCGATGATGCTGCGTGCACTCATGCACATCACGTCGGAAATATTGATCACCTGAGCGCCCATGTTGGCGGCGTGCACGATTGCGCGCGCCATAGTCCGAATGCTGTCGGCCTTTTGCCGCGATTGCGGATCCCCCTCGTCGACGAAGGGATCCTTGGGGCCGAACGCCTGGCTTGACTGACGGATCGAGATCACCTCCACGTCGGGGGCCACACCAGAAAACGCGTCGCCGGGCGGGCCCGGCGGCGGCGCGCTCGGGTAGCCGGCGGTCACCACATGTCCGCCACCGGCGCGGCTCGGCATGGTGATCGTGCCGCTCGCACCGTGCGCCCCCGGGCCGGGAGCCTGCCCTGGACCCTGGCCCGGGGCGGGTTCCTCGCCCTCACGCGGCGGCGGCGGCGCGACGGTCACCGTCTCGGGTGGCCGGGTGATGATCGTGGTCTGCGGCGGCGGCGGGGGCGGTGGTGGCGGCGGCGGTTCGGTGGTCGGCACCGGCGGGGGCTTGCGGGTTTGCCGCGGCGGAGGCAGCGGCGTGCCGTTGGCCGGCGCGGCGGCGATCAACGAGGCCACCAGGGTGCCGTGGGCGTCGCAGTCGGTTAACCCGTCAC
Organism: Mycobacterium sp. pUA109; assembly: GCF_041287095.1. Taxonomy (NCBI): domain Bacteria; kingdom Bacillati; phylum Actinomycetota; class Actinomycetes; order Mycobacteriales; family Mycobacteriaceae; genus Mycobacterium; species Mycobacterium sp. pUA109. The sequence goes on along the minus strand of NZ_JBGGKS010000012.1, from coordinate 162,772 downwards.
CGCCGCCCATCACGTAATCCCCACCACCGGTGAGGTTGGGCAGCCGCGGATGCGGGGTCACCCCGGTGTCGATGACGGCGACCTTGACCCCGCCGCCCCGGCCGAACTGCCACGCCTCCGGCAGGTTCAGCATGTCCAGGAACTTCGGCTGAACCCGAAAGTCGGTGCCCGGCAACACCCCAACCTCCGTGCAGTAGGAGGTCTGCCGCATCGGCTGTTCGGGCCCGGGTGGGCTGTCCGGCGGGAGCGCGGCGGGATCGATCGCCGGGCGGTCGATAGCCCCGGCCGGCAGCGCCCCGGCCAGCGCGCCGGCAGCCACCAGCAGTGTGGTCGCGGTCGCCGCGGCCGCACGGCTGCACCGCGGCCAGCCGTTACCGGTACCGGATGGCTTCATAGGTATTCATCAACCACAGCGCCAGCGGGAACAACGGCATCAGGCACAGGTACTCCACCCATTCCACGAGTTTGCGGAACAGCGGGCTGTAGATGGTGTTGGGCACCACCGCGGCGGCGATCAACCCGGCCGCCGGGAGCACGATCAGCACCGCCACCCCGATGGACAGCGCCGCCGGTGTCCACAGCACCACCACGTAGCGCACCGCGACGATGGCCGGGATGGCCACGCCGGTGACCGTCACCGTGATCGCCTGCCACCGGTCCAGGAATGAGCGGCCCCGCAGGATCAAGAACCCGGTGGTGAAGCCGGCCAAAAACAGCGGCAGCCAGCGTCGGTCGGAGCTCGGGTCGCACAGCCCGGCGGCCGACGCGGCGATCAGCACACCCAGCCCGGCCAGCAGCCCGGTCAGGAACGACCGGGCCCGCTCGGCGCGCAGCACCACTTCGCGCACCGATTCGGGGCCCTCCAGCACCGGCGCTGCGCCTTCGGCCTTCACCACGGTGGTGGGCAGGTCGGGGCGGGCTTCGAACACCCAGCGGCTGGTCGCCGACGGGAACACCGGCAACCGGATGCCGGTCAGCCAGCGGGACAGCGACGGGGCGGTTTGATAGCCCAGCACGCAGGCCAGCAGCAGGCAGCCCATCAGCGGGACCGCCCCGGCCAACGCCACCATCCGCAACACGCCCACCAGCATCACCGCGACGCTGATCGTGATGATCGCGGTGTAGATGCCCAGCCGGCGGCCGGTGAACCGCATCAGCAGCAGCGCGGTCACCCCGGCCACGCCGAACCCGAACGCGGCGTGCGGCGCCCCCACCGGCCCGGGAACCGCCGCGGCGGCCGCGACCGCCAGCGCCGGCAGCGCGGTGAGCAGCAGGATGTCGCCCACCCGGCGTTCGGGCACGGTGCGTGCCCGCAGCAGAATCAGCACCGCCGCGGCGAACACCAGCACCGCGATGATCCCGCCCCAGCCGGCCGCCAGCCAGCTGTCGTGCCGGTACCGCCAGCCGCCCAGCAGGCCCACCGCCAGCAGCACCCCGATCGCCAGCATCGCGACGCCCACCTGGACGGCGGCCACCGGATTGATCGCGGTGAACCGCTCGGACAGGTTCACCGCCACCGCGGTGGAGATGTGCTCGATGACTTGCGAGCGACGCTCGGTGTCCTCGAGGAACCGCAGCCACAGCCGGTCGCCGTCGTACACCTCTTGTTCGGTCAGCGACTGGGTGGACCGCAGTGCGGTCCCGTCGACCAGGCACAGCACCCACCGGCCGCGGCCCTTGGCCTCCAGGGGCTTCTCCCCCAGCTCCCGCAGCCGGCTGTTGATGACCTTCAGCAGCGGATCGATCATCACTGACACCGGGGCGTCGGCGTCGAGCAGCACGCCGATCTGCACACCGGCGCCGGCCATGATGCCGATCACCGCGGCGCGCGGCCCGGTGACCGAGGGCTCGGTGTCGGGTTGCGCAACCTCGACCATCGTCGTCACCGTCGCACCGCCCTCGATCGAGCTATTTCCAGATCGGCCGAGGCCATATCCGGTGGGCGGTTGCGCCCGACAAATACTGAATCCATGCCTGCTGCCTCATTTTGGTGGATTTATAGTGTCGCCCAATTCTAGGGCCATTGTGCTCTATCCGCACGACGACGAAGCATGCTGCGTAACCCTTTGCCGCAACTACTTTTTCGTTCCCCTGCGTTAAACTCTGCGATGCGTTTTCCAGGACCCGTACGGAAGTGTGTCCAAAACGGTCTTGACCCCGACTTGCACCAACTGCGGGGTGGCCGGACAGATCGCCAACCACGACTCACCGGAGCCCGCGGTGCGGGCCTGCTGATACAGCGCGATCCGGCCACCGGACCCGTCCTTGAGCGACAGCACCGAGGCGCTGGGCGCCCGGGCGTCGTCGCGGTATTGCCGCGCATAGACCGCCGCCTCGGCCTCCGGATCCGACAGCGCCTGCCCCAGGGCGGCGATGGTGGCCGCCGACAGGCCCATCCGCCGCAGGTCACCGCCGGAGAAGACATTGAACCCCGACTCCTGCCAGCTCTGGGTGACCTCGAGCATCTCCTCCAGCGGAACGTTGACCGCGGTGATCTGCGCCGGGTCGGTGTGGTGGATGGACTCCAGCGCGTCGAGCACCAGCGCCGCGATCGACGAGGCGTCGGTGATCGACACGTCGTCGACGGTGATGTCGGTGCCCACCCGCACCGCCGACACCCAGTGCTCGCCGCGGCGGGCCAATAGCACGCGGAATTCGTTGTCGGGAATATCGCGGGTCCCCGGCGGCGCGTCCTCGTCGTCGATAATGCCGTAGCGCAGTTTGCCGCGTGACAGCAGCGCGACGACCTCCAGGTCGGGTGCGGCCAGCACCTTCATGCGCCCCGCGACCTGCTCGTTGACCTCGTCGCCGACGACGATCCCCTGCTCGCGCATCACCGCCATGCCGGGATGCTCATTCAGCCAGTCGTTGGAATCGGTCGAGACGTACGGCCGGCACCGCAGCTCGGGCGCCACATGGCGGATGTCGAGCAGCGCCTGCAGCATCCAGAAGCCCTCGACGTTGACGGTGATGTCGGTTCTGGTGCTCGGATCCATCACTACCCTCCATTAGCCTCGCCGGTCTGGTTACTTGCCTATTGCAACACGCGACGGCACACCGTGACCGGTGTGCCGTCGCGTTTAGTCAGTTGTCACCGCGCCGGGTGTGCGGATGGTGCGTATCGCGACCCGTGCACACCCGGCGCCAGTGGCATCCGGATATCAGGCCCAGCTGGCGCTGACCGCGCCGTCGGTGGAGGCCATGTTGCCGCCGGCCGTCTGGACCTTGCTGCCGTGGGTGGCGGCCTGCTCGTAGATCACCTGGAAGTTACGACCCAACTGGGTGATGAACTCCTGGCAAGCCACCGAACCCGACCCACCCCAAAAGTCACCGGCGGCCAGCACGTCGGCGATGATCGCCTGGTGCTCGGCCTCCAACGACGCGGCCTGAGCCTTGATCAGCGCACCGTGCGCATCCACGTCGCCGAACTGGTAATTGATGCTCATCTGTGGGCTCCTTAGCTGCTCAACGCCGTCTGCGACGCGGCTTCTTGCTGCTCGTAGTTATTGGCATCCCGAATCAGACCATCACGCACCCCGTGCAGCATGTTCACAATGTTGCGAAACGCGGTCTGCATCTGCCCCATGGTGTCGTAGGAGGTGTTGGCCGCGGTCCCACCCCAACCAGCACCGGTGATGTTCGTCGACGACGCCCACATCTTGCGGGCCTCATCCTCAACCGTCTGGGCGTGCACATCAAACCGGCCCGCCATCGCCCGCATCTGATGCGGATCCGTCATAAAACGCGTAGGCATAAAATCGCCTCCTTACCTAGTAGAAGTCATCGACTGCGAATACTTGTTGCCGTGGCCGATGTATGACAGCAGGCTACGCCTTGACGCAGCATGCTGCCTGGCCGAAACACACTGTTGGCCCCCCTTCCATTACCCGGCCGCCGGTGAGTGTGGGATGACACTCGGACGGAGATCGAACCGGGGAATCGCCGGAGTCTGGCCGCTGCCGACCGCGCGGGCGGCGTTGGCCAGCATCGGCATGCCGTTCATCATGTTGCGGGCGTTGAGCCCCGCGGTCGGGGTGGCGCCCAGGCCGTTGCCCAGCGCGGAGCCGATCGAGCTGGTCGAGGGGGCGACCGCCGCCCAGGACTGCGGCACCGACAACGCGCCGAGCGAGCCGGCGTGACCGAACCCGGCGGTCACCGCGGAGCTGGCGCCGCCCAGGCCGGCAAAACCGCTGGAGCCGCCGGTCAACACCGACCCCAACGCCTGGACGGGGTTGGTCAAGGCGGCGGCCGCGCCGGCCGTCGTACCCATCCGCGACAGCGAACTCAACGAGTTCACCAGCGAGAACATGTAGCTCCCGTTCTGGGCGACCATGGTCGCCGGCGACACCGCCGTTTGCAGGCTGCTCAGCGCGCTGAGCGGCGAAGTCGACGAGGACGACCCCGACGACGACGAGGATGTCAGTGACGTCAGGTTCTGCAATGCCTGCGTGACCGGCGACGTCGAGGACGTCGTCAATGCCTGCGTCACCGGCGACGCCGAGGACGTCGTCGAGGAGACCGAGGACACGACGTTCTGCGCGTTGGTGGCCGCCGAGTTGCCAGCGGCCTGGCTGACCGCCGCACCCTGGGCCGCGGTCCCGGCCGCGTTGGTGGTCTGCGGCGGCTGGGCGAACGGGGTCAACGTGCTCGCCGCCTGGGACGCCCCGTGATAGCCGTACATGGCGGACGCATCCTGGGCCCACATCTCCATGTAGTGGGCCTCGGTCGCGGCGATCGCCGGGGTGTTCTGCCCCAAGATATTGGTCGCGACCAGCGTGGCCAGCTGGGTGCGGTTGGCCGCGATCAGCGGCGGGGGCACCGTCGCCGAAAACGCCGCCTCGTAGGCGCCGACCGCCGCCCGGGCCTGGTTCGCAGCCAGTTCGGCCTGGGTGGCGGTGGTGGTCATCCAGGTCACATAGGGGGCGGCGGCCGCGGCCATCGAGGCCGAGGACGGCCCCGTCCAGCCCGAGCTGGTCAACCCGGAGATCACCGAACCGTAGGAGGCCGCCGTCGAATGCAGTTCGGCGGCCAGGGTGTCCCAGGCGGATGCCGCGGCCAGCAGCGGGCCGGCACCGGCACCCGTGTACATGCGCGCCGAGTTAATCTCCGGCGGCAAGGCCCCGTAGTCCATAGTTGTTCGTTAGCTTCCGCTCGCTTAACCGGCCGCGGCCGCGTTGGCGGCCTCGGTGGCCGCGTACGATCCGCCGCTGGTGTTCAGCGTGTTCACAAACATCTCGTGAATCGCCGCGGCCTGGGCACTGATCTGCTGGTACAGCGTGCCGTGCGCCGCGAACTGGGCGGCGGTCAGCGCCGAAACCTCGTCGGCGGCGGCGGGAACCACACCGGTGGTGGGGGCGGCGGCCGCGGCGTTCTGCGCGCTCAGCGCCGAACCGAGACCGGTCAGGTTGGCAGCGGCGGCCGCCAACGCCTCCGGCTGGGTGGTCACGAACGACATCGAGATCTCCTCCTCGTCACTCTCAGCAATCGCTCTGCCGATGAGATTAGAGGCCAGCGACGCGTCGCGCCTCCCGCGACCGCCGATGTTCCCAACTGTTCACCAGGCAGTGCCAAATGTTCACTTTGAGAAATGCGACGGTAACGAGGGTGGGGCCGCGATGAGACGATCCGTGCAGGTCAACAGGCTCACCGGTGCCCACCCGGTGCCACCGGCGCCGACGAGGCACCACCGTCCGTTGCCGCCCACAGCGGGCCGTGGCGGGCGGTTCGGCGTCGCGTTGGCGCGGTTTCGGAATAAAAATCTTGCTGCATCCAACGCGGCGGGGCCCCGGGTGACCCGCGTCACAGCAACCATATTGGGTCGGGCGCGGCAGCGCTCAAGCCCACTGCAGCGGCAGCGTCTTCAGCGCGAACGTCATCGCCGGGAAGGCAATCTCCGGCGTGTAGCCCGACACCAACTCGAACTCCGGGATGCGCTGCAACCATTCACCGACAACCACGGTCAGTTCCAGCCGCGCCAAGTGCGAACCCAGGCAGCGGTGCGGCCCACCGCCGAATCCCCAGTGCCGGTGCAGTTTGCCGTCCATCACCAGGTCGTCGGTGGAGGTCGGGTCGCTGCCGTCGCGGTTGACCGCGGCCATGCACAACCGCACCGGAGTACCGGCGGGCAGCGTCATACCGCCGACGGTCACGCTCTGGGTGGTCACCCTGGGCGCCACCGGCGCCGAGGGCTCCAGCCGGACGATTTCTTCGATGAAGGCCCGGATCTGTTTGGGGTGGTCGCGCAGCGCGGCGCGCAAACGTGGTCGGCGCGCCAGTTCGAACAGGGAGAACCCGATCGCCGCGGTCACCGTGTCCAGGCCCGCCAGGATCAACAGGTGGCTCATGCCCAGCAATTCGAGGTCGCTGAAGTCCCCGTCGCCCGTCATCACCCGCGACAGCATGTCCGTGCCCGGGTTCTGCCGACGTTGGTTGATCGCGTCGGCGAGGTAGGTGAACAACTCGCGGGCCGGGGCAAGGTCGGCCTCGGTGCGGTAGGGCTTGTCGTCGACGACGGCGTCTTTCCAGGCGATGACGCGGTCACGGTCCTCCAGCGGAAGACCGTAGAGATCGAGGAACACCTGAAACGGGTACAGATTCGCGAGATCGGCCATCGCCTCGCATTCACCCCGGCGGGCGATGGCATCGATCATGTCGGCGGCGTGTCGGTGCAACACCGGCAGGGACTTACTCAGTGCGTGCGGGCTGAAATAGGGCGTGAGGATCTTGCGGTACCGGGTGTGTTCCGGGGGGTCGAACGCGAGCGGTACTACGGGCAGCGGGCTATCGGGGGGTTGCAGTGCCAAACGCGACGAAAAGACCGTCGGATTGCGCAGCGCCGCGAGCACGTCTTCGCGGCGGGTCAGGTAATAGGCGCCGTTCATGAACACCACCGGCCCGGCGTCCCGCAGGGTCTTCCACCCGACACCACGGTCGACGGCCATCGGCAAGTCCGCGTACTCAAGCCGCGGCAGGTGAAACGCACCCGGCTGATATTCGTCGAAGCTGCTCACAGGCGGCCGTCCGTTCGTCTGTTTCCCGGTCGCCTCACCGATGGTGCGACCGTCAACATGGTAAACATCGGCTGCTGGGCAAAACCGTGAGGCGATGCGAGCGGCGTCTTTTAAAATCGAGATGCGCAGTGCACCAAGTCGACCCGCGTAACACCTTCGAGGAAGGGAACAAGCCATGCGAGTTCGTCTCGAACGATCGAAATGCGTGGGGCATGCACAGTGCTACGCCGTCGACCCAGACCTGTTCCCGATCGACGAATCCGGCTACTCCGTCCTGCAAGAACACCAGGTACGGCCCGAGGACGCACAGGTCACCCGCGACGGCGTGGCCGCCTGCCCGGAGATGGCGCTGATCCTCGAAGAGGAATAGCGACCACCGCACGCTGGCCGCCACGAACCGCCAACAGCGCCTTGCCAATCGCGGCGCCCGGCGCTGCCGTTATCCGGCGAACGGCGGGCGGGCCATCACGGTGGGGCGGAACCCGTACTTGGGACCGGACCCGGCCGCATGGGCTCCAGCACCCGCCAACGGCATGCCGCCCAACAGGTTTCCGGCACCGGCGCCCACCTCCGGAGCCGGAGTGACACTGCTGACCGGCACCGGTGGGGCTGGGAACCCCGACGACGATAGCGGGGTCGAGCCGAGCCAGCTGGGCGGCACCGCCAAACGACCGACCCCGTTCGCAGCGCCCAGGCCGGCCGACACCGGAGCGCCGCCCATCGCGCCACCCAGCCCGCCCAATCCGCCCAAGCCACCCGCCGCGCCCGCGGCACCGGCGGCGCCCGCCGCACCCTGGGCGGCGGCCGGCGCCGACCCGCCGATCAATCCCAGCGTCTTGGCGATCTGAACGAAGTTGTTGCCCATACCGATACTGAAGTACGGCAAACCTTCGGTGTTGTAGAAGAAGCCCGCGAATGGGCTGTAGGCGTTGAGCAGCCCCCCCAGCGAGGTCGGCGGGGTGGACGATCCGGTCAAAAGTTCCCAGATGCTGCCGAGCGCCGACGTGGAGGAGCTTGTGGTTGTCGATGCGGTTGTCGATGCCGCCGGGGTTGCCAGGCTCTGCAGCGCATTGGGTGTCTGGGAAATCGCCTGCGACACATTCTGCGCGCTCGTTCCCGCCGCCGTGGAAGCGGCGTGGGTGACGGCGGCGGATTGCAGGGCCTGTCCGGCGGCATTGGTGGTCTGCGCCGGCGAGGTGAACGGTGTCACCTTGGAAGCAACCGCGGACTGACCGGCGTAGCCGTACATTGCGGCGGCGTCTTGAGCCCACATCTGCGCGTATTGCGCCTCGAGTTGCGCGATCGCCGGCGTGTTTTGACCGACAATGTTCGTCGCGGCCAGCTGCGCGACCTGCGCCCGGTTCGTCGCGACCGCCGGCGGCGGCACGGTCGCCGCGAACGCGGACTCGTAGGCGGCCGCCGCCGCCCTGGCCTGGTTGGCGGTGTGCTCGGCCTGGGCTGCCGCGTTGCTCATCCACGCCACGTAGGGCGCCGCGGCGTCGGCCATCGACGTCGACGCCGAACCCGACCACGCCTCGCCGGTCAGCTGAGTGATCACCTTCTCGTAGCCGACGGCCGCCGAATTCAGCTCAGCGGCAAGCGTGTTCCACGCCGACGCGGCAGCCACCATCGGCGCCGATCCGGAGCCGGCGTACATCCGTGCGGAGTTGATCTCCGGCGGTAGCGCCCCGAAGTCGAGCACCATCTCCCCTAACCGGCCGCGGCCGCGTTGGCGGCCTCGGTGGCCGCATACGAACCGGCGCTGGTACCCAGCGTGTTGACGAACATCTCGTGAATCGCCGCGGCCTGAGCGCTGACCTGCTGGTACAGCTGCGCATGCGCGGCGAACTGCGCCGCCGTCAGCGCCGAAACCTCATCGGCCGCTGCAGGCACCACCCCGGTGGTCGGGGCCGCCGCAGCCGCGTTCTGGGCCGAAACCGTGGATCCGATCCCCTGCAAGCTGCTGGCAGCCGCCGAGAGTGCTTCCGGCTGCGTGGTCACGAACGACACCTGATCTCCTCCTAATCAACTTCAGCCTCAACGGACTTCGAATAGTCGTCCATCACTGAGAATTGAGGCTAGCTGGCCCGAGCGGGCCCGCGCGCTGTCCACGCCAACTATTCATTCCCCGATCACCACTGTTCATCCACCGGAACGAGCTGTTCACCCGCCGTTGGCTTCTCGGACGGTTTCGGCGCCGGGCCACAGCCCCCCAAATAGCAGGCACCCCGCGGCGCCATGCGCTGCCGCGGGGTGCCTGCCTGCGCGCTAGCCCGCCGACGGCGGACGCGACATGACGCTGTAGCGGAACCCGTACCGGTACGTCGCTCCCCCACCGCCGCGCCGACCGGCGCCGGTCAACGGTATTCCGCGCAGCAGACCCTGCGAATCACCGGAGGCCGCGGCGCCGACCCTGCTGAACGCCGTCCCCGCGCCCGTCGGGTTGAGCTCCGCCCCGCCGGCGGCCCAGCTCGGCGGCACCGACAGCCGGCCGATCGAGCCCGCCTTCGCGAGGCTCGCCGACACCGGGGCGCCACCGGCACCGCCGCCAAAGCCCCCCACCGCGGGCAGGCCGGCCCCCGGCAGCGGCGCACTGCCCGCCGCCCCGGCACCGCCGGCCGTGCCCGGCACCAGCTGTTGGGCGATCGAGGCCAGGAACTGCGGAATGCCGGTAAAGAAGTAGCCCTGCAGCGTTTGTTTGAGCAGCGTCGTGTAATTACCGGTGGTCAGCGCGGGACCGGTGCCGATGGGCGCCGGCAGGAACGACGACAGGGACGACGTCGACGTGGAAGTCGTGGGTGACGCAGCCGACGACGACACCGATTGCAGCGCAGGGGAAACCGCTGAAGTCGAGCCAAGGTGCGAACTCGTAGATGCGGCGGTCTGCGCGGAGGTTCCCGCCTGGGTGCCGGCGGCTTTGGCGACCGTGGCGCCCTGCGCCGCCACCCCCGCCTGGTTGGTGGTGTCCGCCGGTCGCGTGAACGGCGTCACCGTCGATGCGCTCGCCGACGACCCGGCGTACCCGTACATCGCCGCCGCGTCCTGGGCCCACATTTCGGCGTAGTGGATCTCGGTGGCCGCGATCGCCGGCGTGTTTTGCCCGAAAAAGTTCGTTGCGACCAGCGTCATCAACTGGACCCGGTTCGCCGCAATCACCGGCGGGGGCACCGTCATCGCGAAGGCGGCTTCGTAGGCCGCCACCGCGGCCCTGGCCTGCATCGCGGTCTCCTCGGCCTGCAGCGCGGTGGCATGCATCCAGGCAACATAGGGCGCGGCGGCGGCGGTCATGGACGTCGCGGCGGGCCCCGACCAGGGCCCGCTGGTCAGTTCCGCGATCACCGAACCGTAGCCGGCCGCCGCGGCATGCAATTCGGCCGCCAACCCATCCCAGGCCTCCGCAGCGGCAAGCATGGGCCCAGGCCCCGGCCCCGTGTACATACGACCCGAGTTGATCTCCGGCGGTAACGCCCCGAAATCCAACTCCACCCCTCCTCAGGCGGCGGCCGACGCCCGGGCGGCCGGCTCGGCTCCCGTGCGGTCAAGGCCGCCGCGCATCATGGTCAATAGTTGTAGGTCGCCACTGCGGCTGCTGAGTGCCAGGTGGGCTCGCGACGCGTGGTGTATGGCCACAGACGCAACGCACCCTTCTTCTCTCACTCACCCGCAGTGTTAAGAACGTTGAGCCTGGATCACTCGCCGTTGAACGATTGCTCGCCTGCGAGATTAAACCGCCGGTCCGGGACACACCGCGCCCAACGCCGACAATTCACTACCGGACAACTACTGTTCATCCGAACGCGGCGACCGTTCATCCACCGTTCGGTTAAGCGCCGTGGAACCAGGGCCGTGATCGTGCTGCGCCCGGGCCCGTGGTGTTGTGGCCACCCGCGAGCCATTGGACCCTTCTCGGGACGCCTCGCAGGCGTGAAAACGGGCTTGGTTCACATTCCCAACACCGAAAGTGCGTGCACGCAGGAGTCCTCTCGAACTTCTCCTGCGGGAGCGCACTTTCGCTGCTTGGCCGGGGATTTTCCGGTCAGGAGTCGGCCAACCCGTACCGCACGTCAAACGCACTGCGCCGCACCCACCTGGCTTCGGCGCTGCTGATGGTTCCGCAATCGATGCCGGTCACCTTCATACTGGTCCGGTTGATCGTCGACCATCACTGGTCGACGCCCGCGGTCAGCGCCATGGTGGTGGCCTCAGTGATCGCGGTGCGCTACAACGGTTTAGCGGCGAGCGCGCTCACCGAATGCGCCGGACCGTTCCGGGGTGGGCGCGCCCTTGGCACCCGGAACGTCCCGGTACCGGGGCGGGTGTTACCCGCGCCCCGGCACCGGACGCAGCTCGGTGGCGGCGACCTGGACGAACACCCCGGTGTCCTCGGCCATCAGCAGGCCGCGGCCGCGGGGCAGCGGGCCGCCCTTCATCTTGCCGCGGATGAAGCCTTCGTCGGGGTCGGCGTCCATCACCAGCAGCGGCGCGTTGGCCTGGTGCAGCGCCCGCAGCAGCGGGTCGCTGCCGGCCGAGGACCACCCACCGAAGGTGCGGGTGGCGATCACGTGCAACCCGACGTCGGCGGCCCGCGTCACCCACGGGGCGGCCTTGTGCAGCGGCGAGTCGAACCCGGGTGGGAACTGCTGGATGTCGTCGATGATCAAGAAGATCTCCGGCCCGCTCCACCACGAATGCGACAGCAACTCCTCGGCCGACAGGCCCGGCGGCGGCTCGCGGCGGGCCAACGTGGCGGCCAGCTCGTCCATCATCGCCACCACGCCGTCCATGTTGTAGGCGAACTTCTCCACATAGTCGGAGCCCAGCGTGGTCAGCAGTTGTCGACGCGGATCGACCAGCCACACCTGCGCCGAGGGGCCGCTGGGCGGCGGCGCCGAGCTGGCGCCGGGGGCATACACCCGCCCGATCTCGGACATGATGGTGGCCAGCGTGGTGGTGCGCCCGCACTCGCGGCGCCCGGTGACCATCAGGTGCGCGTTCTCGGCGAAGTTGAGGTACACCGGCTGCAGATCCAATTCCGAGATCGCCCAGGCGATTCCGCCGGCGCCGACCCCTTCGCGGTGATCCACCGCGGCCACCGCGCGCACCTCGTCCAGCCCGAACCGGGCCGGCAGGCGCCGCACCGGGCGGGCCCGACCCACCGCCAGCTCGCTGACCGCCGCGGCCACGCTGTCGGATTCGAACATGCGCTCCGGGGTGGCGGCCAGCGCCGGCCGCGCGATCAGGGTGTGCAGACCCGCCTGCGGATCGCTGTCGAGCCGCACGTAGTTCACCGCGACCATGCCGCGGCCGGGTTTGACCGGCACATCCTTGGCGAACCGGGACCGCACCAGTTTGGCGTCCTCGACCGCGGCCAGCCGCAGCTCGACGCGGGACCCGAAACCGCTGCGGACCGCGGGCCGCAGCTCCGATTCCCGGTCCGCGGTGACCACCACGTGCACCCCGAACGAGGGGCCCTGGTTGATGATCTGGTTCACCTGCTCGATGAGCACCTCGTTGTCTTCGGCCAGCGCCCGGTAGTTGTCGATCACCAGGTAGACGTCACCGAAGCCGTCGTCGGGCACCTCGCCGGGCGCGTCCCCGAACTTGCGCCGCCGGAACACCTCCATGGACGGCACGTCGTACTCCAAGAAGCTGCGTTTGCGTCCCCGGACCAGCGCCAACAGCTCGGCAATGGTGCGGCGCACCCCGTCGGGGTCGGTCGGTCCGGCGACCGAGCCCACGTGCGGCAGCCGCGCCACCGTCGCCAGCGAGGTGCCGCTGAAGGCCAGGCAGTAGAACTGCACCTGGTCGGGGGTGTGGGTCATGGCGGCCGAGCAGATCAGCGTCTGCAACGCGGTCGTCTTCCCCGACCCGCCGGCACCCAGGATCAGCACGTTGGCCCCGGGGCCGGAGGTGTCCACCACCCACGGCGGCTGATCGTGTTTGAACGGCCGGTCGATGACGCCGATCGGGAACACCAGGTTGCGCCCGGTGCCGTAGTCCTGCTGCCACGGCCGGCCCAGGAACCGGTTGACCAGCTCGTCGACCGGCACCGGCTGATCCAGCGGGGGCTGCCACAGCCGATACGGTTCGAACTCGATGCGGCGCAGCTGATCGATGATCACCGTGCCGACCTTCGGCGTCCGGAAGCCCTCGTCTTCCTCGGCGCCCTCCTCGGCGGGCCGCTCGCCGACCGCCGGCAGCGCCTCCTCGGGCGCGGCCTCGATCTCGGTGCCGCTGACCGCCACCTCCAGCGGGGTGAACGCGGTGGTAAACAGCTGCGGCCGAATGTAATCGACGGCGTGCACCAGCGGCGCCTGTTCCTCGTCGAACGAGCCGGCGCGGTGGTAATCGCGCCACAGGAACTCCGCCTGGAACCGGATGATGTCCTCGCCGCTCTTGCGGAAATACCCCAACCCGGCCTTGGCCGGCAGGTTGACCGCGTTGGGCACCCCGGCGGCCTGGGCCGCCCCGGCGGTTTGCGCCTTCAGCACCAGCCGGTAACCCATGTTCTCCATGAGCTTTTCGGCGCGGCTCTCGATGGTCTGCGACGCCATCATCAGGTGCACCCAGTAGGCGCGGCCCTGGCGGCCGATCGAGTCGAGCACCTCCACGGCGGTCGGCATGATGCGGAACCATTCGTAGAACTCGTCGATGACCACCACCAGCATCGGCAGCGGGGTCATGTCCTGGCCGTGGGCCCGCATCCTGGCCCGGATCTCGTTGTACTCCTTAGCGCCGTCGACCCCGGCGCTGTCGCACAACGTCTTGCGGCGGGCGATCTCGCCCCACATCGCCTCCAGGAAGCGCTCCATCAACGCCTGGTCGTCTTCCAGGTCGGTGATGATCCGCGACACGTGCGGCACCCCGGCGAACGGCTTGACCGCGGACCCACCCTTGAGGTCGGCCAGCACGAACTGCAGCTCGTCGGGCGGGTGCCCGAGCATCAGCGATTCGATGACGGTGCGCACCAGGGTCGACTTCCCCGACCCGGTGGTCCCCGACATCACGCCGTGTGGACCGTCGCCGCCCTCGTCGAGCGACTTCATGTCCAAGAACAGCAGTTCGCCGTTGTCGGCGCGGTTACCGAACGGGACCCGCAACCGTGACCGGCTCAGCGCGTCGCGGCGACCGGCCCACAGCGCACTGAAGTCGATGGAGCCGGCGTCTTCGATCCCGTAGTAGGACAGGATGTCCCGGGAGCCGATGTGGGTGACCCGCTGCCCGATCTCCTCGTAGGCCTCGGCCAGCCGCCACTGCGCCAGCCGCTGGGCGAACCGTTCGGCGTCCGCGGCCGACAGCTGGTCGGCCAACGCGAAGAACCACGCGTTGTCGTCGATCACCATCCAGGTGTCGCGGTCGCGGGGCAGCGTCTCGATCACCCCGTTGTCGTCGGTGAACCGCAGCACCCGCTGCGGGGACGGACCGGCCGAGGCCGACGCACCGCACAGGTCGAAGAACGTCACGCCGTCGACACCCTCGGTGGTGAACACGTACTCCCACTGCGGGTCGTCGACGTCGGCGATGATCAGGTGGTGCGGGGTCGGCGTCTCCGCCGACGAGCTGGGATGCCGCGGCATGAACGACCCGCGGCCGGAGAACAAGTCGCCGTGCTCGGCGGCGAACTCGCGCACCGACCCGTACACCATCCGGGCGTTGCCGGCGGCGTCGTGGCGTCGCGAGTCACCGAAATGCGGCAGCCATTTCACCCAATCCCACTGCGCGGCATCGGAGCTGACCACGATCATGCGCAGGTGGTCGGGTCCGTGCGAGAAGGCCAGCTGGCAGATGATCGCCCGCATCAAACCCAGCACCTGTTCGCGCTCACCGACCAGCGAGTACCAGGGTTCGACCAGCAGCGACACCATCTTGGGCAGGTTGTAGATGACGCTCTGGTAGCGCCCGAACTCCTGCAGCGCCTTCCCGGTCACCGGTTCCAGCTCGATGTCGGTGGGCATGTTCTGCGGCTCACCCCAGGTGACCTCGGGGCGGGTCATGCCCACCCCGACGCGCACCGCGCCGAAGTTGAGGTCCTTGCCGTCGGGTTTGCGCTCCCACATCCGCGACGACCCGATGGCCGCCGTCAACGTCGCCGGCGCCGGGTGGTACCACCGGTAGTTGGCGTCCATGGAGTCCGCCGACTCCGACGCGGTCTCCCGCAGCCGGTCCAGCATCAGCATGAACTGCGCCCGCATGGCGTCCAGCTTGGGCCGGCTCAGCTGCTGGGCCCCGCCGCCGAAGCGGCCGCCGAACATCATCATCGCGACGCCACCGATCATGAAGATCGGGAAGATCGAGCCGGCGCCGAGGAACATCCGCGACCCGCTGGAGGCGGTCATCGCCACCATGCCGACGATCAGACCGACGACCAGCACCCCGACCACCACCAGCCACCAGGGCTTGCCCTCCGGCGGCGGGACACTCAACGGTGTCGGCAACACAATGTTTTCCGGCTTGACCGCCGGTGGCCGCTCCGGCGTCGGCCGCGCAAAGCCGCGTTTCACTTCGGCACCACCAATTCTCCTGGCTTCATATCTGTTGGCAGGGTGTCGTGCCGCACCAGCGCGTCCGCGCGCGACAGCGTCGGCCCGTTGGCCAGCAACCGCAGCGCCACCCACGGCGCGGGGCTGGGCTGCATGGTCAGCCCCAGTGCGGTGCGCGCCTCACGCGTGTCTTCGACGCCGAACCGCACCCCGGAATCCGAGAGCCACCACAACGATTCGGTGGTCGCCGCACCCGGGTCGTTGCCGGTAGAGGCGACGAAGTTCGCGAAGCCGGGCCCGAAGTAGACCCGGTCGGCTTCGCGGCCGGTGTCGTCGGCCTTGACCAGCGACACCACCCGGTCGGCCTCGTTTTGCGGCACCGGAATCGTCGGCCCGGACACCACCTGCACGCGGGCCCGGCCCTCCCCGGCGGCGCGCTCCCACCACCAGCAGGTGGCCGGGTTCTCCCGCTTGTCGATCACGCTCAGCGGCCCCTCCGGGTACGCCGACAGGTCCATCGCCTTATCGGCCGGGACCACCGGCAGTTTCGCCAGCACCGGCGGGGCCACCACCATCGGCTTGCCGCCGCCGGTGGCGCCGGCGTTCTGCAGGATCTGGGCCACCACCGCGGTCACGGTTTGCACCCCGTCCGCGAGCACCACCGAATACTGCTGTGGCCCACTGATTTGCGGGGTGACGAAGACGGTGCCCACCGGACCGGGGGCGTCGGCGAAGTGCGCCGGGCTGCCGGCCTCCGGCACCGTCGGCACCGACAGTTCCGCACCGACCGGCAAGGCGTCGAACAGCGCCCGGCTCATCGGCGGCGCTTGGCTGACTTGCTCGGGCGCCAACCCCAACGGCAGCAGCACCGACCGGTCGGCGGCGTCGATGCGGGACCGGCGGCCGTCGCGGATCACCCACGACTCGTTGGCGTAGCGCAGCACCACCGCGGCCGAGCCGCTGAGCACCTGCCGGCGATCGGACAGATCCGGGGCGCCGTCGATCACGGTCACCGTCACCGGCGACGGGGCCCCCACCCCCATCGTCGGGGTCACCGAGTCGCAGATCAGCCACGACGCCGACGTCGGGCTGCTCGGCGAGAACTCCGACGGGGCGCCGGGGATGCCGACCAGCGGGCCGTGCGGGGCCTCGGCGATCTGACTCGACCGCACCTTGTGCGGGTTCTCCGGCCGCCCCGCGATCAGCCGCGCCGAGGCCAGGTTCAACGCCGGATACAGCGTGTCCCCGACCCGCACGTACAGCGCCCCGGAGTCCCGGTCGGCGATGATCGGCGTTTCGCCGATCTGGCCGGACGGGCTCAAAAACGACATCAACAGGGCGCCCAGGCAGACGACCACCGCCGCCGACACCGAGGCGACCACGGCCAGCCCCTGCCGCCGGCTCGGCTCGACTTCCATGCGGACCCGCCACCGGGTCAACGCCAGCGCGGTGCGGCGCGCCAAAAACTGGTGACCCGTGACCTGTGTCCGGGTCGATAACCCCAGCCCGTAGCCGGGTCCGCGCTCGTGCTCAGCCATGCCGGATCACGTTCCGGCCCGGCGGCATGCCGCGATGCCCCGCACCGCCGCCATTCATACCGATAACGGTAGGCCTCCCGGAGTCGGACCACCACGCCCCAGCGGTGCGCCGAGCCGCGCGGAAAGCGGCGTCGACCACCGTGTTGTTGCTCGTCATCTGCCCCTACATGGATTCGTCTGGATTGCCCACAGGCATGCTAGCGACCCCGGGCACGGTCCGCTCGTCAAGCGAACACCGCCGGCGGTGCGGCACGATGGGGCGACACCGGAGGGAGGGCCCGCATGACCGAACCGGCGCCGTCGCTGGCCGAACTCGCCGGGCGGTTCGGGGTGGCCACCGCCTACGAGGACTGGACCGGACGCCAGGTGGCGGTTCCGGAGGCGACCCTGGTGGGGGTGCTGGGCGCGCTGGGGGTCGCCGCGACGACCGAACCGCAGCGCCAGGCGGCGCTGGCCGCCCATGACCGGGGGTATTGGAGCCGGCCGCTGCCGCCGACCATCGTCGGGCGGGTCGGCACCGAAATCCCGATGTGGGCGCACGTCACCGACGGTCAGCCCGCCCAGATCCGCGTGCAGCTCGAGGACGGCACGGTCCGCGACGACGCGCGGCAGGTGGACAACTTCACCCCGCCATTCGACCTCGATGGCCGCTGGGTCGGTGAGGCCAGCTTCGTGCTGCCGGCCGATCTGCCACCCGGCTATCACCGGGTGCAGCTGCGCTCGGGTGCCGCGGAAGCCAGCACGGCGCTGATCGTGTCCCCGGGTCGGCTGCCGCGACTCGGCGGGCGGGCCTGGGGCCTGGCCACCCAGTTGTATAGCGTGCGGTCGCGGCGATCCTGGGGGGTTGGTGACCTCACCGACCTCACCGACCTGGCGGTGTGGTCGGCCTCCCGGCACGGCGCCGACTACGTGTTGGTCAACCCGCTGCACGCGGCCGCCCCGACCGCCCCGATGGAGCCCTCGCCGTACCTGCCGACCTCACGGCGCTACGTCAACCCGCTGTACCTGCGGGTGGAAGCCATCGACGAATTCGCCTACCTGCGCAAACGGGGGCGGGTGCGGCGGCTGCAGGCCCGCGCGCAGCAGCGGGCCGCCGCGCGCGACAGCATTGACCGCGACGCCGCCTGGGCGGCCAAACGCGCCGCGCTGGAGCTGGTCTACGCGGTGCCACGGTCGGCGGGCCGCGAACTGGCCTACGCGGCGTTTCGGGCCCGGGAAGGCGCCGCCCTCGACGACTTCGCCACCTGGTGTGCGTTGGCCGAGCAGTTCGGCGCCGACTGGCACCGCTGGCCGCAGGAGCTGCGGCATCCGGCCGGCCCCGCGGTCGCCGAGTTCGCCGCCGAGCACCGCGCCGCCGTCGATTTCCACCGCTGGCTGCAGTGGCAGCTCGACGAGCAGCTCGGCGCCGCGCAGTCGGGCGCCGGTGCGGCCGGTATGGCGCTGGGCATCGTCGGCGACCTGGCGGTCGGGGTGCACCCGCATGGTGCCGACGCCTGGGCGCTGCAGGAGGTGCTGGCGTTGGGGGTGACGGCCGGCGCTCCCCCGGACGAGTTCAATCAACGCGGCCAGGACTGGTCGCAGCCGCCGTGGCGGCCCGACCGGCTCGCCGAACAGGAGTACCAGCCGTTCCGGGCGCTGATCCGGGCGATGTTGCGGCACGCCGGCGGGCTGCGCATCGACCACATCATCGGTCTGTTCCGGCTGTGGTGGATTCCCGACGGGGCGGCCCCGGCGCACGGCACCTACGTGCGCTACGACCACGAGGCGATGCTCGGCATCGTCGTGTTGGAGGCGCACCGGGCCGGGGCGCTGGTGGTGGGTGAGGATCTGGGCACCGTCGAGCCCTGGGTGCGCGACTACCTGGCCGAGCGCGGGGTGCTGGGCACCTCGATCCTGTGGTTCGAACGCGACCGCGACGGTCGGCCGCTGCCCGCCGAACGGTGGCGTCAGGACTGCCTGTCCTCGGTCACCACCCACGACCTGCCGCCCACCGCGGGATACCTGGCCGCCGACCATGTCCGGCTGCGGGCCCGGCTCGGTCTGCTGACCCGGCCCGTCGAGGAGGAACTCGACGCCGACCGGGCCGACCGGGCGGCCTGGATGACCGAGCTGCGTCGGGTCGGGCTGCTGGGCGCGCACACCGATCCCGAACGCGACCCCGAGGACACCGTGCTGGCGCTGCATCGGTACCTGGGCCGCACCCCCTCGCGGCTGCTGGGGGTGGCGCTGACCGACGCGGTCGGCGACCGGCGCACCCAAAACCAGCCCGGCACCACCGACGAATACCCGAACTGGCGGATCCCGCTGGCCGGTCCGGACGGCACGGCGCTGCTGCTGGAGGACGTGTTCACCGACCCGCGGGCCGCGGCCCTGGCCGAAGTGCTGCACGGTTTCGTTCACGCTGCGCGAAACGGGCCCCGATGAGCCTGGCGGTCGCCGATCGGCTGGCGCTGGCGGATCTGGTGCACCGGTACGCCGCCGGGGTCGATGACCGCGAGTTCGGTGCGGTGGCACAGCTGTTCACCGCGACCGCGGAGTTGATCGTCCCGGAGGCGCCGGCGACGCTGGAGCCGGTGCGGGCGCACCGCGGCCGGGATGCCATCGCGGCGGCGCTCGCCGCGGTGACGACGGTGACCCGCACCCAGCACGCGGTCGTCGGCGAGGTCTACGACCCCGGGCCCGCACCGGGTGCGGCGCGAGGCCGTATCGCCGGCATCGCCCATCACTGGACGCAGCGCGCCGACGGCGACAGCGACCTGATCTGGTATCTGCGCTACCGGGATGACTATCAGTTAACCGACGCGGGCTGGCTAATCCGGCGGCGGGCGTTGACCATCGACGCGATCGAGACCCGGCCGGCCCGGCGGGTGCGCGGCGGATAGCACCGAAATGTGACCAATGTCACTCCGGGCTGCGTGGTTTCGGCCGCTGGCGCGCGCCGCGGTGAACCGCCGCGCCGACACGCGCGACCACCACTCCAGCAAAGTCCAGCACATGCGGAAGAATTTGCCGGATCTGGGCGCAAATGCGGATTTTGCGCAGGTAATTTCGTGTCGCACTTCCCGCCGGCACCCGGTGTGCGCCTTGTTCACAGCTAATCTGCAGCCGGCCTCGTGTAGCTTTTTGAACGTCTGGTGAGCGACGAAGGGAGACGTGTGTTGAGTAGCGAAGATCACGATCCTGTCGGGCAGGCGGGGCCCTCGGTCGTCGAGCCGGAATCGGACGAACTCGGTGAGCTGGAAGCCGTCGAGCTGGAGCTGGAGGGCTACCGCACCGAGATCCACCACGCCCACGACCAAATCGACGTGGAGGCCTACGGCGGTGGCTTCGATCTGACCCGGCGCGCCACCGCACCCAAGCTGCGGGTCGGCAACGACAAATGGTTCAACCTGCTGTGGCTGCTACCGATCGGGTTCGTCGGGCTGATCGTGGCGGTGGCGATCGACAAGGGCCTCTACCACAATCCGACCGTCCACGCGTTCGTCGAGCGCTACCCCGGCTCGGATGCCACCAATGTGCCGCCGGGCCTGCCGGCGTGGGCCGGGTGGACCCACTTTTTCAACCTGTTCCTGATGATGTTCATCATCCGCTCGGGCATCCAGATCCTCTGCGACCATCCCCGGCTGTATTTCAGCCGCAACTCCACGCCCGGCAAGGACGAATGGCTGCGGGTGGGACCGCCGGTACCCGAAGGGTATTGGACCGCCAACGACGACACCGTCGCGCTGCCGCCGCAGCTGGGGCTGCCCGGTTTCCGGCACTCCATCGGGCTGGCCCGCTGGTGGCACCTGGGCGCCGACGTGTTGTGGCTGCTCAACGGCGCGGTGTTCTACGTGCTGCTGTTCGCCACCGGCCAGTGGCGGCACGTGGTGCCGACCAGCTGGGACGTGTTCCCCAACGCCGCGTCGACGGCCATCCAATACCTGTCGCTGCATTGGCCCGATGACAACGGCTGGTACGCCTACAACGGCCTGCAGATCATCGCCTACTTCACCACCGTGTTCATCGCCGCCCCGGCGGCGCTGATCACCGCGCTGGGCATGTCGCCGGCGCTGTCGATGCGCTTCACCGCGATCAGCAAGCGGTTGAACCTGCAGCACGCCCGCTCACTGCACTTTTTGGTGCTGGTGTACTTCCTGTTCTTCATCCTGGTGCACGTCACGCTGGTGTTCGCCACCGACGCGTTGCGCAACCTCAACCACATGTTCGCCTCCCGCGACGACGACAGCTGGCTCGGGTTGGGTGTCTTCGCCGCGGCCATGGTGGTGGTGGCGATCGCCTGGGTGTGGGCCACCCCGTTCACGATTAAGCACCCCCGGGTGGTGCAGCGGGTCGGCTACGCGTTGATCGGGCCGTTCCAGCGGATGCTGGAGGCCGCCAACCCCAAACCGGGGGCGTTCACCGAGAAGGACATCTCCCCGTATTTCTGGCACAACGGCCGGCTGCCGGAGACCGTGGAGTACAAGCAGTTGGAGAAGGACGACTTCAAAGACTGGCGGCTGAAGGTCTACGGCCTGGTGGAGAACCCCACCGACTTCTCCCTCGACGACCTCAAGGCGCTGCCCTACCACGAGCAGATCACCCAGCACATGTGCATCCAGGCCTGGTCGGGTGTCGCCAAGTGGGGCGGGGTGTCGATGCAGTCGATCATGGACGTCGTCAAGCCGCTGCCCGAGGCCAAATGGGTGGCGTTCTACTCGATGGGTTTCGGTGCCACCGGCGGGATTTACTACAACGTGCACCCGATCAAGCAGATGAGCCACCACCTGACCATGCTGGCCTACAGCATGAACGACGAACCGCTCAGTTACGGCCACGGCAAACCGCTGCGGCTGCGCAACGAGCTGCAGCACGGCTTCAAACAGGTGAAGTGGCTCAAGGGAATCGAATTTTTGGAAAGCTACGCCGAGCTCGGCAGCGGGTACGGCGGCTACAGCGAAGACCACAAGTACTTCGGGCGCCACCAAACCATCTGACGGCTCACTCGCGTTTCTCCGCTCGCCGGCGCGGGTAATCACCGGTGAGCATCTGCCCGGGCGGGCAGGTGGCGCAGCCGAGTGCAGAGGAGAGGCTCATGGGCGACACCGCGAACGACCCCGTCGATCACTACCGCACCACCCGTCCGCGCGCCGGCGAGGCGATGAAAGACACCGTGCGGATGCCGGGGTTGATCCTCATCGGGGTGGGTGTCGCGGCCGTCATGGTGTGCCTGGGCACGTTCGCCGCCGGGCAGGCCGGCTGGGGCGTGGCGGCGGCCATCGTCGCGCTGCTGGCGATCGGGGCCGGGCTGGCCTGGATCGGCGCCGAACGCCGTCGGGTGCGCGCCGCCGAAGCCCCGTCGCCCGGTGGCCGTGAGCCCGGCCGTTAAATGCCCGTCCAGGCGGCGTCGAGTTGCTCGGCCACATCGATGGTCTGCGCCGCCTGCGATGCGGGGCTGTCGATCTCGTCGGCCACGTAGGCGGCGATGAACCGCCGGATCTCACCGTCGACGCCGGCGATGATCCGCAAGATCTCGCCGCGGATGGACGTCGAGGACACCTGGACGGTGATATCGGCCGGGCGCGGCTTGGCCACGTCGACGATCAACAGCAACGGGTCGGCGGCTCGCGCGGTGGCCCGCAGCGCGATATCGCCGGCCACGGTGAACCGCTGCTTGTCCAGCCGCAGATCGACCAGCAGCTCGATGCTCAGCGGAATGTGAATCGCGAAGGTGATCGTGGCACCGAGGTTTCGGCTGACCCGCGGCTCCCGGATCTTGACGTCGGCGCTGACCTTGGCGAATTTGCCGGGGCCCTGCGCGATCGGGGGCATGCTGAATTCATCCCCGGCGATCGAGGCAAACGCGGCGGCGACCCGCTCTTCGGTCACCGCGATCTCGAAGAACCGGCGCCCGAACTCTTCGTAGGTCAGGTAGTCATGGGACTGCATAACCCCAACCGTCTCACGTCCGGCCCGCAAACCAGCACTGATCCCCCGACGCGTCGCCTACAGCCGGCCGTCGATCCGCAGCTCCGGGTGCACCCAGTCCGGTGAGCGGCGTTCCTTGAACGCCGCGAACCCTTCCACGGCCTCTGCAGCGCCCAGGCTGGAGGTCATCCCGATCCGGTCGAACAGCCCCAGATACGCGTCCAGGCTGGACTTGATGACCGCGCGCGCCCCGGGCGCCGTACGGCAACACTGCGCCAAGATATCCCGGGCGGTGCCGAGCAGCTCCTCGTGGGCGACCACCCGGGTGACCATCCCCCACTCCAACGCTTCGGCCGCGCTGAGCACCCGGCCGGTGAACATCAGATCACGGGTCCGGACCGGCCCGATCAGCCGCGCCAGCATCTGGCTGTAGTAGGTGTCGGCGATGCCGCGGAACAGTTCCGGCACCCGGAACGTAGCCCGGTCACTGACCACCGAAACGTCGCTGCACAACGCGATTTGCAGTCCGCCGCCCTGGCACAGCCCGTTGACCGCCGACACCACCGGTTTGGCCGAGCTGCGCAGCGCGTCGAACGGGGTGACGTCCATGCCCAGCGCGGCCCCGAAGGTGATCCAGTTGTCGGCGCCGCCGCCGCCCATATCGCCGCCCGGGGCGAACACGTCGCCGGTGCCGGTGATGAGCAGCCCGGCCAGGTCGGGGTCGGCGTTGACCCGGCCCACCGCGTAGCGGATCCCGAAGTACATCGCGGGGCTCATCGCGTTGCGGGCTTCGGGGCGGTCCAGGGTGCACACCGCAATCGGCCCCTCCCGCCGAAACGACAGGTACGGCGTGCCCAGCCAATCGCCGTCGGGGGGTCGGGGGCTGTCCTCGGATGCCGAACTCACCATGCAGGCGGACGCTACAGTAAGGGCTTCAGTATGGTCAACGAACGGCTGCACCACGACCAGTGAGGACCGACCATGACACCATCCCAAGACTGGGAGGACACGCTCACCGACCTCGACCGTCGCCGGGCGCACACCCGGGCGATGGGCGGTTCGGAGCGACTCGCCAAACACCGCGGCAAGGGCAAGCTGGACGCCCGGGCCCGCATCGAGCACCTGCTCGACGCCGGCAGCTTCCGCGAATTGGGCACCCTGGTCGGCGGGGAGATCGCCGCCGACGGGATCGTGGTCGGTTCCGGGCTGCTGGGCGGCGCACCGGTGATGGTGGGCGCCGAAGACTTCACCACGCTGGCGGGCAGCATCGGGCCGGGCGGCAACGCCAAGCGGTACCGCATCGCCGAACTGGCGGTGCGCGACAAGGTTCCGTTGGTGATGCTGCTCGAGGGCGCCGGGTTTCGGCCCACCGGCGGGCATTACGGGCGCACCCCGACCGACCTGCTGGCCCAGGCCCAGTGCTCGGGCCGGGTGCCCACCGTGGCCGCGGTGCTCGGCCCGTCGGCCGGCCACGGTGCCCTGGTGGCCCCGGTCTGCGACTTTCGGATCATGAGCCCCCAGGGCGCGATCTTCACCGCCGGCCCGCCGGTGGTCAAAGAGTCCACCGGCGAAGACATTTCGAAAGAAGACCTGGGTGGTCCCGACGTCGCCGTACCCAGCGGGGTGATCCACAACCTCGCCGCCGACGACGCCGCCGTGCTCGACGACATCCGCCGCTACCTGTCCTACTTTCCGCCCAGCGCCTGGTCGTATCCGGCGCCGCTGCCGCCCGATGCGGACAGCGCGCCGCGGCCCACCCCCGAGCTGCTCGACATCGTGTCCCGGGACAACCGCCGCATCTACGACATGCGCGCGGTGCTCGACGTGGTCTTCGACCGACCGGACTGGTTCGAGGTGCAACCCCGGTTCGGGCCGGCGATCATCTGCGCGCTGGCGCATTTGGGCGGGCACCCGGTGGCGGTGGTGGCTAACCAGCCGCAGGTGCTGGCCGGCTCCATCGACGCCGACGCCGCCGACAAGGCCGCCCATTTCATCACCGTCGCCGACTCGTTCCACCTGCCGATCGTGTTTTTGGCCGACAACCCCGGCATGCTGCCCGGGTCGGCCTCCGAGCGCAGCGGGGTGCTGCGCGCCGGCGGGCGGATGTTCGCCGCCCAAACCGCGGCCACCACGATCAAGCTGCATGTCACGCTGCGCAAGGCCTACGGGTTCGGCTCGATGGTGATGTCGCTGCTCGGGTTCGACGCCCAGGGCGCCACGTTCGCCTACCCGGGCGCGACCATGGGGGCGATGAGCGCGGCGGCGCTCAGCCGCGCCTCGCACGCCGCCGAGGACCTGTCGGCGCGGCTGCGTGACGCCGAGCTGCAGGCTTCCTACCGCTCGGCCGAACACCTGGGTTTCGATGAGCTCATCGACCCACGCGAGACCCGGGATGCGCTGCTGTTCGCCCTGCAGCGCGGCATCTCCGGCCGCCAGTCCCCCGCGGAACCCGTCAGCCGCATCGGCATCCTGCCGTGATGCTTTTCCGCGAGCTGGGGGCACCTCCCGCTTGCGGGGGAGCGTGTCCCCGGCCGACGCGCCGGGGTGAAACCCGTTTCTGCGCACGCTCGCCACGAACACTCGCCCGTCAGGAGTGCCGCGGTGCCCCAAGACATTCGTGAACTCCGCGGAGATCCGCAGGCCTACGCCGCCGAGCTGCGCCGACGCTGGGGCGGGCTGCTGAGCTACCGCTATATCGGGCGCAGCTATGCCTCGATGGACCTCGGCCCGGCCGACGACACCGTCACCCTGCGCCGCGATATGCGCAATGCCACCGGCGGGGTGCTGCTGGCCGTGCTGGGCATCGCCGCCCCGGAGGGCGGCGGGATGTCGGATTTGGAGGCGGTCCCCAACCCGGTGGTCCACTCGTGTCAGGTTCTCGACCCGGGCCGCGACGTGGCACGCATCGAAATCGTGTCGCAAACCCTGAAACGCGGTCGGCAATTGGGCTACAGCCGCTCGACGATCGTCGACGCCGACAACCCGAGCCGGGTGCTGGCGCTCACCGCGGGGCAGGGCATCAGCATCGGGGTCCCGCCCGACGGGCTGCAGAAGATGCCGGCCCGCCCGCTCGACATCGTCGACTCCCCCGACCTGCCGCCGCTGTGGCAGGTGTTCGGCGGGCACCGCCGCCCCGACGAGTGTTGGGCGCTGCCCGAACTCACCGTCGAGGTGGCCTCCCCCGACGCCGCGCTGCACATCGGGCCGCAGTTCGTCATTTTGGAGACGGCCGCGCTGGACGCCGCCGCGGCCGTCGCCGGAACCAGTCAGCTGCAGGGTGTCTCGTCGCATGTGATGTTTTTGGCCGGCGGCAAGACCGGGCCGTTCCGGGCCGAATGCGAACCGCTGCCAGGCGCCGGCGACACGGTGGCGGTGCGGGTGCTGCTCTACGACGAGGGCGCCGCCGACAAACCCATCACCGCCGGGTCGTACGTCTTCGCGCGGGAGCGTTCGTGACTGTGCGGTGCCATACGCTCCATCGCCGAAAAGCGTATGAAACCGCACATTCGGCGCACTTTTTCTGTCACCGTTAGCCGCGGTACGCCCGGACGATCGGTTCCAGCTCGTCCGGGGTGGCACCATGCAGGATCACCGCGTCGGCGCCGTAGCCGAACTCGGCCCGGATGCGGTCAACGCACTGTTGCGCGGAACCGGTGGCGGCCGGCTCCAGCCAGTCGTCGGGAATCAACGTGGCGATGTGTTCGATCTGCTCCGACGTGGCCTTGTGGTCGATGCCGCCCGGAATCGACGTCACCACCGAGTCGGCCCGGAATCGTTGCAGCACCGCGGGATCCCAGCCGTTGGTCTTCACCAACAGATCGCCGTAGCCCTGCAGGTAGGTCGCCAGCCGGGCCACGGTCTTCTTCAGCCGCAGCGCCTCGGGCAGGTGATCGCCGACGGTGGCAAAACACGACCACACCCGCACACTGGCGGGATCGCGACCCGCCCGCTCGGCGGCGTCCTTGACGGTTTTCACCGCGCGCTGCAGGGTTTCCGGGGTGAAGTAGGTGTGCAGGATGACGTCGTCGAACACCCGCCCACCCAGCTCCAGCGTCCGGGGGCCGAACGCCACCAGCGCCAGCCGGATGTCTTCGTGGAAGTCCGGATCCAAAAACAGCACCTGGTAGCGGCCGATCGGCCCGTCGTGGTTGAAGATCACCTCACCGTGCCACAGCCGCCGCATCACCTGCGCGAAGTCCTCCAGCTGCGCGGTGGTGACCGCCGGGATCCCAAACGCGGCGTACATGGCGGCCACCCCGCGGCCCAGCCCCAGCGTGAATCGGCCGCCGGACAGCCGGTGCATGGTGGTCGCCCACGACCCGGTGATCAACGGGTGGCGGGTGTTGTGATTGGTTGCCGCGGTGGCGATTTGCATCCGGTCGGTGACCGCGCAGGCCGCCCCGACCAGCGACGAGGCCTCTTTGACGTTCCAGCGTTCGGAGATGAACGCGGTCCCGAAGCCGAGTTCCTCACCGCGGCGGGCCTCGTCGACCAACGTCGCCGGCCCTTCCCCACCGGCCCCGGCCAGCAGGTAGTAGCCCAGCTCATCGAGCACCCGTTGCGTCACTTCCACACACCCCTTGCTTGTTGCAGGAACCGCTCCGACTCGGCTTGCACACGCCGGGAGAAGATCTGGCCGACGTGACTGCCGTCGTGCCAATACAACTGGCCGCCCCACCGCCGCTGCAGCGCCAGGGCGGGCTCCCGAAACGCCATCCGGTCGTGCCAGGCCGCCACGATGAGTCGGCGCGCCGGCGGCGGCACCGGGTCGGTGTCGAGCAGGTTGACCACCGACATCAGGTTGGTGGCGACCTCGGACCGCAGGGCGTCGCTCATCGGTCCCGCCGTCGGGCCCCACCGCCACAGATGGTGTCCGATCATCGCGTTGAGCCCGGCGATCGGGGTGTACACCGCCACCGCGTCCACCCGCTCTTCCAGATGCGCCACCAGCCCGGCCACCGGGCTGCCCAGCGAGATCCCCGACACCGCAATCGCGGTGGACTGGGGCTGCAGCCAGCGCACGACCGCGCGCACCTCCGAGATCGCCCGCATCATGCCCGCGACGTTGCTCAACGGATCGTGGCCGGGATAGGCCGGCCACGCGCGGCGACGGGCGCCGTGCCCGGGTTGGACCGGCAGCGCGATATTGAACCCCAGCTCACGGTGCAACCGGCCCACCCGGGCGACCAGCAGGTCCATCGCCGCTCCCTGACCGGCGCCGTGCACCCACACCAGCCAGGGTCGCGGCCCGTCGCGGTGCCGGCACAGGTGGACCTCCGCGGTCGCGGGTCCGCCCAGGTGTTGCGCCTCCAACGTGCCCGGCAGCCGCGGGTCGTGCTCGAAGCTGGCCCGCTCATAGGCCAATGACCCGATCCGGCGCCGACGAATAGTCTTCACCCGCAGCGGCTCCGGGTCAGCATGCGCGCGCTCGATGCCCAGCGCGGCCAGTTCCTCGGCCGCCGGGACACAGTCGCTCAACGGTCGCTGCAGCGTCGGCGTGGGCGCCAGCAGCGTCATGCCGGTCAGGGTGAGTTCGTCGAGCATGACCTCGCCCAGCTGACGCATGCCGCGCGGTGAGGCGGCGTGCCAATCGGCCGACTGCCGCAGCGCGTCGACGGAGCGGGGCAGCACCCCGCCCAGCCCGCGGACGATCTGCGGTACGCGTTGCGGCGCACCGGCCTCGGTCATGGTTGGCGGCCTCCCATCACCACGTCAAATTACTGTAATAATTACAGTAGTGTGCGCGGTCTGTGCGGCTAACCGGCCCGCCGGCCGCCCCGGAGTTCATCGCCGCGTTGGGGGAGACGGCGGTTCGATCAGCCGCAGGATCGTCCGGGTCAGGTGCAACGCGGTGATCCGCCAGGCGCCGTCGCGCTTTTCGTAGCGCTCGTGGTAGTGCCCGGCGCCGTGCAACTCGCGACCGTCGCCGAAGATCAGCCGATCCTCCATCGCCCAGATCCCGGTCGCGGTGCTGGCCGAGGTCAGCGCGATCTCCGGGGTGTGGCAGTGGTGCATGGTGGCCGCCTCGCCGATACCGCCCAGCACGACGGGCACAAAGGCCTCCAGGCCCTGCAAGGCGGGCGCGGTCTGACCATCGGCCCCGCCGGCCGAGACGGCCATGTCGAGTTTGACCACCACGTCCGGGCTGAACAACGCCCGCCACGCGTCGATGTCCTTGGTGTCGAGGAACCGGCAGTAGCGGGCCTTGAGTTGCCGGATCGCTTCCACCTCGTCGGGTTCCGCCACGTTCGTCCTCCTGCTCGTATACCACTCGAAATAGCTACTGTAAGTTATTCCGTATCCCGGCGGCAGGAGGACGACGCGATGAAGGTTCCGTTTACCTGGAAAGTCACCGGCTGGTTCATGATCGGCTGGTCACCGGAGTTTCCGGTCGGCGAGGTGCGGCCGTTGCGCTACTTCGGTGAAGACCTGGTGGCCTACCGCGACGAGTCCGGGCAACTGCACGTGCTGGAGGCGCACTGCAAACACCTGGGCGCCCACCTCGGCCACGGCGGCAAGGTGGTCGGCGACTGCGTCGAGTGCCCGTTCCACGGCTGGCGGTGGGGCCCCGACGGCTGCAACAAATACATCCCCTATCAGCCCGACCGGCCCAACCGGGCGCTGCGGCTGCGCGTCTACCCGGTGGTGGAGCAGTACGACTGCGTGTTCCTGTGGCACCAGCCCGACGGCATCAAACCGCAGTGGCAGATGCCGGACATCTTTCGCAAGTTCCCGCAGTTCGAGACCGATCCCGCGGCCTACTACCGGGCGTATCCGGAGTTTTCCCGGCGCGCCGAACGCGAACCGGTGCATCCGCAGATCGTGGCCGAAAACGCCCCCGACAGCGCCCATTTCGAGTACGTGCACCACGCCACGGTGACGCCACGGGTGCTGGACTGGCAGATCGTGGACCACGAATGGCAGTTCGTCGCCGGCTGGCCGGATGCCAGCAGTGACAACGCGCAAGATCTCGCGTTGAAATTCCACAGTCACTTGTTCGGCCTGGGCGGGGCGATCAGCGTCTTCGAGGGCGCCCAAAACCACCGGCTGATCTTCACCTGCACGCCGGTCGACGATGAGTGCTCGGATTTGTTCTACTCCATCTGGTGGCCCCGCACCCCCGGCGACACCGCCGCCGTGCCGTCCGGCAAGCTGCGCGATGTGATCGAAAAGCAGTTCCTGTCCACCGTCTTCGACGATCTGCAGATCTGGCGCTACCAGAAGTACGTGGAGCACCCGGCGCTGTCCAAAACCGACGCGAAAGGCTATATGGCGCTGCGGAAGTGGGCCACCCAATTCTATGACGTCCCGCCGGTGGACCAGACCGCCGCCGCGCGATGAGCGCGCTGCCGACCGAGCTGGTGGCGCCCGGGCACACCGCCGTCGTCACCCAGGAGCTGCAAGGCGCGGTCGTGGGCCCCGATGCGGGCCTACAGGTCCTGGCCGAAGCGGCCCGCCGCGAAGCCCTGCCCAACATCGCTCGGCTGCTGCCGGCGGCCCGCGCCGCCGGGGTGCAGATCGTGCACTGCCTGGTGCGGCGCCGGCCCGACGGCCGGGGCGCCAACCACAATGCGCGGCTGTTCGCCGCGGGCCGCCGCGGCGTGGCCATCGCCCCGGGCAGCCCCGGGGCGGCGCTGCTCCCCGAATTCGGCCCGCAGCCAGATGATCTGGTGCTGCACCGCTGGCATGGGGTGGGCCCGATGGGCGGCACCGACCTGGATGCGATCCTGCGGAATCTGGGGGTGAGGACCGTCGTCCCGGTCGGGGTGTCGCTCAACGTGGCCATCCCCAACCTGGTGATGGACGCGGTCAACGCGGCCTACCAGGTGGTGCTGCCCCGCGACGCGGTGGCCGGCGTGCCCGCCGAATACGGGCGGGCCGTCATCGAGCACACCCTGTCGCTGCTGGCCACCGTCACCACCACCGCCGATCTCCTGCAAGCGTGGCGGCGGTGATCGAACGCACCACCGTGGGCGGTACGGTTTGCACGACACCGGACCCGATCTGATCTGGAGGCATGATGTCGGACACCGTCGAGACCGCTGAAGCGCACACGGGCACCGCGCAATTCACCGTGCCGGCCGTCGTCGACGCCATCGCAGCCGCGATTCCCGACCGTGAGCTGGTCATCCAGGGCGACCGCCGCTACACCTACGCACAGATCGTCGACCGGGCCAACCGGCTCGCCGCCTACCTGCACGCCCAGGGTTTGGGGTGCCACACCGAGCGGTCGGCGCTGGCCGGCCACGAGACCGGCCAGGACCTGCTCGGCATCTACGCCTACAACGGCAACGAGTTCGTCGAGACGCTGCTGGCCACCTTCCGGGCGCGGGTGGCCCCGTTCAACGTCAACTACCGCTACGTCAAAAACGAGTTGGCCTACCTGCTCGCCGATTCCGGCGCGACGGCGCTGGTGTACCACGCGGTGTTCGCGCCGACGCTGGCCGAGGTGCTGCCCGAGCTTCCGCAACTCAAAGTGCTGATCCAGATCGCCGACGACTCCGGAAACGCCCTGCTCGACGGCGCGGTCG
This sequence comes from Mycobacterium sp. pUA109, assembly GCF_041287095.1. Classification (NCBI taxonomy): domain Bacteria; kingdom Bacillati; phylum Actinomycetota; class Actinomycetes; order Mycobacteriales; family Mycobacteriaceae; genus Mycobacterium; species Mycobacterium sp. pUA109. The sequence goes on along the minus strand of NZ_JBGGKS010000012.1, from coordinate 131,306 downwards.
ATTACGAGAGCATCATCGCAGCCACCGCCCCGCAACCGCCGCCGGTGACCCCGTGCCCCGACGACCTGTACGTGCTGTACACCGGCGGCACCACCGGGATGCCCAAGGGGGTGCTGTGGCGTCAGCACGACATCTTCATGACCTCGTTCGGCGGCCGCAACCTGATGACCGGGGAACCCGTCGGCTCGATCGCCGAGATCGTGGCCGCGGTGCAGGCAAACCCGGGCACCAAGCTGATGATCCTGCCGCCGCTGATTCACGGCGCCGCGCAGTGGGCGGTGATGACCGCGATCAACTCCGGCCAGACGCTGGTGTTCCCGTCGATCGTCGACCATTTCGACGCCGACGACGTGGTGCGCAGCATCGAACGCGAACAGGTGATGGTGGTGACGGTGGTCGGCGACGCGATGGCCCGGCCGCTGGTGGCCGCGATCAACAGCGGGACCGCCGATGTGTCGTCGCTGGCGGTGGTGGCCAACGGCGGCGCGTTGCTGACCCCGTCGGTCAAACAGCAGCTGATCGAGGCGCTACCCAACGCGATGATCGTCGACGGGGTCGGCTCCTCGGAGACCGGCGCGCAGATGCACCACCTGTCCACGTCCGGGGCGGTGTCGACCGGCAAGTTCGCCGCCGGACCGGATACCTGTGTGGTGGCCGAGGATCTCGGCTCGATCCTGCCGCCGGCGCACGAGGGGCTGGGCTGGCTGGCCCAGCGCGGCTATGTGCCGCTGGGTTACAAGGGTGACGCCGCCAAGACCGCGGCCACGTTCCCGGTCATCGAGGGGGTGCGGCACGCGGTGCCCGGCGACCGGGCCCGTCACCTGCGCGACGGCACCGTCGAGCTGTTGGGCCGCGACTCGGTGACGATCAACTCCGGCGGGGAAAAGATCTTCGCCGAGGAGGTCGAGATGGCGATCGCGTCGCATCCGGCCGTGGTCGACGTGGTGGTGGCCGGCCGGCCCAGTGAGCGCTGGGGTCAGGAGGTGGTCGCGGTGGTGGCGTTGGCCGACGGCGCCGCCGCCGACGCCGCTGCGCTCATCGAGCACGCCGCGGCGTCCATCGCCCGCTACAAGCTGCCCAAGGCGGTGGTGTTCCGCGAGGTCATCGTGCGCAGCCCGGCCGGCAAGGCCGACTACCGCTGGGCCCGCGAGCAGGCGATCGAGGGCTAGCGCCGGTTGAGGCGACGACGGGTGCGGTTGCGGGCCCGGCGCAGCGTGGCGTCGGCGTAGAGCCGCATCGGGCGGCCAAACGGCGGCGCGGCCGTGCCGGTCAGGCTGAACGGCAGATCCGAGCCCACCACGGTGCGGTAGTGGCTGAACGCGTCGAAACCGGCCTTGCCGTGGTAGGCGCCCATCCCGCTGCGGCCGACGCCCCCGAACGGGGCCGCCGAGGGAATCATCTGGGCGGCGAAGTCATTGCGCGCCACCCCGCCGCTGCGGGTGCGGCGGATGAAGCCGCGGAAATCCGCGTTGTCGGGTCCGTACCAGTACGCCACCAGCGGCGCCGGGCGGGCGTTGATGTAGTCGATGGCCTCGGACACGTCGGTGTAGCCGTGCACCACCAGCACCGGCCCGAAGATCTCTTCCTCGGCGATCCGCATCCGGTCGTCGACGCCGCGGACGATGGTGGGAGCGATCTTGCGGGTCCGGCGATCGGGCAGCAGTTCTCCTGCCGGAGCAACGGTGTCGACGGTGGCGCCGTGGGACCGGGCGTCGTCGATCAGACCCAGGACCCGGTCGAAATTCGCCTCGTTCACACTCGAGCAGTAGTCGCCGTTGGCCGCGATGGTGGGGAACATGCCGCGCAGCGTGTCCCGGGCCACCTCGACGAAGGTCTCGACGCGGTCGTTGGGGACCAGCACGTAGTCGGGGCACACGCAGACCTGTCCCCCGTTGACCATCCGGGCGGCCGCGATGCGGGCGGCCGCCCGGCGCAGGTCGGCGTCGGGGGCGACGACCACCGGATTCTTCCCCCCGAGCTCCAGCGTCACCGGAACCAGGTTGCGCGCGGCGGCGCCGCCCACCCGCGCGCCCACCGACGGTGAGCCGGTGAAGAACAGGTGGTCGAACGGCAGCGCGGCGAACGTCGCCGCCACCTCGGGCCCGCCGGTGACGACGGCCAGTTCGTCGGCGTCGAAGTAACGCGGCGCAATGTCGTTCATCAGCTGCGCGGTCCGCGCGGTGATCTCGGACATCTTGATCATCACCCGGTTGCCCGCCGCGAACGCCGCCGCCGCCGGCAGCACCACCAGGTTCAGCGGGAAGTTCCACGGGCCGATGATGCCAACCACCCCCACCGGGGTGGGCTGCACCTCGGCGCGCAGGCCGGCCAGCCGCGCCGCCCGCATCAGCGCGGTCGACCGCATCCAGTGCGCCACATGGGCTCTGGTGTGTTCGATCACCGGGATGATGCCGACCACCTCGGTGAACAGCGACGCCGCCCTGGACCGGGTGCCGAAGTCGTCGGCCATCGCGTCGGCGAACGCGTCGGTGTTGTCCAGCACCAGGGCCAACAGCCGGTCGATGCGGTGGCGCCGGGTGGCCGCGCTGGGCGGGCCGTCGTGCAGGAAGGCGTGCCGCTGTCGCTGCAATTGGGCGCGCAGCGCGGCCTGCTGATCGATCCGTTCCTCGGTTGCGCTCATGTCCGTATCACCTTCACGACGGGTTCCGCGGGCCGGATTCGGCGGCCGCTCGGCCGGACTGTCGAGCCCTCCAGTAAGGCTAACGGTAGCACCGCCAATTTCTCGCCGACGGTGATTGTCCGGCCACCCGGAATTGATTACAGTCCTGCTTACCGTCGTACATTCGGCATCGCCGGGCCAGGAGGGTTGTGCAGATGGCGCAGCAGCGCAGGATCGTGGTGGTCGGCGCTGGCTCGGGGATCGGCGCGGCCACCGCCGCGTACTTCCACGACCGCGGTGATTTCGTGCTGGCGGTCGACCTGCGGCCCGCCGACACCCCGGCGTCGCAGTGGCTGCAGTGTGATCTGCGGGATCCGGCCAGCATCGCCGCGTTGTTGGCCCAGGTCGGTTCCGGCTGGGACCTGCTGGCCCACGTGGCCGGGGTTCCCGGCACCGCGCCCGCCGCCGACGTGCTGACGGTCAACTACCTGGGGATGCGGTTGATGGCCGAGGGCATGTTGCCGTTGCTGCGGCAGGGCGGCTCGATCGTCGCCGTGGCCTCGGTGGCCGCGGTCGGCTGGGAGCAACGCGCCGATGTGCTGGCCGGCCTGCTCGACGCGACCGACACCGCGTCGGTCGCCCGCTGGCAGGCCCGCCAGGACCCGGACTATCCGGTGTACAGCACGTCCAAACAGGCGCTGATTCTGTACGCCAAGCGGCTGGCCGGCCCGGCGTGGACCAAATACGGGGTGCGGATCAACACCGTCAGCCCGGGGCCGATCGAGACCCCGATCCTGCCGGATTTCGAGCAGACCATGGGCAAACAGATCCTCGAGATGGTGCGGTCCACCGTGGGCCGGCACGGCACCGTCGACGACGTGGTGCCGCTGATCGCGTTCCTGGGCTCCCCGGCGGCGCGGTGGATCACCGGCCAGGACATCCACGTCGACGGTGGCTACATCACCGCGCTCACCGCCGGAGCACCGATTCAGCTCTGATTCCTCGACCGAGAAAGAAGCCATGACCGTAGACAGCCCACCCGTCTCACCGCACCCCTACCACCAGCGCGACATCTCGGCGCCGCAGTTCTGGGACAACGACTTTCGCACTCGGGATGACACCTTCGCGGCGTTACGCGCCGAGGCGGGGCTGACCTGGCACCGTCCGATACCCGCGGTGTTCCCGCACCAGGAACCCGGATACTGGGCCGCGACCCGGCACGCCGACATCAAGCACATCAGCCAGCACAACGATCTGTTCGGCTCCAGCCTCGGGGTCAGCGTCGACCCGATGCCGGCCGAAATCCAGCGCACCATGACCTTCTTTCTGGCCATGGATCCCCCCGAACACACCCGCTACCGGCGGCTGATCAGCGCGGCGTTCACCCCGCGGCAGGTCCGCCGCATCGAGGACCAGATCCGGGCCAACGCCCGCGAGGTGGTCGACGGCCTGTTGGCGGAGCTGCGCTCCGGCGACCAAATCGACTTCGTGGCAGCCTGTTCAGGCAAGCTGCCGATGCGCACCATCTCGGACATGATCGGCATCGACCCCGCCGACCGTGAGGCCGTCGCCTACGCCGCCGAGAGCCTGTTCAGCGGCAGCGACGACGAGTACGCCTCGCTGGAGGAACGCGCCGTGCACGTCATGACGCAACTGGGCGTGCTGTCCAACGCCGGAATCGAGCTGGCCCAGCGTCGCCGCGAGCGGCCGCACGAAGACCTGATGACCGAGATCCTCAACGCGGAGGTCGACGGCCACCGGCTCACCGACACCGAGATCGGCGCGTTCATGGTGCTGCTCGGCTCGGCCGGCAACGACACCACCAAACAGGCCACCAGCCACGCGTTCAAGGCGCTCAACGCCCATCCCGAGCAGCGGGCCTGGTTGGCCGCGGACTTCGACAACCGGATCGACGCCGCCGTCGACGAATTCGTCCGCTGGGCCACCCCGGTGATCGCGTTCGCCCGGCACGCGCTGGTCGACACCGAGGTGGCCGGGACACCGATCGCGGCCGGGGAAAAGGTGGCGCTGTTCTATTGCTCGGCGAACCGCGACGACGCCGTGTTCGACCGCCCGCACGAGTTCGACATCACCCGGTCCCCCAATCCGCACTTCGGGTTTGGCGGCGGCGGCGCGCATTTCTGCCTGGGCAGCCAGCTGGCCCGAATGGAATTGCGGCACCTGTTCTACGAACTAGTCACCCGGGTGCCCGCGGTGACCGTCGGCGAACCGGAATACCTGCACAGCACCTTCGTGCACGGCATCAAACGCATGCCGGTCAGCCTGGCGTAGCCACGCTAGGCGCCCGGGCTACCGCGCGGCCGTCGTCAACCCCACGCAGGTCGCCGTGAGCATTCGGGTCAGGGTGGGCGCGAAGTCGACGTCCCATTCCGGCGGGGCGATCGGTTCCGCGTCGAACGCGTGGGCCAGCGCCTCGGGTGGATGGGTGGCGTGCCACAGTGCACCGGCGAGTGCGGTGGCGATGCTGACCATGTCGACCGCGCCCTGGCGTCCGAGCGCGGGTAAGGCACGCTCGACGGCGTCGGTGAGGGACATCACCGCCGGGTAGCAAACCCGCTTGAATGCGACGACTTGCTCCACGTTCACCTCCCGCTCCAGGCGCACCGGAAGACAGGCCAGCAAATCACAGAAGAGCGGTTCAGCGGCCAAGGCGTCGGCCAATGTCGCGGCGAGCCGACCGGGCGACATGGGACCCGGCGTCCGCAGCTCCTCGCACACCGTATCCGACCATCGCGCCCAGCTTGCCGCCGCCAAATGCAACAAGATGTCCTGGTGCGAACTGAAGTACCGGCGCACCGCAGAATGGTGCACCCCGGCGCGCTCAGCCACCGCGGTTAGGGTCACCGACGCCACTCCGGTCTCCAGCGCGAGCGAACGCGCCGCCTCCGTCAATGTCGCGGCCCGCTGACGTTTGTGCTCCTCGGTGCGAGCGCGTTTGAACCGCACCTGTTCCACGACGATCAGGATAACGCACAACGTGTGCGTTGCGCCGGAAAGCACCGCACGGCAGCGTCCCGTTACGCACAAAATGTGCGTTAAATATCTCGGGTGAGGCCGACGTCCCGTGCGAAGGAGACCGACCATTTTCAGCGTTCCCAAGCGCGTCTCCGGCGTCTGCCGCGTGGCGAAGTCGGCATGAGCGGGCACCCGCGCAGTTCATTCCTGGGGCGCTGGATGCGGCGGCTGTCGGTCCCCATCATCCTGGGGTGGCTGGCGATCGCGTTCGTCGTGAACACCACCGCGCCCCAGTTGGAAGAGGTGGGTGCCCAGAACGCGGTCTCGTTGAGCCCCACCGGCGCTCCGTCGATGCAAGCGATGAAGACCATGGGCCGGGTATTCGGCGAGTCCGATTCCGACAACGTCGCCATGATCGTGTTGGAGGGCGACCAACCGCTCGGGCCCGAGGCGCACCACTATTACGACGGCCTGATGCAGGCGCTGCGCGCCGACACCCGTCACGTCCAGCACGTGCAGGACTTCTGGGGTGACCCGCTGACCGAGTCGGGAGCGCAAAGCACCGACGGCAAGGCCGCCTACGTCCAAGTGAATCTCGCCGGCAACATGGGCGAGACGCTGGCGAACCAGTCCGTCGAGGCGGTCCGCCACATCGTCGCCGAGGCGTCGCCGCCGCCCGGCATCCAGGTCTATGTCACCGGCGCGGGGGCGCTGCAGTCCGATATGCAGCATGCCGGTGACAGCAGCATGGTGAAGATCACCCTGGTGACCTTCGCGGTCATCACCATCATGCTGCTGGTGTTCTACCGCTCGCTCGCCACGGTGCTGCTGCTATTGGCGATGGTGGGTGTGCAGGTGGCCGCGGCGCGCGGCGTCGTCGCGATGCTCGGCTATCACCACATCGTCGGGCTCTCCACGTTTGCGGTCAACCTGCTCACCTCGCTGGCGATCGCAGCCGGGACCGACTACGCCATCTTCCTTTTCGGCCGCTATCAAGAGGCGCGCCAGGCCGGCGAAGACCGAGAATCCGCGTACTACACCATGTTTCACGGGACCGCCCATGTGATTTTGGGTTCGGGCCTGACCATCGCCGGTGCGACGTATTGCCTGAGCTTCACCCGGATGCCGTACTTCCAATCGCTGGGCGCGCCCTGTGCGGTGGGGATGCTGGTCGCGGTTGCCGTGGCACTCACCCTCGGGCCCGCCGTCGTCACCGTCGGCAGCCGGTTCGGTCTCCTCGAACCCAAGCGGGCGATGCGGATTCGGGCCTGGCGGCGGATCGGCACCACGATCGTCCGGTGGCCGGGGCCCGTCCTCGCCGCGTCGATGGCCATCGCGATCGTCGGGCTGGCGGCCCTGCCGGGCTATCAGACCAGCTACGACGATCAGCGCTACATTCCCAAAGAGATCCCGGCCAATCAGGGCTTCCAAGCCGCGGACCGGCATTTCTCCCCGGCCCGGATGAACCCGGAGATGCTGCTCATCCAGGCCGATCACGACCTGCGCAACCCGGCGGACTTTCTCGTCATCGACAAGGTGGCGAAGGCGGTCTTCCGGGTGAAGGGCATCGCGCGGGTGCAGGCGATCACCCGGCCGCAAGGTACGCCGATCGAACACACCTCGATCCCGTTTCAGATCAGCATGCAAGGCGTGGGCCAGCTGCAGAACATGAAGCTGATGAAGGACCGCATGGCCGACATGCTCACCCAGGCTCAGGAGATGGGCACGACGGTCCAGACCATGAAGCACATGTATGCGCTGATGACCGAGCTGTCCGGCATCACCCACGACATGGTCGCCGAGATGCACGGGTTACAGGGCACCATCCACGAGATGCGGGACCACATCGGCGACTTCGACGATTTCTGGCGGCCGATGCGCAACTACTTGTACTGGGAACCGCACTGCTACGACATCCCGATCTGCTGGTCGATCCGGTCCATCTTCGACGTCATCGACGGTATCGACGAAATGACCGACTCGATGGACACCATGATCGGCAGCATGGACCGGATGGACGCGCTGATGCCGCAGATGGTCGCGCAATTCGGGCCGATGATCGCAACCATGGAGAGCATGCACACCATGATGCTGACGATGCACAGCACCATGTCGGGCATGTACAACCAAATGGACGAGATGAGCAAGGACTCGACGGCCATGGGGCAGGCGTTCGACGCCGCCAAAAACGACGACTCCTTCTACCTGCCACCGGAGGTCTTCGACAACCCCGACTTCAAGCGCGGCCTGAAGATGTTCTTGTCGCCGGACGGCACGGCGGTCCGGATGATCATCTCCCACCGGGGCGATCCCGCCACCCCCGAAGGGCTTTCGCATGTGGTGCCGATCAAGAACGCGGCGATCGAGGCGGTCAAGGGCACCCCCCTCGAGGACGCCGAGATCTCCTTGGGCGGCACCGCAGCGACCTTCAAAGACATGGCCGACGGATCCAAGTACGACCTGCTGATCGCCGCGATCGCGTCGCTGTGCCTGATCTTCCTGATCATGCTGCTGGTCACCAGAAGCGTTGTCGCCGCACTGGTCATCGTGGGCACCGTGGTGCTGTCGCTGGGCTCGTCGTTCGGTCTGTCGGTGCTGATTTGGCAGTACATCCTGGGCGTCGAGCTGCATTGGCTGGTGCTAGCGATGTCGGTCATCATCCTGCTGGCGGTGGGGTCGGACTACAACCTGTTGTTGGTGTCCCGATTCAAAGAAGAGATGCCGGGCGGGTTGCAGACCGGCATCGTCCGCGCGATGGGCGGCACCGGCAGCGTGGTGACCGCCGCGGGCCTGGTGTTCGCCTTCACCATGGCCTCGATGGCGGTCAGCGACCTGCGCATTATCGGTCAGGTGGGCACGACGATCGGTCTGGGCCTACTGTTCGACACGCTCGTCGTGCGGTCGTTTCTGACGCCGGCAATCGCCACCCTGCTGGGCCGCTGGTTCTGGTGGCCGATCACCGTACGCTCCCGGCCCGCCCGCTCCGCGGCGGCCGAAGCCGTCGGGAACCCGGCCCATCCCGTACTGCATGCCTAACCGCGCCGTTGCCTCACTGCCCCCGCGGGATCCGATAGCCGATGGTCTTGGTCTCCAGGTATTGCTGAAAGCCTTCGATGCCGCACTGCCGGCCGATGCCGCTGTTTTTGTAGCCGCCGAACGGCGCGTCGGCGCCGTAATACATGCCGCCGTTGACGCCGACCGCTCCGGTGCGGATGCGCCGGGCCACGCCCATCCCCCGGTCCGTTGACGCCGACAACACGGCGCCGGCCAGGCCATAGGCGCTGTCGTTGGCGAGCCGCACCGCCTGATCGTCGTCGCTGAACGGCATGATGACCAGGACCGGCCCGAAGACCTCCTGCTGCGCGATCGCCGATTTGGGGTCGGCGCCGACGATCACGGTCGGCTGCACATAGTGCCCACCGGCCAGATAGTCCGGCAGATCGTCCACCGAGCCACCACCCGTGGTGATTTCGGCGCCGTCCGCGCGGGCCTGGTCGTAGGCGTCCAGCACCCGCTGCTTTTGGCGGGCGCTGATCAGCGGGCCGACCAGGGTCTGCGGCAGCGCCGGGTCGCCCACCGACACCCCCTGGAATGCCGCGGTGACCGCCGCGACGGTGTCGTCGAACAGCGATTCGTGCACCAGCAGCCGCGTGGTGGCCGCGCAGGCCTGCCCGGCGTGCACGCACACCCCGACCGCACTCGGGATGATCTTGGCCGGGTTGGCGTCGTCGAGCACGATCAGCGCCGACTTCCCGCCCAGCTCAAGGAAGGTCCGCTTGAGGGTGTCCGCGCCGTGGCGCAGCAGCGTCTTGCCGACCGCGGTCGATCCGGTGAACGAGATCATGTCGACGCGCGGGTCGGTGGCCAGCCGTCCGGCCACCTCATTGGACGGGGTGGGCACCACATTGACCACCCCGGGCGGGATGTCGGTGTGCTCGGCGATCAGCCGTCCCAGCCGGGTGGCGTTCCAGGGCGTGTTCGGGTCGGGTTTGAGCACGACGCTGTTGCCGGCCGCCAGCGCGGGCCCGAGCTTATTGAGGATGACCTCGACGGGGAAGTTCGACGGCGTGATGGCGGCGACCACCCCGACCGGTTCCTTGACGACGGTGCGCACATTGCGGTCACCGAACAACGCGTCGGCGTCCAGGGCGCGCTCCCACTCGAACGTCTCGATCAGCGCGGCGGGGTACTGCAGCGCCGCGGCCAGCGGCCAATCCAGCTGCGCGAGTTGGGTAGTCATCACCGGGCAACCCACCTCGGCGATCAGTTCGGTGCGCAGCGCGTCCCGCTCGGCCGCCAGCGCCGCCTGCAGCTGGGTCAGGCACCGGTGGCGCAGCCCGCGGTTGGTCGACCAGGCGGTGTCGTCGAAGGCGCGCCGCGCGGCGCCGATGGCCGCGTCCATATCTTCGGCGCCCGCGGCGGCGGTGGTACCCAGCACCAGGCCGGTGGCCGGGCTGACGTTGTCGAATTCGGCGCGCGAGGCCGCGGGCCGCAGTGCGCCGTCGATCAGCATCCGCGATTCGGCGGCCCGCGCCGCGCGTTGCCCCATCGCCACGCTCGGCGCGGATTGGTCTTCGACGACGTCGCTCACCGGCACCTCAATCCCCTCGGCCCCACTTGGCGAGTCAACTGTAATTATTACAGTATGATATTTCAACATTGGGTCCGCGGGCTCGACAGCGACGGCCCGGGCGGGCAATCTACAACCAGGCTGCCGAAAGGAGGGCTCCGGTGATCAAGGTGATGGACGGCATCCGGGTTCTAGAGGTTGCGCAGTTCACCTTCGTGCCGGCCGCCGGCGCCATCCTGGCCGACTGGGGCGCCGACGTCATCAAGGTGGAGCATCCGGTGCGCGGTGACACCCAGCGCGGCTTCATCAACATGGGCGGGTTTGTGCTCAACCCGGACCGGCATCCGCTCATCGAGCACCCCAACCGGGGCAAGCGCAGCGTCGGCGTCGACCTGTCCACCGCGGACGGTCAACGGGTGCTGTACGAAATCGCCAAGACCGCCGATGTGTTCCTGACCAACTACCTGCCCGCGGCGCGCCAGAAGAACCGGTTCGACGTCGAACACATCCGCGCGGTGAACCCGAACATCATCTATGCCCGGGGCAGCGCCTACGGCGACAAGGGGCCGCAGCGCGACGTCGGCGGCTTTGACGGCACGGCGTTTTGGACCCGCAGCGGCGTGGGCCACGCGCTGAGCCCGGCCGAGCTGGGCGGCCCGCTGTCACAGGGCATTCCGGCGTTCGGGGACTCCATCGGCGGCATGAACATCGCCGGCGGCATCGCGGCGGCGCTGCTACACCGGGAGCGGACCGGCGCCGCGACCGAAGTCGACGTCTCGCTGCTGTCCACCGCGTGGTGGGCGGCCGGCGCGAGCATGACCCAGGGCATGGACACCGGCGAGACCATGCGCGCCGAGATGCCGCAATCCGGTGGTTCGCCGGTGAATCCGTTCCTGGGCAACTACCGAACCTCCGATGGCGGCACCATCAACCTGTGCATCGTCAGCCCGACCGGCTATATCCGGGACACCTTCGAGCATCTCGGTATCCCGGAGGCCGCCGAGGATCCCCGGTTCGCCGAGGTGCGGCCGCTGATGGAGAACGCCGCGGCGGCCAGCGCGTTGATTGTGGCGGCGATCGGCGGCAAACCGTTCGCCTACTGGCGGGAACACCTGAAGACCATGAAAGGCCAGTGGGCGCCGTGTCAGAGCTTCCTCGACCTGGCCACCGATGAGCAGGCGCTGGCCAACGACATGGTGGTCGAGGTCGCGGCCGGCGACGGCGGGCCGCCGTTCAAGGTGGTGCGCGGTCCGGTCCAGTTCAACCACGAGCCGCTGCAGACCACCCGCGCCCCACAGGCCTCCGAGCACACCGAGCTCGTGTTGACGGAAATCGGCATGGACTGGGACCGCATCGCCGAACTCAAGGAGTCCGGCGCCATCGCGTGACGCTACGCCGTGCTAACCCGTGGCCGCACCGCCTCGGCCTGCGCTACAGTACGATACTGTAAGTATTACAGTTAGCAGGCCCGGATCGCGGAGGACCCCATGCAGAAGGCACTGGCACCCGACATCTCCACCTGGCCCGACCACAGTCCACAGCTGATCGGCAGCCGGTGCGGCGCGTGCGCGGCGGTGGTGTTCCCGGCCCAGGGTCGCTGCCCGAAGTGCAGCAGCGACCGGATGGACCAGCAGCTGCTGCCCCGCCGCGGCACCCTGGTGGCGTGGACCACCCAGGGCTTCCCGCCGGGCCCGCCGTATCGGGGGCCGACCGGCAAGGACTTCGTCCCGTTCGGGGTGGGCCTGGTGCAGCTTTCCGACGTGATCCGCGTCGAGGGCCGGCTCACCGAAAACGATCCCGCCAAACTGGAATTCGGCATGGACGTCGAGCTCACCATGGTGCCGCTGACCACCGAGGAGGACGGCACCGAGATCCTCACCTTCGCCTTCGCGCCGACGGGGCGGCGCCAATGAACGACGTCGCGATCATTGGGGTCGGACTGCACCCGTTCGGCCGGTTCGAGGGTAAATCCGCCATGCAGATGGGGGTGGACGCGATCTTCGCCGCGGTCGCCGACGCCGGGGTGGCGTGGTCGGATATCGGGGCCGCGACCGGCGGCAGCTGGACGGTGGCCAACCCGGACGCGATCGTCGGCATGGTGGGCCTGTCCGGGATTCCGTTCACCAACGTGTTCAACGCCTGCGCCACCGCGGCCAGCGCCGCGAAAGCCTGCGCGGACGGGATCCGGCTGGGCGACTACGACATCGGGATCGCCGTCGGCCTGGACAAGCATCCCCGGGGCGCGTTCACCGAGGACCCGGCCTTGGTCGGGATGCCGAGCTGGTACGCCGAGAACGGGCAGTACCTCACCACCCAGTTCTTCGGGATGAAGGCCAACCGGTACCTGCACGATCACGGCATCTCGCAGGCGACGCTGGCCAAGGTGGCCGCCAAGAACTTCCGCAACGGGGCGCTGAACCCGAATGCGTTTCGGCGCAAACCGATCCCCGAGGAACACATCCTGGCCGCACCGATGCTGAACTATCCGCTCACCCAGTACATGTTCTGCGCCCCCGACGAGGGCGCCGCGGCCGTGGTGATGTGCCGGGCCGACATTGCCCACCGCTACACCGACACGCCGGTGTACCTGCGGGCCATCGAGGTGCGCACCCGCCGCTACGGCGCCTACGAGGTCAACACCACCTTCGCCCCGGTCGACGAGGACGTCGCGCCGACGGTGTACGCCGCCCGGGCCGCGTTCGAGAGGGCCGGGATCGCGCCGGAGGACGTCGACGTCATCCAGTTGCAGGACACCGACGCCGGCGCGGAGATCATCCACATGGCCGAATGCGGGTTCTGCGCCGACGGCGACCAGGAGAAGCTGCTGGCCGACGGCGCCACCGAGATCACCGGGTCGCTACCGGTCAACACCGACGGCGGGCTGATCGCCAACGGGGAGCCGATCGGCGCGTCGGGGCTGCGCCAGATCCACGAGCTGGTCCGTCAACTGCGCGGCGAGGCCGGCGACCGCCAGGTGCCCGGGGCACCCAAGGTCGGCTTCGCCCAACTGTATGGGGCGCCGGGCACCGCCGCCGCAACCATCCTCACCACCTGAGTTCCGCCGAGCAGACGCAAAAGCCCCTTCCCGGGACGGTTTTCGGGGACTTTTGCGTCTGCTCGCGGTAGTGAAAGCGAGCACAAGCCATGACCCAGTTCACCGCGGCACCGATCTTCGACGCCGATCAGCACATGTACGAGACCCCCGACGCGTTGACGAAATACCTGCCGGAGAAGTACTCGCGGGCCGTGCAGTTCGCGCAGATCGGCCGGCAGACCCGGATCATCATCAACAACAAGGTCAGCGACTTCATCCCGAATCCCACCTTCGAGCGGGTGGCCGCCCCGGGCGCGCACGAGAAGTTCTTCGCCGGCGACAACCCCGACGGGCTGACGCTGCGCGAAATGCAGGGGCCCGCGATCGCCGCGCCGGCCGCCACCCGCAATCCGGCCGATCGGGTCGCCGAACTTGACCGGCAGGGCGTCGTCGAAGCGTTGAACTACCCGACCCTGGCCAGCCTGGTGGAGCACTCCGCGGCCGACGACCCCGAACTGACCCTGGCGATCATCCACGCGCTGAACCAGTGGATGACCGAACATTGGCGCTACAACTACGCCGACCGGGTGTTCTCCACCCCGATCATCAACCTGTCCGAAGTGGACGGCGCCCAGCGCGAACTGGACTACATCCTGTCCCAGGGCGCTGCGGTGGCGTTGATCAAACCCGGCCCGGTCAACGGCATCGGCGGCTGGCGCTCCCCCGCGCTGCCGGAATTCGACCCGTTCTGGCGCGACGTCGAGGCCGCCGGCCTGCCGATCGTGCTACACGCCAGCTATCCCCCGCTCGACGACTACGTCGGCAAGTGGGAGCCGCCGTACACCCAGAACTTCATGGCGCAAAGCGCGTTTCGCTGGATGGTGTTGGGGCACCGCGAGATCGCCGACATGATCACCAGCCTGATCTGCCACGGCACCTTGACCCGGTTCCCCAAGCTGCGCATCGCCAGCGTCGAGAACGGCAGTTCGTGGATTTTCCCGCTGTTCCACGATTTCGAGGATCTGTACCAGAAGATGCCGCAGAACTTCCCCGAGCACCCGCACGACGTGTTCCGCCGCAACATCTGGGTCAGCCCGTTCTGGGAGGGCTGTGTGGCCGACGTGGTGGACACCGTCGGCTGGGACCGGGTGCTGTTCGGCTCGGATTACCCGCACCCGGAGGGCCTGGCCGAGCCGAAGGGCTTCTGGAAGTACGCCGAGGGCATGGACGTGCGCCGCACCTATGACTTCATGGGCGATAACGCCCGGCGCTTCATGGGCCTGCCGATCGCCAACCCGGACCCCGAAGCGGTGCACCCGCCGGTGCTGGCCCGCTCCTGACTCACGCTTTTGACTTGCGCGAGCGTGCGCGGAAACGGTGAATTCCCCGGCGTGCCGGGCGGGGACACGCACGCTCGCGGCAGGGGGTGAGCTTACCGAGACGGTGCGTACTGAGGCTTGCCCAAGCCCAGCACATACTGGGCGATCATGTTGCGGAACACCTCCAGGGTGCCGCCGTAGATGCCGACCAGCGGCGCGAAACGGTACACGTATTCGCTGCGGTCGTCGGCGCCGCCGTCGGCACCGACGGGCAGGGCCGCCACCGCACCGGCGATGTCCATCAGATCCGGGGCGATGTCGCGCATGGCCTGCGCCATCGCGACCCGGCCGAAGATGCTCGACGTGGACAGCGCCGCCTCCATCCGGGCGATGCTGCGGCCCAGCCGGTAGGCCACCGAGCCGTCGTCGATCGCGCGCCGCCCACCCGGATCCGGCCGGGTGAGCAACGCCGCCACGTTGTCGGCGGCTTCGCACATGAACCCCGCCTGATGCGTCATGATCGCGACGTCGGCCAGCCCGTCGTCGGCGGCGGCCACCGCCCCGTGCTCGGCGTCCAGCGGTTCGCGGACCACCGCCCAGCCGCCGTTGACCTCGCCGAGCCGATAGCGGTCATCGACCCGCACGTCGCTGTAGTAGACGATGTTGGTGCGGTCGCCGTCGACGGTGCGGATGCCTTGGATCTCGATGCCCGGCGAATCCAGCGGGACCAGAAACATGGTGAGGCTCTTGTGTTTCGGCGCGCTCGGGTCGGTGTTGGTGATCAAGAAGACGTACTGGCAGTTATGTGCGCCGGTGGTGAACATCTTCGAGCCGTTGATAATCCAGCTCGAGCCATCCCCCTCCCGCACCGCGCGGGTCTTGCAGGTCGCCACGTCCGAGCCCCCTTCGGGTTCGGTGTAGCCCAGGCACAACCGGATGTGGCCGCTGAACACCCCTGGCATCACTTCATCTTGGAGGTCGGGCGAGCCGAACTTGACCACCGAGCGCGCCACCATCGCGGTGGTCCCCCAGGTCACCCACGGCACCTCGGCACGTCGCTTCTCCAGCTCCCAGATCCGGCGGCGCACCCGGCTGAATCCGCCGTCGGCTTCGGGCTTCCACTCCTTCTCCAGGTATCCGGCGGCGCCCAACGCCAAATGCACGCCCTCATCGAAGTTGTCGCCGGTTTCCCGGTCGCGGCGGATGACGTCCTCGGTCACCTGCTCGGCCAGGAAGGCGCGTACCTCGTCACGGAACGCCGCATCCTCATCGGACAGTTCTACCCGGGAAAAATCCATCGGTGTTGCTCCTAACTCCGGTCGGCCGCGCCCTCGCGGGCGGCCACGATCTCGGCGACGCGGACGGCGGTGGCCCCGGGGTCGCCGCCGGCCAACGGCCAGCCCCGGGCCCGCACCAGGTACGCGGTGGCCGCGGCTTCCGCCGACACCCCCAAACCGCCCTGGATGTGCACGGCCATGGTGGCGGCCTTGGCGGCCTCCTCGGTCATGAACACGAACGCCGACGGCGCCAGTTCGGGTCGCTCGGCGGGCTCGTTATCCAGGAACCACGCGGCCCGGTGGGCCAGCCCGCGTCCGCCCTGCACGGTGATGGCCATATTCGCCAACGGATGGGAGATGGCCTGCAGCGTGGAGATCGGCACCCCCAGCGTGTAGCGGGTCTTGGCGAATTCCGCGGCGATCGTCATCGTCTCTTCCACCAGGCCCACCAGCGCCGCCGCGGTCAGCAGCCGCCACTCATCCAGCGCCCGTTGGTAATCGGCCAGCGCATCGGGGCCGGCGCCCAGCACGGTGCGACCGTCGGCGTTCGCCGGGTCCACCCAGGCCATCGGCAGCCGACCGATGTTGTCGACCCGGGCCGGGCGGGTGCCGAACGTCAACCGCACCACCTCGTCGCCGTCCCGGACGATGATGTGGTCGGCGATCGACCCGCTCGGCATCAACCGAACCCCGCCGACCGGTTGTTGCTGCGGATCGAACGCGACCAGTTGCCGCCCGGTGCTGATGTCGTCCTCGACGGCCCCCAACCGGGCCAGCAACCGCGCCGCGCAGACGTGGTCGATCCACGGCACCGGGGCCAACGCGCGACCGATCTCCTCGGCCACCAAAGTCAAATCGACCAGCGTTGCGCCGTCGCCGCCGACCGACTCCGGCAGCGCCATCGTGGTCGCCCCCATCGCGCATAACCGCTCCCACAGGCTCTTGTCGAACCCGGTGGCCTCGGCGGCCCGCACGGTGTCGATCGGGCAGTGGGTCGCAAAGAACTGCCGATACGCCCGCTGCAGCGCGGTGTGGTCCTCGCTCAGGCTGTAATCCAGCCGGCGCAATTCGTAGCGATCCATGACTCACTGCTCCTTTTCGCGGTCTTCGCCGAAGAAGAATGCGGCGGCGTTGCGGTACAGGTAGTTGTCCAGCACCTCGGCGGGCAGGTCGAGCGCCAACGCCTCGGGCACCACCCGGCTCATCCGCAGCACCGGCCAATCCGAGCCGAAGATCACCTTGTCGGGTCCGCGGGTGCGCATGTAGTGCAGCAAGCTGTCCGGCAGCCGCTTGGGTGACCAGGCCGAGGTCATCAGGCGCAGGTTGGCGTATTTGATCAGCAGCCGGATCGCGATATCCCACCAGGGGTCGGCGCCGTGGATCATGCACAGCCGCAGTTCGGGGAAGCGCACGCAGACCCGGTCCAGATGGATGGGGTTTTGCACCTCGCCGGGGATCGGCGGCCCGGGGATGCCGGTGTTGATGCACAGCGGCAGGCCAAGTTCGGCGCACTTGGTGTACAGCGGATAGTAGACGGCGTCGCTGGGCGGGTACTGCCCGTCGCCCCAAAAGCTGGGCCCCACCACGGCGTAGACGACCGGCAGGTCGGTCACCACCGCGGACAGCTCGGCCAGCGACGGCATCGGCCGCAGCAGGTTGATGCCGCCGATCGCCAGCGCGAACCGATCCGGGCGGGCTTGCACGAATTTGCGCGCGGTCACCGACGGCTTGGCGAGATTGTCCATCAGGATGGCCTTGGCCACCCCGTGGCGGTCCATCTCGTCGAGCAGCTCGGCCAAATCGACCGGCGCGAACATTGACGCCGGCCCCTTGAAGTAGTCGTCACGCACCTTAAGCATGAACGACGGCTGCTGCTCGGTCTCTCCGAAGTGCACGTTGACCAGACAATCGATGGCCCGGTCGGCGTTGTCAGTCATGTCATCCCCTGCGCTGCCCGGCTTTTCGCCCAGCGGTAGTCGGCCTTGCCGTTGCCGAGACGGCGGATCGTCTCGACCACAATGAACTCCTTGGGCGCCTTGAAGCGCGCCAACCGGGTGGTGCAGAAGGCGTGCAGCCGCTCACCGACCGGGTCGACGCCGTCGCGCACCGCGATCAGCGCCACGACTTCTTCGCCCCACCGGTCGCTGGGCCGCCCCACCACCAGCGCGTCGGCGATGTCGGGGTGGGCGCGCAGGATCTCTTCGACCTCCTCGACGAACACCTTCTCGCCGCCGGTGTTGACCACCAGCGAATCCCGCCCGTACAACCGCAGCGTGCCGTCGGCCTCCAGCGACGCCCGGTCACCGGAGATCACCACCCGCCGCCCGTCGACCTGTGGGAAGGTGCGCCGGGTGCCGTCGGGATCGTTGAAGTAGCCCAGCGGGATGCGCCCGGTCCGGGCCACCCACCCCACCTGGGGCTCGCCGGGGGAAAGGAAATGGCTGTAATCCTCGGACAGCACCAGGCCGCCCTCCCGCAGCGTGAAGGTGTCGGAGCGGGTGTCGGTGCGGCTGTGCCCAAAGCCCATGTTTCCGGTTTCCGACGAGCCGTATCCGTTGATCAAGGTGATCTGGGGCAGCAGCTCCAGCAATGCCCGCTGGTGTTTGGGATTGGTCGCCGCCCCGCCGGTACCGATCGCCGACAGCGACGCCAAATCGTAGCGGCGGTCCCGTAATTCGGCGACCAGCGGTGCGGCGTAGGCGTCGCCGACCATGGTCATCAACCCGACCTTCTCACGTTCGGCGGTCGCCCACACCGCGCGCGGATCGAGCGGGGACGCGGTGTCGTAGAGCACCACCGTGGTGCCGGCCATGATCGCCGAGAACGCCGTCCACATCCCGGCGGCGTGCATCAGCGGGGACACCGCGAACCACGGTGGTCCCGCGGCGCCGCGCACCTTGGCGTGGATCTCCTCCACGCCGGCGTGATCGGCGCCCACCATCGACGACACGTAGATGTCGGACTGGCGCCACAGCACCCCCTTGGGGCGACCAGTGGTGCCGCCGGTGCAGATCATCAACAGGTCATCCGGTGAGCCGGCCAGGATCTGGTCGGGATCGCCGTGGGACAGCGCGTCCGCCAGCGATACCGCGCCGGGCAGCTCCGGCGCGTCGGTCCCGTCGTCGATGCAGATCAGCAGGTCGGCACCGTCCGGGGGAAGCACCGCAGCGTATTTCGCGCCGAGCGACTTGTGGTAGATGACCGCGCGCGGCCGCAGATAGGCCAGCAGGTCGCGGACTTCACCGGGGGTGTAGTGGTGGTTGACGTTGACCGGGACGGTGCGCGCCTTGAGGCAGCCGACGACCATGTCGGGGTACAGGTCGTTGTGCATGATCAGCGCGACCCGGTCCTGGCCGCACTCCCAGTTGCTCAGCTCCGCACGCTCGCGGTGCGCCCCGAATCCGCGGCCGGCGAGAAAGTTCGCCAACCGGCGGGTGCGTTCGGCCGACTCGCCGAAGGTGCTGCGACGATCCCCGCACACCGTCATCGTCCGGTCGCCGATGACGTCGGCGATGGCGTCGAGTACCGCGCCGATGGTCCATTCGCCCATGCCTAGACCGCGACGTTGACGCCGAGTAGATCCAAGGCGTTGTCCCGCATCACTTTCCGGGTGTCTTCGGCGCTGAATTCGGGGAACTGCGGAATGTCGGCGGTGAAGGTCATCGGATCGGCGAGCCCCTCGCCGTGCGGCCAGTCCGAGCCGAACAAGATCTTGTCCACCCCGATGGTCTCGGCGAGCAGCTTGACGTCATCCTCGTAGTACGGGGCAATCCAGACGTTGTTGCGCAGCTGCTCCACCGGATCCTCCTTGAAGTGCTGCGGCGCGGTGTTGGCGGCCTTCTTGAGCCGCTTGATCAACCGGTACACGAAGTAGGACCCGTTCTCGATGCTGGCGACCTTCAACGTGGGATGGCGGGTGAAGACCTGGTGCACGATCATCGAGGCCATGGTGTCGTGGATCGCCCGGTCGTCGAGCAGGATCTGGTCGAGCGGATCCTTCTTGCCGAACCCTTCGAAGGTCGCCTGACCGCCCCACAGCGCCGCGATCGCCAGATAGCCGCTGTCGGACAGGTGGAAGCCCACCGGCACCCCGGCCTCGGCCAACCGCGCCCACACCGGATCGTGGCTGGGATCGCCCAGCGACCGCGGCTTGACCCACCCCGGCACCGGGGCGGGGCGCACCAGCACCATCTTGGCGCCGCGGCCCAGCACGAATTCGACCTCCTCGACGGCCTTCTCGGGATCAGCCAGCGAGATGATCGGCGCCGAGATGAACCGGTGGTCGGGACGGTCGAAACCCCAGTCCTCGTCGAGCCACAGGTTGAACGCGTGCAGCGAGGCCATCGTCGCCTCGATGTCGTGCTTGAGCGCCTCCTCCACACCGCAGGCGAACGTCGGCAGCATGAACACCGTCTCGAGGTTCTGCCGGTCCAAGACCTTCACCCGCGCCTCGCGGTCGTGGTACTCGGGGTGATCGGCGAGCCGGTCGACCTTCATCAGCGACGCCGGGTCGACACCCTCGGGAATCTCGCCGCGAAACAGCAGGTCCAAACAGCCCGGTTCGATGATCGGGTCGAAGGTGGGGTTCGGGATGAAGTGGTTGACCACACCCCCTATGACGGCGAAGGTGCGCTTGCCCTCGGTGAGCATCTGCACGCCGCGGCGCTTGAACTCCTTGGGCAGATGGCGGGTGAACGAGTCGATCGGCTCGTAGTAGTGGTTGTCGGCGTCGATAGCTCGGTAGTCCAGCACCATGGCCGCAATCCTTTCTCTTCGCGTGTTATTGGCTCAGCGGCGGGAAGTTCGGCGGCCGCTTCGCCAAGAAACTGGTGATCCCCTCGATGACGTCGGGCCGCAGCAGCGACTCGTGCATCAGCTTTTCGGCGCGTGCGCTGACGTCCGTGATGTCGCGCAGCGCATCGGTGTACGCCTGCTGTTTGATCACCGCCAGTGATGCCGGGGAACAGTTGCCGGCGATATCCTCGGCGTATTCCATGGCGCGCGCCAGCAACCGTTCGGGCGCGACGACTTCCTTGACCAGGCCGAGTTCGTGGGCCTCCTCGGCGTAAAAGGTGCGCCCGCTGAGCAGCAGGTCCATCGCCGCGCCCCACCCGGCCAGCCGCGGCAGGATCCAGGTGATGCCATATTCGGCGATCAGGCCGCGGCGGGTGAACGCGGTGGCGAATTTGGCGCCGGCGGCGGCGAACCGGACATCGCACATCAGAGCGTGGGTCAGGCCGATACCGACGCAGGCCCCGTTGACCGCCGCGATGACCGGTTTGCGCAGCGCGGTCAAAAAGTGCGGGTGGCGCTCGCCGACCAGCTGGCTGACGTCGGTGTCGCCGTCGCCGAGCTTTTCGTCGATGGATCCCGAGCCACCGAGATCCGCGCCGGCACAAAATCCGCGACCGCTACCGGTCAGCACAATCACCCGCACGCCGGGATCGGCTTCGGCGCGGTCGATGGCCGCGTAGAAGCCCGCCGAGATCTCGGGGCCCCAGGCGTTAAGCCGCGCCGGACGGTTGAGGGTCACGACGGCGACGCCGCGGTCGGTGACGTCGTAGAGCACGGCGTCCTGCTGGTTGGCCTCCACGTCTTCGGCGGCGGTCATCGAAGCACGCCTAGCTCGATCACCACGCGGGCCCGAAGATCGGCACCACATCCGCACCCCACCGATGGCCCTCCTCGCTGTTGGCTGCCCTCTTCAGCGCTCAGTAATGACTCATACTGTATACCTTTCGATAGCGGCATGCGACAAGTGGCCGCGCGGGGGCCCACCGGGGTCGCGAGGCTGTTGATAGCGGTAGTGATTGGCCCCGTCCACTCGGTAAGCTCACGACGCTGAGCGCCCGGCTAAGCCTCGATCAGCCCGAGCCGCCGGTAGGCGGTGGTGATCTGCTGGCGCCCCGCGGCGGGCAGCTCGGCTTGCGGTGGCCGGGAATGCGGGTAGTCGCCCACCGGCAAGCCGAGCAGGGACGCGGCGTATTTGAAGGCGCCGCCCCAGTGGGTGAAGTAGTCGGGCCGACCGGGATAGCAGGTGAGCCACGACCCCATGTCGACGTCGAATTGGTCCAGGCCGCAGTCCCGACCAAAGTCCATCGCATCGACGAGTTTGTCGGCCACGATCAGCTCCCAGTACTCGGTGAGCAGCCGCCGCCGCGGCGTCTCGAACAGGTAGCCGGTGGTGCCCAGCTGCGCCGGGCACACGATCCCGGCCCGCAGCCACCCGGCGCGATACACCGTTTTATCGCACTCCCAGATCACCAGACCCGGTGCCAGCTCGTGCAATAGCCGGCTGCTGGCCGGGCGGAAGGCACCTTCCTTGGTCGCGCACACCGCCGGGATCTCGGCGTAGATCCGGGCGCTTTCGGCCGGGCTCAGCACATAGCCCGAGGACGGTGAGTTGAACATGCCCAGCGCGATATCGGTGCGGTCGGCGATGTACCGGAAAAACCGCAGCACCCCGTCGCCGCCGTGGGTTTCCATCATCGGGGTCTGGAGGTAGGCGATGTCGGCGCCAGCCTGCTGGGCGTGCTGGGTCAGCGCCAGGCAGTCCTTGGCCGACGTGGCCGCCGTGCACGCCTGCACGACGAGGTCCGGGTTGGCCGCGCGTCCCTCCTCGATCGCCACCTCCAGCAGCCGTTGACGTTCGGCCAGGGTCAGCGACCAGAATTCGCCGACCCCGCTGGTGCACCACAGCATCGGGTGGCCGAGATCGGCGACGCAGTAACGCACCAACGCGCGGTAGGCGTCCCAGTCGATGTCGTCGCCGTCGACGCCGCGAAACGGCGTGTACAGCGAGTCGCCGATGCCGCGCAGCGCGCTACGCGCCCAGTCCCGCGCTTCACCCGCCGTCGCCATGGTGCGCTCCTCAGGCTCGATTTGATGGCCCGACTCCTCAGCCCGCCGCTGCGCGGCGCGCATCGTCGTCGGGCTAGGTGAAATCCGAGCCGCCGTCGACGTTGACGTTGGCGCCGGTCATATAGGAGTTGCGGCGGGATGCCAAAAACGCGGCGACCGGCCCGATTTCGTTGGGCAGGCCGGCGCGCGGCAGATGCGCCGGATGCCCGAAATGCTCGGCGATGCCCGCCATCAACGCATACGGGTCCTCGCCGTCGATCCCGACCGAGGTGGCCCACCCCACCAGCGCCTCGGATGCGATGCTGCCCGGGGAGACCACGTTGACCAGGATCTCGTCGGGCGCCAGCAGCAACGACAGGTTCTTGGAGACGCTGTTGACCATGGCTTTGGCGGCGGTGTAGGCCGGCAGTATCACGCTTTGCCGTTGCGTCGAGTGCGCCGAGAAGTTGACGATCCGCGCCCAGTCCGCGTTGCGCAGCAACGGAAGCGCCGACCGCACGCAGTGCACCATGCCCATGACGCCCTGGTCGACGGCTTGGCGCCACTGCTCGTCGGCCAACTCCTCGAAGCGGCCCTGCACGGTGGGCCCGACGGTGTTGATCAAGATGTTGAGTTCACCGCCCCAGCGCTCACCCACCGCGGCGAAGACCTCCGACACCTGACGCTCATCGCTGGTATCGGCGACCAGCCCGAGCGCGTCGGGGCTGCCGCGCTGGGTCAGGTCCGCGGCGGCGCGATCGACGTCGGTCCCCGACCGCGCCACCACCGCGACCCGGGCCCCGTCGTCGGCCAGGCAGCGGGCGGTGGCCAATCCCATCCCACGACCGCCGCCCACCACCACCGCGGTCGCGTTCGCCAACCCCAGATCCATGGGTCAGGTGCCGGTCCAGTTGGGGGCGCGCTTCTCGGCGAACGCGATCGCGCCCTCCTTGGCGTCGTTGGAGGCGAACACCGGCATGATGAGTTCGAGTTGGTTCTGCCACATCTCGGCGGGGGCCCAGCTCGCGGACTTGACCATGATGTCCTTGGTCACCGCCACCGCCAACGGCCCGTTGGCGGTGATCCGCTCGGCCAGCTCGATCGCCCCGGCCAGCGCTTGGCCCGGTTCGGTTACCGCGTTGACGAAACCCCACGCCGCGCCCTGTTCGGCGGTGAAATGCTCACCGGTCAGCGCCAATTCGAGGGCCTTCTGATACGGGATCCGGTGCTGCAACCGCAGCAGTCCCCCGCCGGCGGCCACCAGGCCGCGTTTGACTTCGGGGATCCCGAACTTGGCCGTCGTGGACGCCACCACCAGGTCGGTGGCCAGCACCACCTCGGTGCCGCCGGCCAACGCGTATCCCTCGACGGCCGAGATGAGGGGTTTGCGCGGCGGTTGTTCGGTGAAGCCGATGCCGCGGCCGGGGATGGCGACCTGTTCGCCGGCGGCGAAGGCCTTCAAATCCATACCGGCACAGAAATTGCCGCCGGCGCCGGTCAGCACCGCCACCGACAGCTCGGGGTCGGCGTCGAGCTCATCGACCGCGTCGGCCAGGCCCTGACTGACGGCCAGGTTCACCGCGTTGCGGGCTTCCGGCCGGTTGATTGTGACGACAAGGATTCGCCCGTGGCGCTCCCGCAGGATTGCTTCTGACACCGATCACCCTTCACCCAGGAGAAAACGATACTTACCAGAATCCTTACCATAGGCGTTACAGTTGAGGAATGAGAACCCGTCCGCCAGTGCTCAGCGCGCACGTCGCGAACCGCACGGTAGGGCTGCCCGGGTGCCCGCCCGGAGGGCCACCGGTAAGGTTGGCGAGGCGAGACGGGCCGCGACACGCGTCCGTAGCCGCAGTTCAGGCAGTGCTGCCGGTAGATTCGGGGCGACCGGAGGTCACGAACTGCGTGCGCAGCAACGATCTGCAGGGAGGTGCCCGCAGTGGCAAAGCAAGCAACCGCTGAAAAGCGTCAGCGGCGGGAACGCGGCTCGATCAATCCCGACGACATCATCGACGGCGCATTCGAACTCGCCGAGCAGGTCGGGGTCGACAACCTCAGCATGCCGCTGCTGGGCAAGCATCTCGGGGTGGGGGTCACCAGCATCTACTGGTACTTCCGCAAAAAGGACGACCTGCTCAACGCGATGACCAACCGCGCGTTGCGCCAGTTCGTCTTCGCCACCCCCTATGTGGAAGCCAACGACTGGCGCGAGACCTTACGCAATCACGCCCGCACGATGCGAAAAGCGTTCCTGGCCAACCCGATTTTGTGCGACCTGATTCTGATCCGGGCCGCGTTGAGCCCGCGGGCCGCCCGGTTGGGGGTGCAGGAGGTGGAAAAGGCGATCGCCAGCCTGGTCGAGGCGGGGCTATCGGTCGAGGACGCCTTCGACACCTACTCGGCGATCTCGGTGCATGTCCGCGGCTCGGTGGTGCTGCGACGGCTCTACGAGAAGAACCGGGAGGCGGCCGACGACGGGCCCGGCGACTTCGAAGAGGCCATGGTGATCGACCCGGAGACGACGCCGCTGCTGGCCCAGGTCACCTCCGAGGGGCACCGGATCGGCGCGGCCGACGACACCAACTTCGAGTACGGACTGGACTGCATCCTCGACCAGGCCAGCCGGCTGATCGAGCAGGGCAAGAAAGCCCCGCGGCGCAAGCGTTAACCCCGCGAAGGCGCCGACGTTAACCCCGCCATGGCGCCGACTGTGCGGCTGGATACGCATCGCCCGAGAAGACGCGTATGAGACCGCACAGTCGCGGGTGCCACGTCGGAAAACTCAGACCTCGATGACGACGGCGCCGCCCTGGCCGCCGCCCGCGCACATCGCGGCCACGCCGATGCCGCCGCCGCGCCGCCGCAGCTCGTAGACCAGGGTGGTCACCATCCGCGCCCCGGAGGCGGCGATCGGGTGGCCCAGGCTGCAGCCGCTGCCGGAGAAGTTCACCTTCTCCTCGTCCAGGCCGTATTCGCGGCACGCCGCGATCGGCACCGACGCGAACGCCTCGTTGATCTCCCACAGCGCGACGTCGCCGGGCGACAGCCCGGCCCGCTGCAGCACCTTGCCGATCACCTTGACCGCGCCCAGCCCGGTGTCGCGGGGGGCCACCCCGGCGGCCGCCCACGCTTTGACGCTGCCCAGCACGCTCAGCCCCTGACCCTCGGCGTAGTCCTTCTCGACGAGGGCGACCGCGGCGGCCGCGTCGTTGGTGCCGCTGCTGTTGCCGGCGGTGATCGAGAACCCCTCGATCTCGGGGTGCAGCACCTTCAGGCCCGCCAGCTTCTCCACCGTGGTGTCCCGGCGCGGGTGCTCGTCGACGCTGAACTCGGTCACCGATCCGTCGGGCAGTTCGATCTTCAACGGCACGATCTCGTCGACGAACTTGCCCGCGTCGATGGCGGCGATCGCCCGCTGATGCGACCGCGCCGCCCAGGCGTCCATCTCCTCGCGGGTGATGCCGACGGCCTGCGCGGTGTTCCAGCCCACCGTGATCGACATGTCGCGGGTCGGCGCATCCGGGGCTTCCGGGTGGGTGGGCGGCATCCAGGGCTCTTCGAAGGTCAGCTCTGGCCCAGGAACCCGCCACTTGGTCACCGGCGTCATCGACAACGACTGCACCCCCCCGGCGATCAGCACCCGCTCCATGCCGGAGCCGATCTGGGCGGCCGCGTTGCCGATCGCGGTCAGGCTGCCCGCGCAGTGCCGGTTGACGGATTGGCCGGGCACGTCTTCCATCCCGCACTTGGCCGCCGCGTACCGCGCGAGATCACCGCCGCCGTAGTGGGACTCCGCGAAGATGATGTCATCGATGGCGCCCGGCTCAACCCCGGCGCGGCGCACCACCTCGGGCAGCACGGTGGTGATCAACGTCTCCGGCGGGGTGTTGACCAGGGTTCCCTTGAACGAACGTCCGATTGCCGTCCGCACGGCACCGACGATGACAGGTGTGGGCATATCTCAACCTTACATTATTCGACGTTTATGTAAACCTAGCAGTTCCCGCGATCAGGTCAATACCGGGCTCAGGGCTCTGGGACGTGGAAGTGTTCGTCGCGCAGCCGGAACGCCTCCTTGGTGCCGTGGTGCGCGCGGGTCTTGACGAAGTTGAACTCGCCGGGCGCGAACTGCAGGTTGGTACCAAACGCGTGGAACAGGTAGCTGGCCACTTCCTCGCCCTGATAGGCCTGGCTCTGCTCGACCAGCCGAAACGCCTCCTTGGCGATGACCACGCCGTCGGCCGGCATCTTGGCCACCTTCTCCGCCCAGTACCGCGCCCGCGCCGAAACCAGGTCGGGCTCACACGTTTCGGTGAACACCCCGAGGTGCTCGACCGCGGCCGCCTCGATGATGTCGCCGGTCAGCAGCAGCCGCCGCGCCAACACCGGCCCCAGCCGGTGGAAGAACATGTGCAAACTGCCCAGCGCCGGGCCCAGGAAGCGGGTGGCCGGCATGCCGAGTTTGGTGTTGCGGGCCACCACGGCGATGTCGGTCATCAGCGCCATCTCGAAGCCGCCGCCCAGCGCGTAGCCGCTGATCTCCCCCACCGTGACCTTGGGGAAGCCCATCAGGTTGTGGTAGAAGCCGAACGACTTGCGGTCGACGGCGAGCCGACGCCGTTGGCTGGGGCGGCTTTTGGCCGGCGGCTGGGCGGGGTCGGCCCGCTCGCCGTACCAGCCGTAGGCGTTGTTCATGTCCGCGCCGGTGGAAAACACCCCGTCGGCGCCGCGCAGCAGCACCACGACCAGATCGTCGTCCTCGGCGACGCGATCCAGGCAGCGGGCAAGGGCGTCGCGCATCGTCGCGTCATAGGAGTTGCGTTGCCGCGGATTGTTCAAGGTGATGGTGGCGATCCGCGTCTCGGGATCGATCGCGAACAGCACACGGTCGTCGGTGGTGTCCTCCAGGGTCATCTGCCGGGTTCCTTCCTGTCGCCGGTGGACTCGGGCCGGCGGCGGCCGAAGCGGTAGCCGGTCAGCTTTTCGGGCGGCGACGCGACGGTGGCGACTTCACCGGTGCACAGCACCTGGTCGCCGTGCAACAGCCGGGCCGTGGCGGTAATGCCCCGCTCGGATTCGGCGCGCACGATGTCGAAGCCCAACTCGGTCAGGATCGGCGTGGGCCGGCGGAAGCCCACCACCAGTGATCGGGTGCGGCCCGCCAGCTGGGCGGCGCAGCTTTGGTGCTGGATGACGCAGTCGAAGAACACCGCGAGGAACCCGCCGTGCACCAATCCGGGCGGCCCCTCGTACACCAGCGGGAAAGTGACCCGGCCCGAGGCGTTCTCGGCGTCGAGGTGATCGAACCGGTATTCCGGGAAGCACGGGTTGAAGGCGCCGATGTCGAAGGCGTGCCCCAGGTAGACACGTTGGTGCGCGCCGCCGTCGGGGCCGATCCGGGGCGCGGGATCCGGCGGCGCGGCGGCGGACAGCGCGGCCTCCCAGTCGGCGCACCGGGCCAGCATGTCGTCGACCGCGGGGTGGGGATGCTCGAGCGAGAGCAGCAGACCGGTCAGCCGCCGAAGAGAGGCCGCGGCGGCGACGGTCTGCGCCAATGGCCGCTCGCCGTAGCGGGCGATGTCGTCCACCCCGATCGGTGAAATTTCTGCGCCGTCCGTCATGCGCCTTTCCTCAATTCGGAACAATCGTATAGCCTACTGTATGGGTAACGATATGGCGACCGAAGGGCGGTTCCCACGGTGACCGACGACGCCGACTCGGCCGCGGCCGAGGGCTCGGTGACAGCGCTGCGCGAGGGCGCCATCCTGCGGGTGACGCTGGACCGCATGTCGCGCCGTAATGCATTGAGCCACATGATGATTGATGAGCTCGTCACCGCCCTCACCGAGGCGGCCACCGACGATACGCTGCGCGCCATTCACCTCCGCGGCGCCGGCGCGGACTTTTGCGCGGGCGCCGATTGGGTGGCCACCAACGCGTCGGGTCATCGGCACCGCACCGGGAACCTGGTGCGGCGCATCCCGCACACCGCCCACCGGGTAATCGAACTGGTGCACAGCATCCAGTTGCCGGTGGTGTGCAGCGTGCGTGGTTGGGCGGTCGGGCTCGGCTGCAATCTGGCGCTGGCCGCCGACTTCACCGTGGCGGCCTCCGACGCGGTGTTCTGGGAGCCGTTTTTGACCCGGGGGTTCAGCCCGGATTCGGGCTCCACCTGGCTGCTCCCCCGCCTGGTGGGGCTGGCCCGGGCCAAGCGGATGCTGCTGCTCGGGGAGAAGGTGTCCGGAACCGACGCCGCGGACTGGGGTTTGGTCCACCAGGCGACCGACCCGGCCGAACTGGACGCCGCCGCCGAGGCGCTGCTGACCCGGCTGGCTTCCGGTCCCACGGTCGCGCTCGGTCTGACCAAACAAGCCCTCAACTACGGCCAGCATGCGACCCTGCCCCAGTCCATGACACATGAACTGTCCAGCTTGGAATTGTCCTGCCGAACCGGCGATTTCAAAGAGGGACTGGCCGCATTCCGACAGCGCCGCACGCCCGATTTCCAGGGCCGCTAACTCCCCGCCCACGAAGGGATCCTCGATGCCCGCGTTCGACACCATCAAATACGAGGTCGACGGCCATACGGCCACGATCACCCTGAACCGTCCCGAAGCGCTCAATGCGCTGAGCCCGCACATGATCACCGAATTGCGGGCGGCCTACCAGGAGGCCGAAAACGACGACCGGGTGTGGCTGCTGATCGTCACCGGCACCGGCCGGGCATTTTGCACCGGCGCCGACGTCAAGGCGATCCCCGGCGACGGCAAGGTGATCAACGAACGCCCGTACTTGTCCAGCTATGAGCAGTGGGAGGCGCCGCAGGAGGGCACACCGCCGTTTCGGACCATGGCCAAACCGGTACTGGCGGCGATCAACGGCATCTGCTGCGGCGCCGGACTGGACTGGGTGACCACCGGCGACATCGTCATCGCCTCCGCGCAGGCCACCTTCTTCGACCCGCATGTGTCGATCGGGTTGGTGGCCGGCCGCGAGGTGGTGCGGCTGGCCCGGGTGCTGCCCCGGTCGGTCGCCCTGCGGATGGCGATGATGGGCAAACATGAGCGGATGAGCGCCCAACGCGCCTACGAGCTGGGCATGATCAGCGAGGTCGTCGAGCATGACCGATTGCTCGAACGCGCCCACGAGATCGCCGCCGTGGTCAACTCCAATGCGCCGCTGGCGGTACGCGGAACCCGGCTGGCCATCCTCAAGGGCCTGGACCTGCCGCTGCACGAAGCCGAAATGCTGGCCGAAGCGTTCCGGGAACGCAACCTGCACACCGCGGATTCGACCGAAGGCCCGCAAGCGTTCGTCGAGAAGCGGGCACCGGAATGGCAGTGCCGATGAGCCCGTTCGAAACCATCCTGCTGGAGTTCGACCGCGCCGCCCGGGTAGCCACCATCACGTTGAATCGCCCCGATCAGCTCAACGCGTTCAACCGCACCATGTGCGAGGAAATGACCGCGGCGTGGCGCATCGTCAAACTCGACACCGCCGTCAACGCCGTGGTACTGCGGGCCGCCGGCACCCGGGCCTTCAGCGCCGGGTTGGACATCAAAACCCCCTACGGACAACCGGATAACGTCTGGAACCACGAGGATCCCGGCGAAGCGCTCAGCCCCAAGTGGCAGAAGATGTTCAAACCGGTGGTGAGCGCGGTGCAGGGCATGTGCACCGCCGGCGGGTTCTACTTCGTCAACGAGGCCGATGTGGTGATCTGCAGCAGCGACGCGACATTCTTCGACTCGCATGTGTCCGCGGGTCTGGTCTGCGCGCTGGAACCGGTCGGGCTGATGCGCCGCGTCGGCCTGGGCGAAACGCTGCGGATCGCGTTGATGGGCAACGACGAACGGGTCGGCGCGGACACCGCGCTGCGGATCGGATTGGTCTCGGAAGTGGTGGCCCCCGAACAGCTGTGGGCGCGCGCGCACGAGATCGCGGCCAGCATCGCCGCCAAACCGCCGTCGGCGACCCAGGGCACGGTCAAGGCGATCTGGGAGTCGCTGGACAAGCCCTACCGCGCGGCGTTGGATCAGGGCCTGATCTACACCCGGCTGGGCAACCCGCTCGGGACGGCCGAGCTCGACGCGCAACCCCACGGCACCGCTACCCCACCGCGGATCCGCTGATGGCGCACCCGCTGAGCCGGCGCATCACCGAGGTGCTGGATCTGCACCCCGAGGCCCCCGCCGTCGAATACGACGGCGGGTGGTTCAGCTGGGGCCAGATCGGCCAGCTGGCCCGCCGGATCGCCGCGGTGTGCGGCCAGAACAAGGTCGGGATTCTGTTGCGCAACCGGCCCCCGCAGCTGGCCGCGCTGCTCGGGGTGCTGCTGGGCGGCGGCTGTGTCGTGGTGATCAACCCGTCCCGCGGCGACGACCGTACCCGCGCCGACATCGCCGCGCTGCGGTTGCCGGTGATCATCGGCGCCCCCGACGACCTGGCCCAGCTGATCACCCCGAGCAGCGCCACCCGGGTGGTGTCGCTGTCCGGCCTGACCGACGAACCCCAGGTCACCGCGGGCGGCACGGAGGCGCGGCGACCGGGTGTGGCGGTGTGGATGTTGACCAGCGGGACCACCGGCCCGCCCAAACGCGTCGACCTCAGCTACGACATGTTGGCGCACAGCGTGCTGGGCGCCGAGCCGGACCGGGCGCCGACGACGCCGCGGACCGGGGTCGCGATCGTCAACTCGCCGCTGGTGCATATCGGCGGGGTGTTCCGGGTGCTGCAATGCGTCGCCGACGCCCGACCTTTTGTGCTGCTGGACCGTTTCGAGTTGGGACGCTGGGCCGACGCGGTCCGCAAGTATCGGCCGGGCGCGGTGTCGCTGGTGCCGGCGGCGCTGCGGATGGTGTTGCATTCCGACCTGACCCGCGAGGACTTAGCCAGCATCCGCGCCGTGACGTCGGGCACCGCGCCGCTGTCCGCCGACGACGCCGACGCATTCACCGAAAAGTACGGCATTCCGGTGCTGACCTCCTATGCCGCAACCGAATTCGGCGGCGGCGTGGCCGGCTGGACGCTGCCCGACTACCAGCGGTACTGGCGGGCCAAACGCGGCAGCGTCGGGCGGGCCAGCTTGGGGGCCCAGCTACGGGTGGTCGGCGAGGACGGCGCCCCGCTGGGCCCCGACCAGGTCGGCCTGCTGGAGGTCAAACCCGGACAGTTGGGGCCGTCGACGGACTGGCTGCGCACCACCGACCTGGCCCGCATCGACGCCGACGGGTTCCTGTGGATCCTGGGCCGCGCCGATCAGGCCATCATCCGGGGCGGGTTCAAGGTGATGCCCGACGATGTGCGCCTCGCCCTGGAGGCCCATCCGACGGTGCAGGGCGCGGCCGTGGTCGGCCGGGCCGATCCGCGCCTCGGGGAAACCCCGGTCGCCATGGTGGAGCTGCGCGATGGCATGGCCACCGACGCCGCGCAACTAGTGGACTTTCTCGGGACCCGGTTGGCCCGCTACGAAATCCCCACCGACATCGCGGTCGTCGAGGCCATCCCGAGAACGCCGTCGGGCAAAGCCGATCTCGGCGCGGTCCGGCGTTATTTCACCGCGCAGGGCGAGTATGCCCGGTGACGCGCTCACGCTGCCGGACATCGTGCGCGCCCAAGCACGCGCCCGGGCGGCACACCCGCTGCTGGTCTGCGACGGCGAACGGCTCAGCTACGCCCAGGCCGAGGCCCGCTCGGCCGAGCTGGCCCGCGGTCTGATCGCGCTGGGCGCCGGCAGGGGCAGCCACATCGGGCTGCTCTACCCCAACGGCGCCGGGTTTGTCGTCGGGGCGCTGGCCGCCGCCCGCATCGGCGCGGTGGTGGTCCCGTTTCCGACCTTCGCCACCGCGCCCGAGATGCGGGAGCAGCTGGTGCACGGCGATGTGCAGATTCTGCTGGCCGCGTCCGGCTACCGCGCGCACGACTACCGCCAGCGGCTGGCCGAGGCGATCCCCGATGTCGACATCGATTCCGGTGCACGGCTGTTCAGCGTCGCGGCGCCGCAGCTGCGCCATGTGGTGTTCGACGGGCCGGCGCCGCCCGCCGGGCCCGTGGACTTGTTGTCGGCGATGGAGTCCGACGTCGACGGCGGTGACCCGTTGGCGATCATCTACACCTCGGGGTCGACCGGTGCGCCCAAGGGGGTGGTGCACACCCACGCCGGGCTGCTCGGCCACCAGCGCAACCTCAATGAGATCCGCGGTCTGACCGCCGCGGACCGGCTGTTTTGCAACTCGCCGTTCTTTTGGATCGGCGGGTTGGCGTTTGCACTGCTGGCCACGCTGCTGGCCGGCGCGACGCTGGTGTGTTCCAACGCGGCCGACCCCGGCGCCACCCTGGATCTGCTGGAGGCCGAAAAACCCACGATCGGCAACGGTTTCGTGGCCGGGGTGGCGGCGCTGGCCCGCCATCCCAGCTTCCCGGGCCGCGACCTGTCCTCGCTGCGCCGCGGCAACTTGTATCCGATCATGGCGCCCGACGCCCGGCCCGCCGACCCCGAACTGCGGCACAACATGCTCGGCATGACCGAAACCGGTAGTGTCGTGCTGCTCAGCGGGGATGACAGCGACCAGCCCGCGCACCGGCGCGGCTCCTTCGGCATGCCGGCACCGGGGTTCGAGTGCGCGGTGGTGGACCCGGAGGGCGGGGCGCCGGTCGGCCCCGGCCAGTCGGGTGAATTGTGGGTGCGCGGACGGTATCTGATGCAGGGCTACCACAAGCGCAGCCGGGAGGAGTGTTTCGACGCCGACGGCTGGTTTCACACCGGGGATCTGGTACGCACCGACGCCGACGGGTACTACTACTTCCTCGGCCGACGCGGCTCGCTGATCAAGACGGCCGGCGCCAATGTGTCACCGGCCGAGGTGGAACGGGCCATCGCCAAGGTGACCGGCGGGGTGACCGCCCACGTGCTGGGGCTCCCCGACCCGCAGCGCGGGCAGCTGGTGGCGGCGGTGCTGGAAGCCGACGACGTGGATGTCGCCGCGCTGCGGGACCGGCTGAAATCCGAGTTGTCCAGCTACAAGATCCCGCGCCGCGTCGTGGCGCTGCCCGCTGACCGAATCCCGCTACTGTCCAGCGGCAAGGTCGACCGGCACCGGCTCGCCGAGGTGCTCGGTGCCTGACGTACCGGCGCTGACCATCGATGGGTTGGTCCGGCACCGGGCCGGCACCGAGGGCGCCAAACCGATGGTGATCGATCCCGGCACCCGGCTCGGCTATGACCAGCTCGAGGCGACCACCCGCGACTTGGCCGCCGGGTTGATCGACGCCGGCGTCGGCAAAGGCACCCGGGTCGGGCTGATCATGCCCAACGGGGCCCGCTGGGTGCAGGTCGCGCTCGCGGCGACCCGCATCGGCGCGGTGCTGGTGCCGTTGAGCACGCTGTTGACCGCGCGTGAGCTGGTCGCGCAGCTCCGCGTCGCGTCGGTGCAGGTCCTGATCAGCGTCGAGGAGTTCCGCGGCCACCGCTATCTCGACGAGCTCGCCGGTCAGCTGACCGCACCCACCGAACTTCCTGCCCTGCGGCAGGTTTGGCACGCCGACCGGCTGGGGCAGGCCGCCGCGAGCGAGGCGGCCACCCAGATCGTCGATGCGTTGGCCGCCACGGTCACGCCCGCCGACCCGCTGGTGGTGATGTTCACCTCGGGCTCCAGCGGCCCCCCCAAGGGCGTGGTGCACTCGCACGGCAACGCGCTGCGCGCCGTGCAGTCGGGCTTGGCCGCCCGCTGCATCGACGCCGACACCCGGCTGTATCTGCCGATGCCGTTCTTCTGGGTGGGCGGCTTCGGCAGCGGTGTGCTGTCGGCGCTGCTGGCCGGCGCGACCCTGGTCACCGAGGAGATCCCGAAACCCGAGACCACCCTGGGGCTGCTGGAATCCGAACGGGTGACGCTGTTTCGGGGCTGGCCCGATCAGGCCGACACCCTGGCCCGGCACCGCGGCACCGCCGATCTGTCCGCGCTGCGAGCCGGCAGCCTGGAGGCCCTGCTGCCGCCGCAGCATCGCGCCCCGCACGGGGCCCGGGCCCGACTGTTCGGGATGACCGAAGCGTTCGGACCGTACAGCGGCTACGCCGGCGACATCGATATGCCGTCGTCGGCCTGGGGCAGCTGCGGAAAGCCCTTCCCGGGTATGCAGATCCGGATCGTCGACCCCGACACGGGCGTCGCGCTGCCGACCGGCGCGGTGGGCATGATCCAGATCCGCGGGCCGCACATCCTGCGCGGCATCTGCCGGCGCGGCCGCGAAGAGGTGTTCACCGTCGACGGCTTCTACCCCACCGGGGACCTGGGCCACCTCGACGACGACGGATTCCTGTTCTACCACGGCCGCTCCGACGACATGTTCAAGGTCAGCGGCGCCACCGTCTACCCCAGCGAGGTCGAACAGGCGCTACGCGCGATCGATGGCGTCGACGCCGCGTTCGTGACCCAGGTGTCCGACGCCGGCGTCGACCGGGTGGGAGCGCTGGTGGTGTGCGACGCGATGACGGTCGAGGAGCTGCGCCATCAGGCGCGCAAACTGCTCAGCGCCTTCAAGGTGCCGACGGTGTGGCGGCTGGTGGACTCCGACGAGGCGATACCGCGCGGATCCACCGGCAAGGTCGACCTGCGACGGGTGCGGCAGCTGCTGGCGGCGGGGCCGAATCATTGACCCGGTTCGCCGTGGCGGTTTCCAGAGGTCGCCGCCGCGGTGCACACTGGATCGCATGCAGGTATTGCACGCCGACGGCCCGGGGTCGCGCCGCGCGCTGAACGGCCTTCCGGACATCCGCGCGTTCTTTCACACCAACGCCGTGCCGCTGTACTTCATCTCACCGACCCCGTTCAACCTGCTCGGCATCGACCGCTGGGTACGAAACTTCTTCTACCTGACCTACTTTGAATCCTTCGAGGGCGCACACCCGCGCGTATTCGTCCCCCGGCGACGCGACCGCATCGATTTCGATTCCATGGGCGATGTGTGCAACCACCTGCTGCGCGATGCCGAAACGCTCGATTTCATCGACGGGCGAGGACCCGGCGGCAAAGCCTGCTTTGTGATGCTCGATGAGCAGACCCAGGCCCTGGCGCAGCAGGCGGGGCTCGGCATCATGCATCCGCCGGCTGAGCTGCGCCATCGCCTGGGCTCCAAGCTCGTCATGACGCGCCTCGCCGATCAGGCCGGGGTGCCCAGCGTGCCGCATGCGATCGGGCGTGCCGACTCCTACGACGATTTGCTGACGCTGGCCCACAGCGCCGGGCTGGGAGATGACCTGGTTGTCGAGGCCGCTTATGGCGACGCCGGCGATGCGACGTTCTTCGTACGCGGTCCGCGCGACTGGGACCACTGCGCCGCCGGCCTGGTAGACCAGCCGGAAGTCAAGGTCATGAAGCGCATCCGCAATGTCGAGGTGTGCATCGAGGGCGTGGTGACCCGGCACGGCACCGTGATCGGCCCGGCGATGACCAGCCTGGTCGGCTACCCGGAGCTGACGTCGCGCAAGGGTGGCTGGTGCGGCAACGACATCTGGCACGAGGTGCTCTCACCCGCACAAGCCCACGTCGCGCGAGACATGGTGAAAAAGCTGGGCGACGTGCTGAGCCGCGAAGGCTACCGCGGCTACTTCGAGGTGGACCTGTTGCGTGACCTGGACGCCGACAAGATCTACCTCGGCGAGGTGAACCCGCGCCTGTCCGGCGCCAGCCCGATGACGAATTTGACCACCGAGGCCTACGCCGACGTGCCGCTGTTCCTCTTCCACCTGCTGGAGTACCTGGATGTGGACTACGACATCGACATCGACGAGCTCAACGCCCGCTGGGAGCGCGGCTACGGCGGCGACGAGGTGTGGGGCCAGGTGATCATCAGCGAGACCTCCCCGGACGTCGAGCTGTTCACCGCGACCCCGCGCACCGGCGTGTGGCGCATCGACGACGACGGGCGCATCGCGTTTGCGCGGCCCGCCAACGACTGGGCCTCGGTGATCGACGGATCCGAGGCCTTCTACTTGCGCGTCGCGGCGCCCGGCGACTTACGCTGCGAGGGCGCCCAACTCGGCGTGCTCGTCACCCGCGGGCACCTGCAAACCGACGACTACCAGCTCACCGAGCGCTGTCGGCGCTGGGTGAAGGGTATTAAGACGAAGTTCGCCTCAACACCGCTGGCGCCGGCGACGCCGATCGTCTCGCGGCTTGTCGCACGCGCGTGAGCGGCGGATCCCAGTGCCGACCGGCCGGCATCGCATTGGGCAACTGGCTGTCGGCGCCCTACGCGCGGTGGTCCTTGCAGCATGTCGACGACATGGTGCCGACCGTGGTCATCTCGCGCGGGACCGGGCCGGCCGCGGTCTTGCCGGCGGCCCGCGCGCCGGTGGCCGAGATCCCGCTGACCGCCACCGGCGGGGTGTCCACCACCGTCGGCGCGGTGATGGACAGCACCGCCACCGACGGGTGGGCCGTCGCGCACCGCGGGTCGATGATCGCCGAAGAGTACGTCGACGGCCTGGGCGCCCAGACCCGCCACCTGTTGTTCTCGGTGAGCAAATCGCTGGTGGGCGCCGTCGTCGGCGCCCTGAACGGGGCCGGGGCGATCGAGCTGGACGCACCCGTCACCGCATTCGTGCCCGACCTGGCGACCTGCGGCTATCACGGTGCCACCGTGCGCCACCTGCTGGATATGCGCTCGGGTATCGCCTTTTCCGATGATTACGGCGACCCGGCCGCGGAAATCCACCTCCTCGACCAGGCCGTCGGGTGGGAACCCCGGAGCGGCCCAGCGGTGCCCGCCACGTTGTACGACTTCTTGCTGACCTTGCGGCAGAAGTCGGCCCACGGCGGCCCGTTCGAATATCGCTCGTGTGAAACCGATGTGCTCGGCTGGATCTGCGAGGTCGCCGGCGGCCAGCGGATGCCCGACCTGATGTCGGAGCTGCTGTGGAGCCGCCTCGGCGCGCAATGCGACGCCACCATCGGCGTCGACGCGGCCGGCGCCGGACTCTTCGACGGCGGCATCACCGCCTGCCTGACCGACATGATCCGGTTCGGGTCGCTGTTCGTGCGCGACGGCGTCTCATTGACCGGCCAGCAGGTGGTGCCGGCGGCATGGATCGCCGACACCCTCGACGGCGGTGCCGACTCACGTCAGGCGTTCGCCGCCAGCCCCGATGACACCGGCATGCCCGGCGGCATGTACCGCAACCAAGTGTGGCTGCCCTACCCGGGCGACAACGTGGTGTTGTGCCAGGGCATGTGCGGTCAGATGATCTACGTCAACCGCGCCGCGGGGATGGTCGGCGCCAAGTTATCCAGCCAGTCTCCAGCGCCGGAGGACCCGCACCTCCTGGCGGACACGCTGCGCGCATTCGATGCGGTGGCACATGAATTGACCGCCATCACCGGTTAGCCCACCGTGCCGACGGCTCAGCGGCGGCGCACGCTTGTCCGGCTGGCCGCATCGACCACCCCGTGCGCGATGAGGTGATCGATCAGCGGCGCCGCGCCGGCGGCCAGGTGCTCGGCCATGGCGGTGCGCGCCCCCTCCTCGTCCTGGTTGGCCAGCGCGGCCAACAGGCGGCGGTGGTGCTTGGTGGATTTCGCCGGCCAGCCGGCGACGGTGGGAAACACCGATTCCGGGGCGTACCGGGTGATCTGCGACATCAACTGGGCGAGCTTCGGCGAGTCGGCGGCAACATTGATGGCCCGGTGGAACTCGTGGTTGAGCCGCACCGCGCGTTCCTCATCGTCGCGGGCGTAGGCGTCCTCCAGCTGGTGCTGGATCGCCTCGAGGTCACGGACCTGCGCCGCGCTGATGTTGGCCGCGGCCCGGGCGGCCAGTTCCCCGCCGATGTGCGCCTGGACGTCGGACACGTCGACGATGTCGCGACCGGTCACCGGCAGCACCACAAAGCCGCGGTGCGGCTGCTGCTCGAGCAGGCCCTCGGCCCGCAGACCGAACAGGGCCTCGCGCACCGGGGTGACGCTGATGCCCAACTCGGCGGCCAGCTGGTCCAGCCGCACATACTCCCCGGCCGGGTAGCTGCCGTTGAAGATCCGCTTGCGCACGAACCGGGCCACATCTTCGGAAAGCTGTGACCGGGCCGGGAAGTCGGGGGCGCTCACCGCTCTAGATCCGGTAATCGGCCAGCAGCCGTTTGCTGATGATCTGTTTTTGGATCTCGCTGGTGCCCTCCCCGATCAGCAGGAACGGGGCGTCGCGCATCAGCCGTTCGATCTCGTACTCCTTGGAGTAGCCGTAGCCGCCGTGGATCCGGAAGCTCTGCTGGGTGACCTCCGAGCAGAATTCGCTGGCCAGGTATTTGGCCATCCCGGCGGCGACGTCGTTGCGTTCCCCGGAGTCCTTGAGCCGTGCGGCGTTGACCATCATCAGGTGTGCG
This sequence comes from Mycobacterium sp. pUA109, assembly GCF_041287095.1. NCBI lineage: Bacteria > Bacillati > Actinomycetota > Actinomycetes > Mycobacteriales > Mycobacteriaceae > Mycobacterium > Mycobacterium sp. pUA109. The sequence continues at coordinate 92,292 of NZ_JBGGKS010000012.1, read as the reverse complement.
GCCTCCACCTTGGTCGCCATTTCGGCCAGCTGGAAGGCGATGGCCTGATGCTCGGCGATCGGTTTCCCGAACGTCTGGCGTTGCTGGGCGTAGCGCGCCGCCAGTTCGAACGCCCGGATCCCCACGCCGCACGCCCGCGCCGACACGTTGACCCGACCCACCTCGATGCCGTCCATCATCTGGACGAAGCCCCGGCCGGGGGCTCCGCCGAGAACGTCGTCGGCCGCCGCCCGGTAGCCATCGAAGATCAGCTCGGTGGTGTCGATGCCCTTGTAGCCCAGCTTGTCGATCTTGCCGGGGATGGTCAGCCCCGGCGCGACTTCACCGAAACCGGTGGGCTTTTCGATCAAGAACGCGGTCAGGTTGCGGTGCGGTTTGTCCGCGCCCTCGTCGGTGCGCACCAGGGCCGCCACCAACGTCGAGCTGCCGCCGTTGGTCAACCACATCTTCTGGCCGTCGATGGTGTAGCCGCCGTCGGGATTCCGGACCGCCCGGGTCCGGATCGCCGCGACATCGGAGCCCAGTTCGGGCTCGGACATCGAAAACGCGCCACGGGTTTCGCCGGTCGCCATCCGGGGCAGATACCGCCGCTTCTGCGCGTCGGTGCCGTGCTGACGCAGCATGTAGGCGACGATGAAATGGGTGTTGATCACCCCGGAGACACTCATCCAGCCGCGGGCCAGTTCCTCCACGCACAGCGCGTAGGTGAGCAGGGATTCGCCGAGGCCACCGTATTCTTCGGGGATCATCAGGCCAAACAGGCCCATCTCCCGCATCGCGTCGACGATGGCCTGCGGGTAGGTGTCGGTGCGCTCGAGTTCCGCCGCGGTGGGGACGACCTCCTTGTCGACGAATTGGCGCACCGTGGAAATGATTTCGGTTTGAAACTCGGTCAGACCGAGGGTTTGCGCAAGCCGGGTCATGGGGCACCCACCCTTTCGAAGACCGCGGCCAGCCCCTGCCCGCCGCCAATGCACATGGTTTCTAGCCCGTACCGGCCCCGACGCCGGACCAGCTCCCGGGCCAGGCTGGCCAGCATCCGCCCGCCGGTGGCCCCCACCGGATGCCCCAGCGAGATCCCCGAGCCGTGCACATTGGTGCGTTCCCGGTCGGCGGCGGTAAAGCCCCATTCGGCCATCACCGCCAGCGCCTGCGCGGCGAAGGCTTCGTTGAGTTCAATCAGGTCGATGTCGGCGAGCCGCAGGCCGGCCTTGGCCAGCGCGACCTCGGTCGCGGGCACCGGTCCGATACCCATCAGGTGGGGCGCCACCCCCGCCGCACCCCAGGACACCAGCCGCACCAACGGCGTCAGCCCGAGTTCGTCGGCCTTCTCCGGCGTGGTCACCACGCACATCGAGGCCGCGTCGTTTTGGCCGCTGGCGTTGCCGGCGGTGACCGTCGCCTCCGGATCCTGCGCCAACAGCACGGGTTTGAGCTTGCTTAGCGACGCCACCGTGGTGTCCGCGCGCGGGTGCTCATCGGTGTCGATGACGTCCTCGCCACGGCGGCTGGGCACGGTGACCGGGATGATCTCGTCGGCGAACACGCCGTTTTTTTGGGCGGCCACCGCACGCTGATGCGAGGTCACCGCCAACTCGTCCTGCTCGCGGCGGGTGATGCCGTAGTCCCGGCGCAGGTTCTCGGCGGTCTCCAGCATCCCGCCGGGCACCGGGTAATGCCGTCCGCCGGCCGTGGTGCGACCGCGTGCCAGACCGTCGTGCACCCGCACCCCGCTCCGCGCCCCGCCCCAGCGCATATCGGTGGAATAGAACACCACATTGCTCATGCTTTCCGCGCCACCGGCGATCACCACCTGGTGGTCGCCGCTGGCGACCTGCAGGCAGGCCTGGATCACCGCCTGCAGACCCGACCCGCACCGGCGGTCGACCTGCATGCCCGGAACCGTCACCGGCAGGCCGGAATCCAGGGCCACCACCCGCCCGATCGCGGGCGCCTCACTGCTGGGATAGCAGTGCCCAACGATGACGTCGTTGACGGCGTCGACCGGGATGCCGGTGCGCGCCAGGAGGCCTTGGAGGGCGGCGACCCCGAGGTCGACGGCGGTCAGCGACTTGAACATCCCGCCGTAGCGGCCGATCGGGGTGCGCACCGGCTCGCAGATCACCGCCTCGCGGATGCTCATAGGTGCCGACCACCGGTCACCTCGAGGACGGTGCCGGTCATGTAGGACGACAGGTCCGACGCCAAAAACAGCGCGACCTTGGCCACCTCCTCGGGCTCGCCGGCCCGCCCCATCGGCACCTCGGCGACTTTCGAATCCCAGATGCGTTGCGGCATCGCCTCGGTCATCGCCGAGCGGATCAGCCCCGGCTGGATGGCATTGACCCGCACACCCAGATACGCCAACTCCTTGCTGGCGGCCTTGGTCATCCCGACGATGCCGGCCTTGGCCGCCGAATAATTCGTCTGCCCGACCATGCCGACCTTGCCGGAAATCGAGGACATGTTGACGATGGCGCCGCGCTTGTTCTCCCGCATGATCGCCGCGGCCGCGCGCAGCCCGTTCCAGGTGCCCTTCAAATGCACGGCGATGACCTGGTCGAACTGGTCCTCGGTCATCTTGCGCAGGGTGGCGTCGCGGGTGATGCCGGCGTTGTTCACCATGATGTCCAGGTCGCCGAACGTGTCTACCGCCGCGCCGACGAGCGCGTCGACGTCGGCGGCCTGGGTGACATCGCACCGCACCGCCACCGCCACGTCGGCACCGCCGAGCCGCTCGGCGGCGGATTCGGTGGCCGCCAGGTTCACATCACCGAGCACCACTCGGGCGCCCTCGGCGACGAACCGTTCCGCGATGGCGAACCCCAAACCCTGCGCACCACCGGTGATGACCGCCGTCTGGCCGGTCAGCAACGTCATGTGATCACCCGTCCTTCTCCGCGTTCCTGCGGTCATCCTATTTCATATATGATCGCGGCGGCCAACCGGTCGCCCCGGCAGCATCGATGAGGAGGTGTGGTGCCGATGAGTGAAGTCAGCGACGACGATTTCGCCGAGATCCTGGCCCAGACTCGCCAGTTCGTCCGTACCGCGGTGGTGCCGCGGGAGGCGCAGATCCTGGCCGAGGACCGGGTGCCCGACGACCTGCGCGACCAGGCCAAAAAGATGGGCCTGTTCGGCTACGCGATTCCGCAGCAGTGGGGCGGACTGGGGCTGAACCTGGCCCAGGACGTGGAACTGGCGATGGAGTTGGGCTACACGTCGCTGGCGGTGCGGTCGATGTTCGGTACCAACAACGGGATCGCCGGCCAGGTGTTGGTCGGGTTCGGCACCGAGGAGCAAAAGTCGCGCTGGCTGGCCCCGATCGCGGCCGGCGACGTCGTCGCCTCGTTTGCGCTGACCGAGCCCGGCGCGGGCTCCAATCCGGCCGGACTGCACACCAAAGCCGTTTGCGACGACACGGATTGGCTGATCTCCGGGCAGAAGCGATTCATCACCAATGCGCCGGTCGCCGACCTGTTCATCGTGTTCGCCCGCACCCGGCCCGCCGACGACCAGGGCGCGGGCATCGCCGTGTTCCTGGTGCCCGCGGATGCGACCGGGGTCCAGGTCGGGGTCAAGGACGCCAAGATGGGTCAGGAAGGGGCCTGGACCGCCGACGTCAGCTTCACCGACGTGCGGGTGCCCGCCGCCGCACTGGTCGGCGGCAGCGAGGATCTCGGCTACCGGGCGGCGCTGACCTCGTTGGCCCGCGGCCGGGTGCACATCGCCGCGTTGGCGGTCGGTGCCGCCCAACGCGCGCTCGACGAGTCCGTGGCCTACGCCGCCACCGCCACCCAGGGCGGCACACCGATCGGCAACTTTCAGCTGGTGCAGGCGATGCTCGCCGACCAGCAGACCGGGGTGCTGGCCGGCCGGGCGATGGTGCGCGACGCCGCCCGCGCGTGGGTGGCCGACGAGGACCGCCGGATCGCGCCCTCGGCGGCGAAACTGTTCTGCACCGAGATGGCCGGCACGGTCGCCGATCTCGCGGTCCAGATCCACGGCGGCAGCGGCTACATGCGTGGCGTCCCGGTCGAACGCATCTACCGCGACGTCCGGCTGCTGCGCTTGTATGAGGGCACCAGCGAAATTCAGCGCCTGATCATCGGCGGCGGTTTGGTCAAAGCCGCGCAACGTCAATCATGAATCGAGGAGTGCACATGACCGGTCGGCTTACGGACAAGGTGGCGTTCGTCACCGGCGCGGCACGCGGGCAGGGCCGCGCGCACGCCGTGAAGATGGCCACCGAGGGCGCCGACATCATCGCCGTCGACGTGGCCGGCAAGCTGCCCGACTGCGTGCCCTATGACCCGGCGACGCCGGAGGATCTCGCCGAAACCGTGCGTCTGGTCGAAGCCACCGGCCGTCGAATCCGGTCCAGCATCGTCGACACCCGGGACTATGACGGGCTGCGCGACGCCGTCGCCGACGGGGTGGCCGCCCTGGGGCGGCTGGACATCATCGTCGCCAATGCCGGTATCACCGCGCCGCAGGTCTGGGACGCCATCACCCCCGAGTCGTTTCGCGATGTGCTGGACGTCAACGTGACCGGCACCTGGAACACGGTGATGGCCGGCGCCCAACACATCATCGACGGCGGCCGCGGCGGCTCGATCATCCTGATCAGCTCGGCCGCCGGGCTCAAGCTGCAGCCGTTCATGGTGCACTACACGGCCAGCAAGCATGCGGTGACCGGGATGGCCCGCGCGTTCGCCGCCGAGTTGGGTAAGCATTCGATTCGGGTCAACAGCCTGCACCCGGGGGCGGTCAACACCCCGATGGGGACCGGTGACATGTTGGCGGCGCTGAACAAAGCCAACGAGTCCAATCCGCAGCTGACCCACATGGTCACGCCGTTTCTTCCCGATTGGGTGGCCGAGCCGGAAGACATCGCCGACGCGGTGTGCTGGCTGGCCAGTAGCGAGTCGCGACTTGTCACCGCGGCGCGGATCGCGGTCGATCTCGGCTCCACCCAGTACTGAGTCCTCCACCGCGAGCAGACGCGAAAGTCCCCCGAATCAGCCGATTTCGGGGGCTTTTGCGTCTGCTCGCGCCACCGAGCGCCCGAACAGCCGGGCCAGGAACGTCACCTGATGCTCGACCACCCGCTCGAACCAGGGATGGCCGGGCCAGACATCGAAGTGGTCACACGGGTAGTGGCGCACCTGCGCGCGGGCATGCACCGCGGTTTTGACCACCGAGCTCGCCGGAACGTACCGGTCGAAGTCGGCGACCTGCACCAGCACCGGGCAGCGCAGCCTCTTGGCGGACGGGTTCGCCCGGATCCGGCCGACTTCCAGGCCCACCGCGCAGTCGACCTCGTTGCGCCAGGTCGGCCCGGCGATCCCCAGATAGCTCTCATATGCGCCGTCGAGGGCCAGCGCGCCCGGTTCACCGGGACGGCCCACCAGCGGCATCAGCGTCGCACCCCTGCCCGCGGCCACCGCGACACGGCTTTTCACCCCGGTCAGCGTCCAGCGCAGGGCGGCGGGCAGGTCGCTGTGCACCACCGCGGCACGCCCGACCGCCAGGCCGTTGGTCAGCGGGGTCATCGCGATCACCGCCGCGACGTCGTCGCGGTCGGCGGCCACGTGCAGCACGTGACCGCCCGACAAGGACGGGCCCCACAACACGATGCGGTCCGGGTCCACGCCGGTCAGGCGTTGCGCCGCGGCCACCGCCGCCTGATAGTCGTGGATCTGCCGTTTGATCGAAATGCTTTGCCGCGGTTGCCCGTGCGACGCGCCGAAGCCGCGGAAGTCGAACGCCAGCACGTCGGCCCCGGCGGCGGCGAACCGCTCGGCGAACGGCGCTAACCCCGAATCCTTGGTGCCCCCGAAGCCGTGCGCCATCACCACCGCCGGCCGGCCGGCCGGGCCGGCCAGCCGGTCGCCCGCAGCGGGGAAATGCCAGCCGCTGCAGGCCACCCCGGCGCTGTCAAACGTGATCTCGGCGGGGCTCATGAGCGCCGCTCCTCCTCATCGCTCCGCTCGGCATCGTCGTCGGCGCGGCTCATGGCGTCAGCCCGTACACCGAGCTCAACCAGATCGCCGCGGCACCGTCCATCAGCTGCTGACGGGTCAGCGCTCCACCGGTGGTGAGCCGCTCCAGCATTCGGTCGTTGAAGTCCAACAACACCGATGCCAGCACCGTGGCGTCCAGCCCGTCGCACGCGGCGCCGGCGGCCCGTTCGGCGCGGATCATGCCGGCCACCGAGTCGACGAAGGACTCGCGGGCGTTATCCCACAGCTCGCGCACCGCGGGGCTGTGGCCGCGGGCCTGCAGCATTGCGGCGAACAGGTGCTGGTGCCGCTCCCAGGTGTCGAACAGCCCGTCGAGCATGGTGTAGACCCGGGCGCGCGGGGAGTCGGCGCCCAGGGTGAAAACGTCGTTGACGAAGAAGGTGTCGTCGTACATCCGCTCCATCAGCGCGGCGACGGCGGCCGCCTTGTTTTCGAAGTAGAAGTAGAACGCCGACCGGGACACCCCGGCCTGGCGGGCCACCGCGGCCAGGTTCACCGCATCAAAACTCGATTCCTGCAGGCAGCGGTCCAGCGCGTCCAGGATCGCGTCGCGGCGGGCGTCGCTGGGTTGCGGCGGGCGGCGGTCGGTGACCGATCTCATGCCGGGGTCACCTCCATCGGCGCCGAGCGCGCTGCGGCGCGCCGGATTCCGGCCGGCAACTCGCGGGTCCGAATGTCGTGTTCGTAGTAGAAGTAGTCCACCTGCTGGGTGTGCCGGGGCCGATCGGTGCAGTGCCCGGCGTGCAGCTGTTGGTCGGCGTCGATCACGCGTTCCATCTCCGCGGCACTGGGTAGCGCGTAGCGTCCCACGGCGTAGGCGGCCAGCAGCCGGGACTGACACTCCACGAACGGGAATAGGGTCGGCACCGACTGCGCGAACCCGATGAAGACCAAATCGTCGATGCCGGGTTTGAACATCCGCTTGTAGAGCCGAATGTGGTTGTCCGGGGCGCTGATGAAGTCCGGGTCGAAAAACGGGAAGGTGATGTTGTAGCCGGTGGCGTAGACGATCACGTCGAAGTCGTCGTGGGTGCCGTCGTCGAAGTGCACGGTGGCGCCGTCCAACCGGGCGACGTTGGGTTTGGGGATCACGTCCCCGGAGCCGAGCCGCAGCGGCAACTCCACCGACTGGGTGGGATGCGCTTCGAACAGCTTGTGATTGGCGGGCGGCAACCCGTACAGGGTCGGGTCGATGCCAAGCAGCGGCGCAGTCAGTTGGAGCGCCTTGCGCTGCCAGGACAACGGCAGATACGGCGTGGTGCGCCAGAACATGTCGCCGGGCCGGCCGGCGAGGTATTTCGGAACGATCCAGGCGCTGGACCGGGTGGACAGCGTGACCCGGTTCTGCAGCGCCTTGGAGGACAGTTCGACGGTGATGTCGGCGGCGCTGTTGCCGATCCCGACGACCAGGATGCGCTTGCCGGTCAACGCCAGCGGCGTCTGGGGGTCGATGTAGTGGTGGGAATGGATGGTCTGGCCGGTGAAGGTGCCGGGGAATTGCGGCAGCCGCGGGTCCCAGTGGTGCCCGTTGCCGACGACCAGCAGATCGAAAGGCCGGGTGTTGCCGGCCTGGTCCTCGATCTCCCACCCGCCGCCGTCGAGCCGACGGGCGTGCACCACACCGTTGCTGAACTCGATGTTGTCCAACAGCCCGAAGGCCTCGGCGTAGGCGTCCAGGTAGGCCTTGATTTCGGAATGATGCGGAAACGCGGGATAGTGCTCGGGTATCGGAAAATCCTGGAACGACAACCGATATTTCGACGTGTCGATGTGCAGGGACCGGTACGCACTGGAATGCCCGTTGGGGTTGCCGAACGCCCAGTTGCCGCCGACGCGGTCGGACAGCTCGAAGGTGGTGTAGGGCACGCCATAATCGTTGAGCATCTTGCCGGCCGTCAGGCCACTGATACCGGCGCCGATGACCGCCGTGCGCGGGAGTTGTTGATCCACGGCCCACTTCCTCACTATGCCGGCCCAGCCTACGCAGCGCGTCTGACAGCTGTCAATGATTGCTGACAGTCGTCACGAGGCGGCGTTCTCGACCAGATCCAGCGTCCCCAGCTCGCGGACGGCCCGGCAGCTGCGTCGCAGCATGGTGACGATCATGTCGTCACCGCGGTCGGTGCCGACCGCGAAGGCAAAGCCGAGCGCGGAGATCAACAACGCCTGGATGGCCCCGAACCGGTAATCCTGCCAGCATGTTTCGCGGTCGTAGTCGGAGACGCCGTAGTCCAGTAGGGCGGTGTGGTACTCCCCCACCAGGTCTCGTTCGAGGGCGGCCCGCAGCCCCGGCTCCAGGCTGGTGGCGGTGAAGAACGCGAGATCACGGGTGGGGAGGCCGACCCCCAACGTCTGCCAATCGACCACCCGGATGGCGCTGCCGTCCGGCACGAACAGCATGTTGTCCAGGCGGTAGTCGCCGTGGATCAGGCTGAACCGCTCGGGCCGCGCCAGCACCCACGGGGTCACCACGTCCATTGCCGCTTTGAGCGTGGCACAGTCGGCCGCGTCCAGTTTCGCGCCGAGCTTCTCGACGGTGATGTCGGCGCTCATCCGGGCGACGTCACCCATCCCCTTGGCCCCCGCCGCGTCCAGCTGCGTCATCGCCAGGCCGGGGAAGGTGGGCCACTCCGGGCCGCACCAGGTGGGCCCGTGCAGCCCGGCCAGGGCGCGCACCGCCAGCCGGGCCTGCTGTTCCCCGCAGCCGGCGATCTGGTCGCCCTGCGCCGCCGGCGCCTCATCGGCGAGCAGCAGCACGTAGTCGGCGGCGTCCGCGCTGATCTCACAGTGAAAGCACTGCGGCACCGGGATTTTCACCCGGTCGGCCACCGCGGCGTAGAACGCGCATTCGCTGCGGTAGCCCAGGGCGACCCGGTCCCGGACGGTGTCGTCGCCGGCGGGCAGCTTGATCACGAAGGTATCCGGCAGGCCGCCCGGATCGCTCGCGTAACGGACCGACACCCGGTAGGTGGCCCCGGTTTGCCCGGTCCCGACGGGCTGCACATCCACCTCGCGCACCTCGACGGGCTCGCCGCGCGCACCCAGCACCCCCGACAGCCACCCGCTGGTCACGTCGGTGGGGTAACGCGGGATCGACGCCACGGGATTCATCGGGGGTGTCCTTCCGGTTGCTCGGGTGCTGCGCGTTGTTGGGCCACGAATCGGATCGCCATGCGCTGCAGCAGCCCGGGCGCCAGCCGGGCGAACAGCCAGCCGGCGTGGGCCCGGCGCGGTGCCACCAGCAGCGCACGGTTGCGCTGGATGGCGCGCAGGGTATCGCGGGCCAATCGGTCGGGGTGGTAGAAGTTTTTGCCGCCCTGGCCTTTCCGGTAGTAGTCGCGGCCGTTAACGCTGCCGATCAGCCCCTTGTCCAGGATCGGGGTCTCCACCGCGGTGGGGCACACGGCCAGCACGCCGACGCCGTGGGCGGCGGCTTCGGTGCGCAGCGCCAGCGACAGGCCCACCACCGCGTGTTTGGTCATCACATAGCTGGTGATCAGCCCGGCCGCCGCCAGCCCGGCCATCGACGCCGTGTTGACGATGTGGCCGTGGCCCTGACGGATCATCACCGGGTAGGCGGCCGCCACCCCGTGCACCACCCCGCGGATGTTGACGTCGATGATCGCGTTCCACTGGTCCAGCGTCAGCAGCTCGGTGTCCCCCACCCAGGTGATGCCGGCGTTGTTGAACATCAGATCCAGCCGGCCGGTCCGGTCCACCACCTCGTCGACGACGGCCCGCACGGCGGCGGCGTCGGTCACGTCCAGCCGCGCCGCGCGTGCCCCCAACGGGTCGGCGGTGCCGGCGGCGGCGTCCCCGTCGATGTCGGTGCAGACCACGTCGACGCCGGCGCCGGCCAGCGCCCGGCACAGCGCGGCCCCGATGCCGGATCCGGCGCCGGTGACGATGGCGGTGCGGGTCACCGCACCGAGTACCGGATCGGCAGGTGTTTGAGCCCGCCGACGAACGTCGTCGCGATGTGCTGTGGCGCACCGGCGAGTTCGACGGAGTCCAGCCGCTGCAGCAGCTCGGTGAAAAAGCTGTTCACCTCCATGCGGGCCAGCGCGGCCCCCATACAGAAGTGCACGCCGTAGCCGAACGCGACGTGCTTATTGGGGTCGCGGGCAACATCGAAGGTGAACGGGTCGTCGAAGATCTCCTCGTCGCGGTTGGCCGACGGATACGACAGCAGCACCGACTCGCCCGCGGCGATGTCGACACCGCGGATCGAGGTGTCGACGGCGGCGGTGCGCATGAATGCTTTGACCGGGGTGACCCAGCGGATCATCTCCTCAACGGCCAGCGGCATCAAGCCGAGATCGGCGCGCAGCTTCTCCCGCTGCTCCGGGTGCTCGATCAACGCCAGCATGCCGCCGGAAATGGTGGCGCTGGTGGTGTCGTGGCCGGCGGCGGCGATCAGCACGTAGTAGGAGACGGTGTCGATATCGGACAGCGGCTCGCCGTTGATGCGGGCGTTGGCGATCACCGAAGCCATGTCCTCGGTGGGGTTTTCCCGCCGCGATGCGGTCACCTCGGTGAAGTATTGGAACATTTCCAACAGCGCCGTCACCTCCTCGCCGGGCGGGACGTCGCGCTTGAGTTCGTCGTCGTCGTTCCCGAACAGTTCCTGGGTAAGTTTGAGCATCATCGGGAAATCGGATTCCGGCAGGCCCAGCAGCGACAGGATCACATACAGCGGATAGTTCACCGCGACCTCTTGGACGAAGTCGCACTCCGGGCCCGCCGCCATCATCTTGTCGACGTAGATTTTGGCGAGTTCGTCGACGCGGGCCTTCAGCGCCCGCATGGCTTTGGGCCGAAACCAGTCGGCGCCAATCGCCCGCATCGCGCGGTGCTGCGGGTCGTCCATGTGGATCAGCGTGCGCACCCCGATATTGGCCTGCCGCTCATCGTTGTCCGCGGTCACCAGCACCGGACGCGGCCAGTTGGTGAACAGCGTGTTGTTGCGTTCGATTTCCATGATGTCCGCGTGTTTGGTGATCGCCCAAAACGGCCGGTAGGACGGGACGTCGACCCAGGACACCGGGGCGTGACCGCGTAGATGCCGCAGCGCCTCATGCAGTTTCGGCTCGTCGGTGTAGGCCTTCGGGGTGGCGAACAGCTGGGCGGCTGCATCGATAATCCGCGTGCTCATCAGTTCCTCCCTGAGACGGTCACGTGAGTCCGCAAGTCGTTCACGATGGCGGTCACCGTGGACTCGGAAACGCCGGACAGAAAACCCGGTAGGACGCGGTCGATCACCCCGTGACAGCGCTCGCGCAGCTTGGCGGCCACGTCCCCGGTCGGCGCGACGACGGCGAACGCCTCGAGGACCTCGTCGTCGATCAGCGTGCCCATCTCGTCCCAGGCACCGCGCAGCGACAACCGGTGCAACTCGGTGTGTAGCTCATCCCAGCCGTGCAGGTCGAGCACCGCCCGGTAGGCCGGCGTCGACGCGTAGAACGCCAGCTGTTTGCGGGTCGCGGCGGCCGCCGCCTGCAGTTCGGCGTCGGTGTCGCCGGTCACCACGAACACCGGCGCCGACAGCTGAAATGCGCTGCGCTCCCGCCCAGCCCGCCGCAGGCCGCGCTGCAGCGCCGGGACGGTCACCTCCGCGAGGTAGCGCCGGGTGGTGAAGGCGTGGGCGTGCATGCCGTCGGCGACCTCACCGCACAGCTCGGTCATCGCTTCGCCGACGGCGGCGAGGAAGATCTTCGGGACGCCGTGCGGCTGGGGTTCGGGGGTGAACATCGGCGTCATCAGCTTGTGGGTGTAGAACTCGCCGTCGAAACCCAGCTTGGTGCCGTCTTGCCAGGCCGTCCAGATCGCCCGCAGCGCCACCACGAATTCGCGCATCCGGCGCACCGGGTGGCTCCACGGCATGGAAAATCGTTTCTCGATGTGCGGCCGGATCTGGGTGCCCAGGCCCAAATTGAGCCGGCCCTGCGAGTACGCCTGCAGATCCCAGCCGACGTTGGCGACGGTCATCGGGTTACGCGCGAACGCCACCGCAATGCTGGTGCCCACCTCCAGCCGCGAGGTGTGTTCGGCGGCCAGCAACAGCGGCAGGAACGGGTCGTGGTTGATCTCCCCGACCCAGCAGCCGTCATAGCCGTCGCGTTCCAATTCGCCGGCCGCCCGCGCCACCCGGTCCAGCCGGTTGGGCAGCCCCCGGTCGACCTTGAGGCCCTGGCCGGGTCCCGGGCTCATGCCCGCCACCGGCACCCGCTTCGCATGTGAAAGAAGCTACAGTAAGCCATTCAGTATGGTCAACGGCCGGTGCTCACGGGAAGCGTTGGAAGCACCGGTCCTTGTCGCCGTCGAGCAGCCCGGAGCGGAACGCGAGGATCCGGGTAAAGCCGGCGGGCACGGTGTTGCCGTTGACGTCGCTGGCCACCAGGCCGTTGGCCAGGATTCCGGAGACGGCTTCGTCGAGGTCGCCGGCGGACAGAATCAGGCCCTTGCCCTCGGCGATACCGCTCGGATCGGCCATCCCGCGCTGCCCCACCCCGGTCAGACACGCGGTGCGCAGCCCCGCCATCGCCGACGTGAGCCCCGCCCCGCGTTCGCGCTGCACCGCCAGCGCATAGCGTGACATGACCACCGAGAAGGCGGTGTCGTCGCCTTGCAGCATGACCTTGTTGGCCTCGTTGGCGGACTGTCCCATCTCCTGCAGGGCGGGCAGGTCGATGTTGATGGTGTTGGTGGCCGGGCAGTACGAGGCGGGTGGGCTGGGTTCGGCGTCCGCGCACTTCCCGGCGTCATAAGACAGCGTGGGCGGCTCCTTGGGGGCGAAGATCCGGTTCATCACATCCATCAGTGTCGACAGGTTGTCCTTGTCGATGGGGACTTCCCCGCTCTCCACCCGGCCGGTGTTTTCCACCCGCAGCGACATGGGCAGGTCGCCGCGGCGTTGTTCGATTTCCTTGAGGTCGATGGCCGCGCAGGCCGGGGTGCCGGTGTCAAAGCCGATCTGAAATGCGCTGACCCGGTCCAGGGCGGTGCCGTGGCCCTCCTTGATCCCCTCTTCCTCCCCCGGCCGCAGCACGTCGTCGCGGATCTGGATGAGCCCGGCCAGCAGGTGGTTGAGGCCGTCGGTGGTGCTCAGGGTGAAGCGCGGCGACTGGCCTTCGGCCACCCAGCGCATGTACACCCCGGCGAAACAGTCCGCCTGCTGCTCGGCGACGATGGTCGGGGTCTTGCGGATGTCGACCAGCTTGGACATGTCCTGCAATGCGTGCCCGTACTCGTGCGCCAGCACCCCGGTGACCGAGATGTCGCCGTAGTATTTTTGCCCGGTCGGCAGCAGGACGCCGCGATCCCAGGCAATCAGTTTGCATTTGAAGCTGTAGAAGGCGTTGGGCTCCTTGTAGGTCCGGGTGCCGCAGACCTTGGGGCTGGACGGATCACTCGAATCGTAGGAGATGAGTTTCTCGACCGGGGTGAACGTGGTGCCGTTGAGTCCGTCGTAGTTCTGCTGCCAATAGTCCTGGATGTCGTTGACCGACAGCAGCGCCAACTTGTCGATTTTCCCGTTGTCGGTGTGCTCCACCGTGCCGGTGGGTGCCGGAGCGTTGTCGCGCGGCCCGCTGGGGCCCTCGGTCACCGGTAACCCCCCGACCCGCGCCGGGTTGTAGAGCATCGACACCGCCTGCCCGTCGACCACCGACGCGCATCCGGCCAGCACCAGCGCAGCGCAGGCACCGATAATCGCCGCCGTCTTTGGTGCTCGAGCCCGGCCCCGCCGGTCGCGACCTTGATCCATGTGCCAACCTCGTCTCGGGCGTCGTCAGGCGGCGCGGTTGCCGCAACCAGCGGAACCAGAATACTGTCCCAGCCCCGCTGTGTTGGGCGGGAATTTCACGACGTCGGCAGCGGCGCCCGGGCCAGCAGCCAGGCCTCGCCGCCTCCTTCGCCGGTGTCAATCAGCTCCAGGTCGGTGAACGCGGCGGGCAGTTCGCCGGCGCTGGCCCGGAACGGCCCGGCCACGGCGCCGACTTCGCTGAGCGCGCTGATCGCCAGCAGCCCGCCGGGCGCCAGCCGCGCGATAATCGCCTGGTCGAGGCGGCGGTCCCGGAACTTGTGGCACACGATGACGTCGGCGGGCGGCCCGGGCGGCAGACCACCGTCGAGATCCACCACCTCCAGCCGGCACCGGTCGCCGACTCCACTGCGCCGGGCCAGCTTTCGCGCTTGATCGATGGCCACCGGCGATACGTCGACGCCGACCACGTCCAGCCCGCGGCGGGCCAGCCAGACGGCGGCCAGCCCTTGTCCGCAGGCGAGCTCCAGGGCGTGTCCCGCGGTGGGAAACAGGTGTTGGTGGGGCAGGAAAACCGGGGGTGGGCCGATCAGGGTGACCGGTGCCGCACCGCGGCCGGCGTATCTGTCATCCCAGCGGAGGCGGTCCTGGCGGCTCACCCGCCCACCCTACGAGGCGGTCGGGCCGGGTGTAGACGTTCATCGATTCGCCGCGCAGGAACGCCACCAGGGTCAGCCCGGACTGGCTGGCCAGGTCGACGGCCAACGAGGACGGCGCGGACACCGCGGCCAGCAGCGGCACCCCGGCCATGACGGCCTTCTGGGTCAGCTCGAACGACGCCCGACCGCTGACCAGCAAGGCCGTGCCGGCCAGCGGGATCCGGTGATGTTCCAGCGCCCACCCGATAACCTTGTCGACGGCGTTGTGCCGGCCGATGTCCTCCCGCACCGCCAGCATGGCGCCGTCGGCGCCGAACAGCGCCGCGCCGTGCAGCCCGCCGGTGCTGGCAAAGACCTTCTGCGCGTCCAGCAGCTGCCCCGGCATGGCCGCCAGGGTCGCGGCGGCCAGCCGGACCGGATCGTCACCCGGGCAGTACCGACTGGTCAGCCGCACCGCATCCAGCGACGCCTTGCCGCACACACCGCACGATGAGGTGGTGTAGAAGTTGCGGGTGACGTCCACGTCGGGCGCCGGGACGTGCGGCGCCAACGTCACGTCCAGCACGTTGTAGGTGTTGATTCCCGCGTCGGTGGCCCCCCGGCAGTATTGGACGGCGACGATGTCGTCACGGCCAGCGATGACCCCCTCGGTCAGCAGGAAGCCTTGCGCCAGTTCGACATCCGAACCCGGGGTGCGCATGGTGACGGTGATCGGGGTGCCGTTGACCCGGATCTCCAGCGGCTCCTCGACGGCCAGGGTCTCCGGCCGGGTCACGCTGCGCTCGGCGGTCAAGTGCCGGGCCCGCCGCCGGGCGGTCACCCGGCCCATCAGCGCCGCTCCAGCCGGACGACGATCGCCTTGGACGCCGGGGTGTTCGATTTGGCGGCGACGTGGTCCAGCGCCACCAGGGCATTGGTCTCCGGGTAGTAGGCGGCGGCGTTACCGACCGGGGTCTGGTAGGCCACCACCATGAAGTCGGCAGCGCGGCGCTCCTGGGTGCGGCCGTCGCCGTCGGGGAACTCCGACACCAGGTCCACCCGGTCCCCGGCGGTCAACCCGAACCGCGCGATGTCGGCGGGGTTCACGAAGACCACCCGGCGCCCGCCTTTGACCCCGCGGTAGCGGTCGTCGAGCCCGTAGATGGTGGTGTTGTACTGGTCGTGGCTGCGCAGGGTCTGCAGCACCAACCGGCCGGTCGGCACCTTCACCCACTGCAGCGGGTTGGTCGCGAAGTTGGCTTTGCCGCTGACGGTGGGGAATTCGCGGGCGTCCCGCGGCGGGTGCGGCAGCTGAAAGCCGTCGGGGGCACGGACTTTGGTGTTGTAGTCGGCGCAGCCGGGCACTACCGCGGCGATCGCGTCGCGGATGGTGTCGTAGTCGCCGACGAACTGTTCCCAGGGCACCGGGTGATCGGGGCCGAGCAGCGCGCGGGCCAGCCCGCAGACGATCGCCACCTCGCTGCGCACCTGCTCGCCGGGCGGGCTGAGGCGGCCGCGGGACAGATGCACCATCGACATCGAATCCTCCACGGACACCTGCTGTTTGACGCCGTTTTGGATGTCGCGGTCGGTGCGTCCCAGCGACGGCAAGATCAGCGCGGTGCGGCCGTGCACCAGGTGGCTGCGGTTGAGTTTGGTGGACACCTGAACGGTCAGCGCGCAGGCGCGCAGCGCGGCCTCGGTGACCGCGGTATCCGGGGTGGCCGAGGCGAAGTTGCCGCCCATCCCCAGGAACACCGATGCGCGACCGTCGCGCATGGCGCGGATCGCATCCACGGTGTCCAACCCGTGCTGGCGGGGGCTGACGATGCCGAACCGGGCGTCCAGCGCGGCCAGGAACTCCTCGGGCATCTTCTCCCAGATACCCATGGTGCGGTCGCCCTGAACATTGGAATGCCCGCGCACCGGGCATAATCCGGCGCCCGGTTTGCCGATCATCCCGCGCATCAACAGCAGGTTGGTGACCTCGGCGATCGTCGGCACCGCGTGCCGGTGTTGGGTCAGTCCCATCGCCCAGCAGGCCACCGTGCGGTCGGATTCGGCGAGCATCTGGGCGACCCGCTGCAGTTGGGCCTGCTCGATCCCGGTGGCCTCGTAGACCGTGTCGAAATCGACGGCGCGGGTGCGGGCCTCGTATTCGGCGAAGTTGGCGCAATACCCGGCGATGAAGTCGCGGTCGACGATGGTGCCGGGTGCGCGGTCGTCGGCCTCCAGCAGCAGCCGGCCCAGGCCGGCGAACAACGCCATGTCGCCGCCGAGCCGGATTTGGACGAACTCGTCGGCGATCGGCACCCCGTGCCCGACCACCCCGTGCACCTTCTGCGGATCCTTGAACCGGATCAGCCCGGCCTCCGGCAGCGGGTTGACCGCGATGATCTTCGCGCCGTTGGCCTTGGCCTTCTCCAGCACCGACAGCATCCGGGGATGGTTGGTGCCCGGGTTCTGCCCGGCGATGATGATCAGGTCGGCGTGGGTGAGGTCCTCCACGGTCACCGAGCCCTTACCGATGCCGATCGCGTCGACCAGCGCGGTGCCCGAAGATTCGTGGCACATGTTGGAGCAGTCCGGCAGGTTGTTGGTGCCGAAGCTGCGCACCAGCAGCTGGTAGCAGAACGCGGCCTCGTTGCTGGTGCGCCCGGAGGTGTAGAACACCGCCTGGTGGGGGCTGTCCAGGGCGCGCAGGTGCTCGACGATCACCCGGTAGGCGTCGTCCCAGCCGATCGGCCGGTAGTGGTCGTCGCCGGGGCGCAGCACCATCGGATGGGTGAGCCGGCCCTGCTGGGACAGCCAGTATTCCGGGCGTTCGGTCAGCTCCGCGATCGAGTGCCGGGCGAAGAACTCCGGGGTGACGACCCGCCGGGTGGCTTCCTCGGCGACCGCCTTGGCGCCGTTCTCGCAGAACTCGGCGGCCTTGCGGCCACCGTGTTCCTCGGGCCAGGCGCAGCCGGGGCAGTCGAACCCGTGCCGCTGGTTCAGCCGGGTCAGCGACGCCGCGGTCCGCCACGCCCCCATCGATGACAGCCCGCGCTGCAGCGACACCAGCACCGCTTTGACGCCGGCGGCTTCCCGCTTGGGGCCGGTCGCCAGCACCGCGTGTTCGTCGTAATCGGCATCGATGTCGCTCACCGGCGCCTCCTCACGACGTGTTCCCCGTGGCCAGGCTGACCCCCAGCCCGGTCATTGTCCCAAAATGCCGGTGGACGCCACGAGCGGGTGAGCCGCAACGCTGCCCGCCTGCGCGTTGGCCGCGTTGGCCCGGTACCGCGCGGTTCTTGCGCACCGGTTGATCGATCGTCGAGCCTGCAGCAACGGCGCCCGCCGTGGCTACCGGCTCGACGGCCCGGCCACGGCCCCCGCGCCCGGTTACCTCCCGAAGCCGGCGTCGCGCAGCGCCTGCGCCATCGACCCGGCGGCGGGGGCGGAGTCGCGGCGACCGGAGTCGCGGCCGCGACCGGGGTTTCGCCGTTCCCCGTGCCGCTTCTTGCCGCCGTCACCACGCTTGCCACCCTTGTCCTGCTGCGGCGTGTCATTGAGCCGCAGGCTCAGCCCGATCCGCTGGCGTTCCACGTCGACGTCGACGACCTTGACCCGCACCACCTGCCCGGATCGCACCACCTCGTGCGGGTCGGAGACAAACCGGTCGGCCATCGCCGACACGTGCACCAGGCCGTCCTGGTGCACGCCGACGTCGACGAACGCGCCGAACGCGGCGACGTTGGTCACCACCCCTTCCAGCACCATGCCCACCTTGAGGTCGGCCACCTTCTCCACGCCGGCCGCGAAGGTGGCGGTGGTGAACGCCGGCCGCGGATCGCGTCCGGGCTTTTCCAATTCGGCGAGGATGTCGGTCACCGTGGGGATCCCGAACCGGTCATCGGCGAAGTCGGCGGGTTGCAGCGACCGCAGCAACCGCTCGTCGCCGATGAGTTCGGCCAGGGTGATGCCGGCCCGGTCCAGGATGCGCCGCACCACCGGGTAGGCCTCCGGATGCACCCCGGAGGTGTCCAGCGGGTCGTCGCCGTCCCGAATGCGCAGGAACCCGGCGCATTGCTCGAACGCTTTGGGTCCCAGCCGCGGCACATCCAGCAGGGCCCCGCGGTGGCGGAACGGCCCGGTCTTGTCGCGGTGCGCGACGATGGCCTCGGCCAGCGATTGGGTGACCCCGGACACGCGCGACAGCAGCGGCACCGACGCCGTGTTCAAGTCGACGCCCACCGCGTTCACGGCGTCCTCGACGACGGCGTCCAGGCTGTGCGCCAGCGTGCCGGGCGCCACGTCGTGCTGGTATTGCCCGACGCCGATCGACTTCGGTTCGATCTTCACCAGCTCGGCCAGCGGATCCTGCAGGCGGCGCGCAATCGACACCGCTCCCCGCAGGGTCACGTCGAGCTCCGGCAACTCGTGGGCGGCGTAGGCCGACGCCGAATACACCGACGCGCCGGCCTCGCTCACCACGGCCTTGGCGGGGGCGGCGGCACCGGCGGCCCGGATATCGGCGATCAGTTCGGTGGCCAGGGCGTCGGTTTCGCGGGACGCCGTCCCGTTACCGATGGCGATCAGCTCCACCCCGTGCCGGGCGACCAGCGCCGCCAGCGTTGCCTTGGCGGTGTCCCATTGCTTTTGCGGTTGATGCGGAAAGATCGCGCAGGTGTCGACGACCTTGCCGGTGCCGTCCACCACGGCCACCTTGACACCGGTGCGGTAGCCCGGGTCCAGGCCCAGCGTGGGGCGGGCACCGGCCGGCGCGGCCAACAGCAGGTCCTTGAGGTTTTTGGCGAACACCGCCACGGCGTCCTCTTCGGCGCGTTGCCGCAGCCGGATGCGGGCGTCGACCGACGCGGAGAACATCAACCGGGTGCGCCAGGCCCATTTCACGGTGTCGGCCAGCCACGCCGTCGCGGCGCCGGTCCCGGCCAGGTCGATGCCCAGCGACTGGGCGACCATCGCCTGGTAGGTCTCGTCGGCGCCGCCGTCGAAGGTCAGCGCCAGCGCTTCCTCCTTTTCCCCGCGCATGACGGCCAGCACCCGGTGCGACGGCATGGTCTCCAGCGGTTCGGCGAACTCGAAATAGTCCCGGAACTTTTGCGCCGCCGCACTTTTCGCCGACTCCTCGGACCAGGGCGCGGTGCGCAGCGCGCCGTCGGCCCAGAACTTTTCCCGGACGGCGCCGACGAGCTCGGCGTCCTCCGATGCCCGTTCGACCAGGATGTGGCGCGCCCCCTCCAGCGCGGCGGCGGCATCGGCGACCGCCTCACCCAGGAACTCGGCGGCCGCCTCCTCCGGAACCACGGTGGGGTCGGCCAGCAGCCGGTCGGCCAGCGGCTCCAGGCCGGCCTCGCGGGCGATCTGCGCTTTGGTGCGGCGCTTGGGTTTGTAGGGCAGGTAGATGTCCTCGACCCGGGCCTTGGTATCGGCGGCCAGCAGCGCGGTCCGCAACTCGTCGGTGAGCTTGCCCTGCTCCTCGATCGAGGCCAGCACGGTGGCCCGGCGGTCATCGAGTTCACGCAGGTAGCGCAGCCGCTCCTCCAGCGTCCGCAGCTGGCCGTCGTCGAGGCTGCCGGTGGCTTCCTTGCGGTACCGGGCGATGAACGGGACGGTGGCGCCCTCGTCGAGCAGCCGTACGGCCGCCGCGACCTGGGCCTCCGCCACAGCCAGTTCCTCGGCCAGGCGGGTATTTACCGACTTGACGGTTAGGCTCGCTGTCACGCGCAGGGACCCTACCGAATGGGTCTGACCGTACGGGGTTGGCTGAGCTGGGCTCGGCGAGTCTTGGTGGCTGACCCCGCCGCGGACCGACCCCACGCGTGGCGTCCGCCGACTCGACACCAGGAAGCAGGCCCATGCAGATCCCGTTCGCCGACGCGGTGTTGCGGGCGTTGGACCGCCGCCCCGCCGCACCGGATCCGGACGTGGACATCGACGACCTCGACGACCTCGACGAGACCGTCGACGAGTTCGTGGACGCCGACCTGCCGTCGACCGACACCGCGCTGCTGCTGCAGAAGATGGAGAACCGGCTGGTCCGGCATCACCTGCGCAACCCGGACGTGGTGAGCGGCGAACAGCTGCGCCGGCTGCGCTACGTGCTCAACTTCGCGCGGCTCGCCGACTTCGAGCCGGGTGCGGCCGGCCCGGGTGGCACCCGCGGGCGCGGCGACGTGTCCGTGGGCGCCGAAATCGCCGCCTGGCGCGCCCGGGTCGCCGACGCCTTCGACGGACCGCTGCGCGAGGAGCGCGACACGGTGACGGCCCTGAAAGCGGCCCGCGACGTGCTGGCGGGTCTGGCCGACGACCAGGCTGAGCAGCGGCAGCTGCTGGCCGACCACCATCGCAACGAGTTCTCCGTCGCCGAACTGGACGCCGAGGTCTGCTACAAGAAACTGGTCACCGTCCTGGGCGGTGGCGGCGGCGCGGGCTTCGTCTACATCGGTGGCATGCAACGGCTGCTGGAGGCCGGGCAGGTGCCCGACTACATGATCGGCTCATCGTTCGGGTCGATCCTCGGCAGCGTCGTCGGCCGCGCCGTGCCGGTGCCGATCGACGAGTACGTCGCGTGGGCGAAAACGGTGTCCTACCGCGCCATCCTGGGGCCGGAGCAGATGCAGCGCCGGCACGGGTTGACCGGGATGTTCTCGCTGCGCTTCGACGAGTTCGCCGAGGCGTTGTTCCGCCGCGAGGACGGTGCGCGGATGCGGATGTCGGATCTGGCCATCCCGTTCGACGCCGTGGTGGCCGGCGTGCGCCGGCAGTCCTATGCGGCCTTGCCGTCCCGGTTTCGCCAGCAACGGCTGGCGGCGCTGCGGTTGCGGTCCATCCCGTACCTGCCGATCGGCATCGGCCCACAAGTGTCGGCGCGGCTGTGGCAGGTCGCGGCGTTCATCGACTCCCGGGTCACCAAGCCGATCGTCGTCGGCGGCGACGAGCTGACCCGAGACTTCAACGTCGTTGACGCGGCATCGTTCTCGTCGTCGATCCCGGGTGTGCTGCACCACGAGACCAGCGACCCCGACATGTACCCGATCCTCGACGCGTTGCTGGCGGACAACGACGTCGGCGCGCTGGTCGACGGCGGCGCGGCCAGCAACGTGCCGGTCGAACTGGCCTGGAAGCGGGTGCGCGACGGTCGGCTCGGCACCCGCAACGCCTGTTATCTGGCGTTCGACTGCTTCCACCCGCAGTGGGATCCGCGGCACCTGTGGCTGGTCCCGATCACCCAGGCGGTGCAGCTGCAGATGGTGCGCAACGCGCCGTACGCCGACCATCTGGTCCGGTTCTCCCCGACGCTGTCGCCGGCCAACCTGGCGCCGTCGGCCGCCACCATCGACCGCGCCTGCCAGTGGGGGCACCGCAGCGTCGATCGGGCGATCCCGGTGACCTCGGCACTGCTGGAACCGACGTGGTGGGACGGCGACCGGCCGCCGGTGCCCGGCGCCGAGCCGACGCCGCTGGCGAAGTCGGTGGCCGCGTCGATGAGCACGGTGATGAGCGCGATCCCGCTGCCCACCCAGCGGTTCATCCGGTGGCGCCGGTCGAGCTGAACTACCGTCAGTCGGTCACCTGTTGGGTGGACGCCGTCGGCAGGTCGGGGTGTTTCACGTCACGGCCGGCACCGGCCGACATGCTGGCGGCCTCGCCGCGGGCCAGGGCCACCGTCGCGACGATCACGACCACCACCATCGCGATCAGCAACACCCACTCCGGACCGTCGGCTTCCAACGTCTCCTTGAGCACGGTCGCGCCCAGCGCCACGGCCACCACCGGCTTGGCGACGGTGATCGTCGGCAGCGACGCGGTCAGGGCGCCGGCGCGGAACGCCGACTGCTGAAAGATCATTCCGGCCGCCCCGGCCAGGATCCAGGCATACAGCTCGGGGGTATACAGCAGGTGGCCAACGGGTTGGTGCAACACGTCGACCACGCCCTTGGTCAGCACCGCGAACAACGCCAAGCACGAGCCGGACACCGCCGCCAACAGCACCGCCGCGAACGGACGATCCGCCCAGCGCCGGGCGGCCAGCACGCACAATGTCAATATCGGGCCCATAATGACGGCCACCACGAGCCAGGCTTGCAACGAGCCCCGCGATTGGCCGACCGCCGGGTCGGCAGTCTTGATGAGCGCGGCCAGCGCGGCGACCAGCACGACCGCCCACACCCACTCCCGGCCCGTCACCCGATGACCGGTGACCCGGGCATAGATCGGCAGCGCGAACAGCAGCACCGTCACCTGCAGCGCCGTCACCAGCATCACCGAGCCCCTATCGAGGGCCGCAGCCAGCAGGCAGTAGCTGGCGACGTCACCCACCCCGCCCAGCCACCACCGGAAGTCGCGCACCAACATGCCGAACAGCTGCAGGTGGCCCACTTGTTCGTCGGTGACCTCCTGCGCGGCCCGCTGACGGATCACGCTGCCGACTGCGGCGGCCAGCGCCGCGCACAGCGCGAGGAACCCCGCGATCGTCGGATCCGGGATCGCGATATCCATAATCGACATTGGGTGTCCTCTGCCTTAGAGCGAAAATTTCACGGCTGTGAGCTGCTCGGACAGTTCCCACAGCGCGGTGGCGGTGGTTGCCCGTTTGGCCAGCGGGGTGCGCCAGGTGGGCTGGGTGCGCCCGTACAGCCCGAATCGGGGGCCGATGAACGTATTGCCGGGCAGCTGCTGCGACGCCGCGTACAGCGTCTGGCGGGCGCCGAAGTCGGCGTCGGTGGACACCACCCGGTCGACGCCCAGCACCGCGGTGTCGACGAACTTGCTGCCGGAGTTGCCTTGCAGGTTGGTGTGCGACCAGCCGGGGTGGGCGGCCAGCGCGCGCAGCGGTGATCCGGCCGCGTCCAGGCGCCGCTGCAGTTCCTTGGTGAACAGCAGGTTGGCGAGCTTGGACTGGCTGTAGGACAGCCACGCCGAGTACGGCCGAGACTTCCAGTTCAAGTCGTTGAGGCTGACGTAGCCGAAGTGGTGCATCAGCGAGGACACCGTCACCACCCGGTCGGTGATCTTCGGCAGCAGCAGGTTGGTCAGCGCGAAATGGCCGAGGTGGTTGGTGCCGATCTGGCTCTCGAAACCATCGACGGTCAGCGCGTACGGCACGGCCATGACCCCGGCGTTGTTGACCAGGACATCAACGGTCGCGATGTCGTCGGCGAAGCGCTGCACCGACGACAGGTCCTGCAGGTCCAGCGGGCGCACCTCGACGTCGCCGGTCATCCGCTGCGCGGCGGCCTCCCCCTTCGCCACGGTGCGCACCGCGAGGATGACGTGGGCGCCGACTCGGGCCAGTTCGCGCGCGGTCACCTCGCCGAGGCCGCTGTTGGCGCCGGTGACGATCACGGTGCGTCCGGCAAACGACGGCAGATCCGCTGCGGTCCAATCAGACATGGCAGCCACCCTAATCCCCGGCCACGTCCACCCGGCCGCCGCAGGTATCGTGCACGGGTGTATCTAGCCGTCATCGTCAACCCGCAAGCCCGCAAGAACCTCGCCGCGCCGGGTGATCGCAGCGCCGCGTTGCGGCGCATCGTCGGCCAGTGGGGCGAGGTGCACGAAACCGCCTCGGTCGAGGACCTTCGCAACACCATCAAGCAGCTCAATCCGCGGGTCACTCACCTGGTGGGCGACGGCGGCGACGGGGCGCTGCACTGGCTGGTCAACGAAATCGAGCATTGCGTCCCTGACCAGGAGCGGTGGCCGACGTTTGTGCCGACCAACGGCGGCAGCGTCAACGCGGTCGCGCGCAAGGCGCGGATCCGCGGACGGGCCGATGCGATTGTGCGCGCGTTGACGGCCGCGGCCAAGGCGGATCAGCCGCCGCCCGAGGTGTGGCTCGACACGCTCGCGCTTGACGGGCAGACCGCCGACGGCGCGGCGTTTCATCGCCTGTGCTTCGGGCTGGCCGCCGGGGGTGTCGGCAACCGGTTTTACGACAAGTACTACTCCAACCCCGATCACGGCCGGTTGGCCGTCGCCCGGGTGATCGGGCGCTCGTTGGCCGACTACCTCGCCAACAAGGTGGCGCCCGGCCGGGTGCACCGACCCAACTGGGCGTCGCACCTGTT
This sequence comes from Mycobacterium sp. pUA109, assembly GCF_041287095.1. Lineage (NCBI taxonomy): Bacteria > Bacillati > Actinomycetota > Actinomycetes > Mycobacteriales > Mycobacteriaceae > Mycobacterium > Mycobacterium sp. pUA109. The sequence goes on along the minus strand of NZ_JBGGKS010000012.1, from coordinate 67,790 downwards.
CGCGCCGACGCACGCCCGCGTGGTCATCGACGGCCAGGAGGTCCCAACGCGGACCCACCGGTTATTGCACGCCGGCGCGATCGACCTGCGGATCGGCGGACCGCTGCGGCTGTTCCCCCAGGCGTCCGAGCCCGGTCTGCTGCACTTTCAGGCCGGGGAGACATCGCCGTCGCGGATCATCGTGCAGCTGCCCGCGGCGCTCACCAACGGCAGGATGCGTGGCGAACGGGTTCGCGACGTCAACGGCCACGAGATGATCATCGAGGCCGAAGACGAGCCGCTGTCGCCGATCATCGACGGTGAGCGGTTCGAGGGCATCGTCAAGTTGGTGGCCCAGGCCGGGCCGCGGGTCCGCGTCGCGCAGGTCGTCGCCTCGTAACGACACGCCCGGGTCAGCGCCGGGTGCGGATGGCGTGAGTGACCTGGGCGGACAGCTTGGGGTCGCTCAACAGCTGATCGATGAGCGCGGCGAGAACCTCTTGACCGGTGACCCGGGCCAGCCCCAGCCGGTCGGCGGCTTCGCGCTGCCAGTTGTCCAGCGCGCGGTGTTGGGCCAGTGGCAGATCGACGGTGCGCCGGGTGCGTTGGATGCGCGGTCGTCCGATGACGACGGGTTGGGTCGGCGCGGCGGCGACCGAGGGCCTGGACGGTGTGCGGGACCTGTCGTTGCTCATTTGGTGCGGCCTCCCGTGTACGGCTTATGTCAGTATATGAGGACATCAGTGACGATCCACCGGGCGCTCGTCCCCCCAGCAGGTGGAGTTACGCGATGTCGCTGGACCCCCAGGAGCCTCGGCAACGATGCCGCGCTTGGCTGGCTGCGGGTTCTTAACCGAAGCGCCACGGTTCTCGTCGTGGGCACCGGAGAAGGTTGCTACGAGATCGTACACCCTCCCGGAACGGCGCCCTAATGCTGCGATATCGACGTTTGCGGATAGGCCGCCCGCAGACGATGGACGAGCTGGCCGCAGGCGGTACTATTGAGTGAACTCCAGCCCAACGATCATTGAATTGCCAAACACGTAGATCCGCACATCAGTATCGGCGTATCCGCAGCACTTACGGCATTTTAGCAGTTCAGACCAGCTCTACTGAGATACGGATTGTAGTATCCGCAGAGCTCCGCAGTTACGGCAATTCGTTAATCATGGCACCAGGAAACGTAGCGTGCTGCGGCGTGCAAATACGGAGATTCTGGAATAGATCCGAGTTAGCCTGGGAGATACTTGTGAATTTAATATACGCTGGCCAAAACGCGTCAAATGACTTTGCTTGATGGTGCCCGGTGGCGCTAGTATCGCCTTACCGATTGTGGTGAAGGACGTTGATTCCGGCTAAGGCCGATTGGACGAGAGGATGGCGACGACTATGAAGACGCTGATCGACTACCTGCAGATGTGGGAAGCGCAGAAGCCCGACCAGACCGTCTTCCGGTTTGTCGACGTCGAGGGCCGCGAGCTCGAGCACTACACCTACCAAAGCTTCGCGGAACGCACCCGTGAGCTGGCCGCCTACTTGTCCGCCGAGGCCGGGCTGCAGCGCGGGGACCGGGCGCTGCTGGTCTACCCGCCGGGGCTGGAGATGGTGGCGGCGTTCTACGCCTGCGCGCGCATCGGGGTGATCGCCGTCCCGGTCAGCCCGCCGTTGCCGATGTCGTTCGAGGCGGGGCTGGCCAAGCTCAGCTTTATCGCGCGGGATTCCCAGGCCAAGGCGGTGCTGTCGACCAAGCAGCTCGAGTACGACTTCCGGATGCTGCTCAGCAACCAGCAGGGCGGGCTGCCCTGGGCCGACATCGCGCAGCTGCCGGAACTGCCCTGGTTCGCCACCGACGCCACCCAGGACTTCGGCGGCGCCCCGGTGGCCGACACCCCCGGACCGGTGCTGTTCCTGCAGTACACCTCCGGCTCCACCAGCGATCCCAAGGGTGTGATCGTCAGCCACGCGAACATCATCGCCAACGCCTCGGCCTTCGACGGCGCGCTGGTGGCGGCCAGCTGGCTGCCGCAGCACCACGACATGGGCTTGATCTCCGCCTACCTGTTCATCATGGTGCTCGGCGGGACCACGCACGGCATGTCGCCGGTGGACTTCCTGCAGCGGCCGTCGGCCTGGCTGCGGCTCATCAGCGAGACGGGCGCCAGCCACGCACCGTCGCCGAACTTCGGCCTGGAGTACTGCCTGCGGGAGGACAAACTGCCCGACGCCGAGCTGGCCGGCATCGACCTGAGCAGCCTGGACAGCGTGGTCGTCGGCGCCGAGCCGCTGCGGGACAAGACCTTCGCCCGTTTCCGGGAGCGCTTCGCCCCCTACGGGCTGCGGCCCGACGCGGTGACCGGCGCGTTCGGTTTGGCCGAAAACACCCTGGGTGTGTCGCTGTGGGGCCGTCAGACCGTGACGGTGAACAAGCGGGCGCTGGAGCAGAACCTGGTGCGGATCGAAAAGGCCCTGCCCGAGAACAACAACCAGACCCCGCTGGTGAGCTCCGGCAAACCCATTGCCGGGAACGTGATCCGCATCGTCGACCCCGACACGCGGCGGGACCAGGGCGAGAACCGGATCGGCGAGATCTGGGTGGCCGGCGCCTCCAAGGGCGGCGGCTACTGGCACCGCCCCGAGGTCAGCGCGGAGACCTTCGAAGCCCGCATCGTCGGCGATGACGAGCACACCTACCTGCGCACCGGCGACATCGGCTTCCTGTACGAGGGTGAGCTGTTCGTCTGCGGCCGGCGCAAGGACCTGATCATCGTCCGCGGCGTCAACTGCTACCCCTCGGACATCGAGGCCATCGCGGAGCGGTCGGCCCCGCAGATCCGCAAGGGCTGCGTCGCCGCCTTCTCCGTCGAGCGCGACGAGCAGGAAGCGCTGGTCGTGGTCGCCGAGGTGCGTGACAAGGACACGTTGCCCGACGGCAAGATGCTGGCGCGCGCGATCCGTCGGCACTGCCACATCGACCCGCACACCATCTTGTTCGTGCCGCCGCGCAGCGTGCCCAAGACCACGTCGGGCAAGATCCGGCGCGCGCAGACCCGCACCCTGTGGCTGGACGGCAAGCTGACCGTGCTGGGCAGCTACACCCACCAGGTTCAGGAGGCGCCGGCCATCGCCGTGGGTCCGCTGGAGCGGTTCCGTGACCTCATCGAGAGCTACGACCTGACCGGGACCGAGGACTGCTCCTTCGCCGACCTCGGTATCGACTCGCTGGCGCTGGCCCAGCTGCGCACCGACCTGCAGGCCCTGCTGGAAGAGCACGGCGCGGGCGGGTTGGCCGAGGAGGTCAACACCCGGCTGTTGCAGCGGCTGACGGTCGCCGAGTTCTTCGGGTTGGTGCAGCAGTTCGGCGATGGGTCCGGGCAGGCGCTGGACACCCTGCGGCAGGCGCTGGATCAGATTCGCGCCGACTACGACGCGTACGAGACCAACCAGATGCGCGCCGACACCCGGCTGCCGCTGCCGGCGCTGCCGCCCGCGCGATCGGGTGCGCCCAGCGACATCCTGCTCACCGGGGCGACCGGATTCCTCGGGCCGTTCCTGCTGGCCAGCCTGCTGGACCAGACGTCCTACCGGATCCACGCGCTGGTTCGCGCCACGGATGCGGCGCACGGCCTGGACCGGATCATCGCCGGCCTGCGGCAGGCGCAGATCTGGTCGCCGGCACGGGAATCCGAGGTCCGGGCACGGGTCCAGGTGGTCTGCGGCGATCTGGCCGAACCGCACCTGGGTCTCGGTGAGGCGGGGTTCGCCCAGCTGGCCGAGAGCGTCGATGCGATCGTGCACAACGGCGCCCTGGTCAACTACATCCGCACCTACGACGCGCTGCGGGCCACCAACGTGATCGGCACCTGGGAGCTGTTGCGGCTGGCCATGACCACGCACCGCAAAGCCTTCCACCTGGTCTCCAGCACCTTCATCTACGGCTGGAGCACCATGCCGGTCGTCGGCGAAGACTACGCGAACGAGGAGATGGCCGGCCTGGACTTCGGCTACTCGCAGACCAAGTGGGTCGGTGAGCAGCTGGTGCTGTCCGCGCAGCAACAAGGGCTCGACGTGCGGATCTACCGGCCATCGCTGATCTCCCCGACCAGCGCGGGCTTCGGCAGCTCCGACGACATCCTGGTGCGGCTGACCGCGTTCATGATCGAGCACGGCGTGGCGGTCAACGCGCTGAACCAGATCAGCCTGCTGCCCGCGGATCTGATCGCCGAGCACATCGTCTCGCTGATGGGCCTGCCCGGTGAGGCCGGCACCGTGTTCAACCTGACCGCGGATGACTACTACAACCTCACCGATGTCACCCGGGTGTTGTCCGAGCGCTACGGCTACCGGTTCGCCTACCATGACATCCCGTCCTTCACCACGGAGGTCAACCACCGCGCCACGCCGGGCGACCCGCTGTACCCGCTGGTCGATTTCCTCACCCGGTCGGCCGGCAAGATCACCGCGATGCGGGACAAGCGCTACGACAACGCCCAGTACCGTCAGGCGCGCGAGCTGGCCAAGGTTCGTACCCACGAGCCGCCGCTGGCCGAGACGATCGACGATCTGGTGCGGTTCCTGCAGCGCGAGCGGCTGATCACCGAGGCCGAAGAGGCGCAGCGCAGCGCCTAGCCCGCGCAGCCAGACACACCGAGCACGAGCAGTCAGGGAGGTCACGATGTTCACCATCGATGATCAGGCAACGGGTCCGCGGGAGGAGTCGCTCGACCACGAGCGACTCGTCCTGCAGGCCCGGGACGTCGAGTTCGATTGGGCGAAGCTGCCGATGCACTACGTGCCCAACGAACCGTTCGCCACCCATTTCTGCAACGTGCTGCACCTGCTGCTGCCGGCCGGCGAGGAGTTCATCGTCGACGTGTTCAAGCAGGCGTTGCCGTTGATCAAGGACGAGCAACTGCGGTTGGATGTGCAGGGCTTCATCGCCCAGGAGGCCATGCACTCGCAGGCGCACGCCGGGGTGGCGGACCACTTGACCGCCAAAGGCATTGACCTGTCCCCGTTCACCGACCAACTCGCCTGGCTGTTCGGCCGGGTGGTCGGTGACCGGCCCCGGTGGAGCCGGCGGCGGCAGCGCAGCTGGTTGGCGGAGCGGGTGGCGATCGTTGCCGCCCTGGAGCATTACACCGCCATCTTGGGGGAATGGATCCTCGACACCCCGCAGCTGGATGCGCTCGGCACCGACCCGGTGATGCTGGATCTGATCCGCTGGCACGGGGCCGAGGAGGTCGAGCACAAGGCCGTGGCCTTCGACACTATGAAGCATCTGCGCGTCGGCTATTGGCGGCAGGTGCGCACCCAGCTGCTGGTGACGCCGGTGATGGCGTGGTTGTTTGCCCGCGGGGTGCGGTTCATGTACTCGATCGACCCGCTGCTGCCACCGGGAACCAAGGTGCGCTGGCGCGACTACTTCCGCGCCGCGCGCCGGGGTTTGGTGCCCGGGCCGTTCCAGTTCTTGGGGGTCATCGGCGCCTACTACAAACCGAACTTCCATCCGTCCAAGCTGGGCGGGGTGGGACGCGCGGTGGAGTACCTGGCCAAATCACCCGCCGCGCGCGCGGCGCACTGAGCACCGATGGTCACCACAGCGGCAACCGCCAACACCGTCACCGCGCCGGACGGCGTCACCCTGGCCGTGCACCGGTACGGCGAGTTCGACCCGGACCGCCCGACCCTGCTGGCGGTGCACGGCTACCCGGACAACCACCACGTGTGGGACGGGCTCGCCGAGCAGCTCGCCGGCCGCTACAACGTGGTGGCCTACGACGTGCGGGGGGCCGGTGAATCATCAGCGCCGGCCGACCGGTCGGGTTACCGGTTTCCGCACCTGGTTGCCGATATCGGTGCGGTGATCGACAGCCTGGGGGTGGGCCAGGTGCACCTGGTGGGCCACGACTGGGGCTCGATCCAGTGCTGGGCGGCGGTCACCGACGACGCGGTGATGGGCAAGATCGCCTCGTTGACCTCGATTTCCGGGCCGCACCTGAACTACGCGGGCAAGTTTCTGCGGTCGGCGCGCACCCCGCGCGCGGTGTTCGACGTCGCCAAACAGATTCTGGCTTCCAGCTACATCTGGTTCTTCTTATGCCCGCGGGTGCCGGAGCTGGCGATCCGGGCCGGTGCGACGGCGAAAGTCTTTGAAGCGGTGGGGTATCTCGGCCGCTCCAGTACCCGCAGGCATCGCCCGGCGGACTACCGATCCGTCCGCGACTACCTCAACGGGCTCAACCTGTACCGCGCCAACATGCCCGCACCGATCTTCGCGCCGCCGGCGCAGCTGCCGCAGACCAGCGTCCCGGTGCAGGTGCTCATCGCCCGCCAGGATTACTTCGTGTCCCCCGCCTTACAGCGGTTCACCGGCGCGATCCCGGCCGGCGGCCGGGTGGTTCCCATCGAGGGCGGCCACTGGGTGGTGAGCTCGCGTCCGGAGACCATCGCTCGGCTCACCGGCGAATGGGTCGAGACGATTCGACAGAGATAGCGAGAGTGTTGTGTCGCAGACGATGTGGAGCAGCAGACCGGCCGACCTGTACGGCCGCCGCAAACGGGACCGGATGTACACCGCGCTGTGGGGCGCGGGTGTGCTGTTCGGCGGGTTCGCGTCGGCGTCGCGGTGGACACCGACGCGGGTGGTGCCAGTGCAGCGCACCACCACCGCGGTGGTCACCAAACGCGAACTGCTCACCCCGGACGTGGTGGCGTTGACGTTGGCCGACCCGGACGGGGGATTGCTGCCGTCCTGGACCCCCGGCGCGCACATCGATGTGCGGCTGGCCTCGGGTCGGCGCCGGCAGTACTCGCTGTGCGGCCCGCCCGGGCGGCGCACCGACTACCGCATCGCGGTACGCCGGATCGCCGACGGCGGCGGCGGCTCGATCGAGATGCATGACACCTTCGAGGTGGGCGACACGCTGGTCTTCGAGGGCCCCCGCAACGCGTTCTATCTGGTCACCGACGAGCGGGAGGTGCTGTTTGTGCTCGGCGGCATCGGCGTGACGCCCATCCTGCCGATGATGCGGACCGCGCAGCAGCGCGGAATCAATTGGCGCGCCGTGTATGCCGGCCGCAGCCGCGACTTCATGCCGCTGCTGGACGAGGTGGTGGCGGTCGCGCCGGATCGGGTGACCGTGTGGGCCGACGACGAGCGCGGCCGCGTCCCCACCGCCGGGGACCTGCTGGCCGACGCCGGGCCGGCGACCGCGGTGTACGTGTGCGGGCCCAGCGCCATGCTGGAGGCGGTGCGCACCGCGCGCGACGAACACGCCGACGCGCCGCTGCACTACGAACGGTTCGGCCCGCCGCCGGTGGTTGACGGCGCGCCGTTCGAGCTGGAGCTGGCCCGCTCGCAGCGGGTGCTGTCGGTGCCGGCCAACCGGTCGGCGCTGGACGTGATGCGCGACCGCGACCAGACGACGCCGTACTCCTGCCAGCAGGGCTTCTGCGGCACCTGCAAGGTCAAGGTGCTGTGTGGGCAGGTCGATCGCCGGGGTCGCGCCGCGGAGGGCGACGACGAAATGCTGGTCTGTGTCTCCCGTGCCAACGGCGGGCGCGTGGTGATCGACGCCTGATCGGGCCTATTCGTCGGGCTCGTCGCCTTCGTAGTCCTCGTCGGGCTCGTCGTCTTCGTAGTCCTCGTACTCGTCCTCGTCGTCGTCTGCGGCGTCCAGGCCGAGGTCCAGCGGGTCGTCACCGTGCGGGTCGACGACATACTGCTGCCAGTAGCCCGGGGCGAAGTGGATCGTGTCGGCGTGTTCGGCGTCGTCGCCGGCCTCGACCCACAGGATCATTCCGTCCTTGATGCCGTAGGCGAACGCGTTGGGGTAGGCGACGCCGCCGTCAACGGTTTTGATGTGAATGTCGTAAGCCACGAGCGGCAGTCTTCCATGCGGGGCCGACCGAGGGTGGGGTGTGCCCGGCCGCGTGGTCGGCTGATGCCCGGCGGCGCGTCGATGAGAGAGTTAGTAGATGAGCAAAGTTGCGGTGCATGCGGGCCGCGCCGGTGTCGCCGGGGTGCTCATCGCCGCCGGCATCGGGCTCGGCGCGTACAACGCGTGGTGGGTGGCGCTGGTCGTCGCGGTTCCGCTGGTCATCGCCGGGCTGCTGGTCGGCCCGCGACCGTCGCGCCTGTCCGAACTCCCGGTGTTTGAATCCGCCAGCGGTGTCCAGTCGACGCCGACCCGCGTCGATGCGCTGACCCGCAGCAGCTTGGCCAACGCTGACCTGCAGCCCACGCTGGTGACCGCGACGATCAGCCCGCATAACGACACCGCCTATCGGGCACGCTGGATTGCGTCGATGTCGCGCAGTGATTTTCGGTCGCTCACCGACAGCCCGGTCACCGCGCTGCCGCCGCATCGGCTGCCCCCGCGCGAGGCGAACCGCACCCCCGACTTCGCCGCTCAGCCCGGCAAATGGGCGGTGATCTATCCGGGAATCACCGTCGTGGCGACGCTGGCGGTGCTGTTCGGTGTCGGTGACGCCTGGCACGTCTCGATCACCCTGCCGTCGGCACCGGCGGTGCACCGCTCCGCCGACAACGCCACCACAAAGAAGAGCGTCGACCTCGACGCCCGCCGGGACGCCATGATCCGCGCGGTCAGCGCCAAGCTCGGGCCGGCCGCCCCCGAGAACCTGCTCGATCTGCGTTTCACCGACTCCGGCTCCGATTACGCCACGGTCTTCAACCCGGCCAACGGTAACGCGACAAGCGTCTACATCAGCAGCAGCGGCGACGTGTACACCACTCCGGTGCCGAACACGCTGCGCAAGACCAGCACCTTCGCTGCCGCCGACCTCGCGTCGACCAGCCTGACCGCGATCGCCGACAAGATGGGTCAGCAATTCCGGTCCGCCGGCAAGGAAGACCACCTGGAAACGTTCGAGGTCAAACGCTCCGGGCCCGAGCAACCGCTCATCCTCACCGGCACCTTCAACGGCCCGAACATGTTCCCGTTCAGCAAGACCATCGACGCGCGCCCCGACGGGACCGTCGCCGAGCTGTTCGACCCGTCCGACTTCGCGGTGTCCTTTCGGCGGACGCGAGAAGCCTTGCAGTCGGCGGGGATCGCCCCGTCGGACCGGGTGTTGACCACCCTGCAGATCCGCGGAATCACCCAGAACACCCCGAATCTGCACGCCAGCGAGATCCAGAGCAGCGGCGGGGTGCTGATCGAGTTCGAGAGCGATGACCGGTCCGGCAGCATCGTCATCGCGCCGGGGCATCTTCCCGAGCTCACCGACCGCTCGGGCGCGGCATCCGAGGGTTTCGCCTTCGACGATGTGACCCCGGCGACGTTCGACTCGGTGCGCGCCCAGGCGATGCAACGCGGTTCCCTGGAGCCCTACGAAAGCCGCGCCGTCGACATCGAGATGTCGAATCAGCCGACGGATCGGTTCGGGTTGGCGATCCGCATTGCGCTCGCCGGGGTGGACGCCGCGGCCGGCACCTACTCCCCGACCGGCGAATTCCTCGCCCAGGGCACCTGATCGGGCTGGCTACCGCGCCGATTCGATGGCGCGGCGAGTGACCCCTTCTAGTTGTGCGAGTTGACCTTTGGGCGGGTGAATCGCGCCACGGTCGACCAGCCTGGCGACGATCTCGCGGACCCGGCCGTAATAGGTGGCCTGCTCGGCCGGTGTGGTGCTGGCCGCGGCATGGTTGTAGAGCTTGAGCGCGGTATCGAGTTCGTCCTGGTCGGCTTGGTCGAGGTAGGTCGTGCCGACCTTCTTCCCATGCGATTCGCACCCGATCCAGGCGCGCCGCAGCGTGACGACGGCCTGCTGGTAGGCGTCGGCTAGGCCCCGGTTGGCCGGGTAGGCCTCGGTGCGCAGGGCTTGCGCATCCTCGAGCGCCACCTGGAAGGTCTGGGTCTGTTCGACGGTCACATCGGTGATCGCCGGGTAGCGCAACAGCATCGCCGGGTCGAGTTCGTAGACACCGTAGGCGCCCAGGACGCTGTCGTGGCGGCGAACCGCCTCCTCCCACAACCGTTTTGCCGCTTCCTCGGTGCCGGCGTCGGCGATCCGCGGCCCCCCGGACCCGGTGGACGCGGCGGCGGGTTTGGGGCCGGCGGCGGCCTCCGGTTCGGGCAGCGTGGCCTGCAGCCGGTCCAGCACCTCCGCCGCGGCGGGATCCGATTCGACGATGGCCACCCACCATTCGTCGCTGCCGGTGTCGGTGGCGAAGGTCAGTTTCAGGTATTTCTGGCCCCGCACGGTCAGGTGCCGGCCCGTCATCGCGGTCGCCTCCGCCGGACCGCCCCGGCGTGCCGCGGTCAGCGACGACAGCGGGTAGCTGACGATCTCGTGGTCCTCGGTGCCGAAGTAGACGGTGTCGGCGTCGACGGTCACCAGCACCGCGCCCCGATCCCCCAGCCGCCCATAGGCCACCACACCCAGCGACACCGTCACCAACGCCGCCACGGTCGCGGCGACGACGAATCCGGACACCCCGGCGACGTTGAGCGCGACCAGCGCGATCAGGCCCGCGTTCAGCAGCGCAGCCGCGGTCTTCGACGCCACGTGGTGGCGCCCGGTCAGGTATTCGGTCCGCGCGGTCACCGCGACCATCGAGGTGTCCTCGGTGAAGTTCATCGGCAGGTGTGGTTCCTCGGCGTTGGGACGTCGCCCCAGCATACGGGCGGCGGCAGGCAGTTCGGTTGGCTCGGGGGTCGATTCGCTGTGGTCAGCCCGGCAGCCGCGCCCGGATCGCGTCGTGCACCGTGGCGTCAAACGCCACCAGCCTGATGTCGTCGACACCCGTGGTGGCGGCGGCGAGGGTGTCGATGGCCGCGTCGATGGCGTCACCGAGCGGCCACCCGTAGACGCCACTGCTGATCAGCGGGAAGGCGATGCTGGCAGCGCCGAGTTCGTCGGCAACCGCCAACGCACGGCGGTAGCAGGACTCCAACAGCGCGCGGTCCCGCTGTCCGGCCCGGTAGTTCGGCCCGACCGTGTGAATCACCCAGCGGGCCGGCAGGTCGCCGGCCGTCGTCCAGCCGGCGTCGCCGGTGGCCAGCCCGTCCGGGAACTTCTCGATGCAGTCCCGCAGGATCGCCGGGCCCCCACCGCGGTGGATGGCGCCGTCGACGCCGCCACCGCCGCGCATGGCGTTGTTGGCGGCGTTGACGATGGCATCCACGTGTTGCTGTGTGATGTCCCCGAGGACGACAGTGATCCCTGGCATACCACCCAGTATGGCGATATCCCGGGCCGCGTCTGGCTAACCCTCGTTGAGGAGGTCCGCGAGGAAACCGGGTAACCGGCCAGCGCCGAAGTCGTAAAACCGCGCCCACTGCGGCTCGATCGAAATGCGCACCATCAGCCGGTACGTCGATTGCACGTTGCGCTCGAATTCGGCAAATTCGGCGTCGTCCATCGAGTTCCTCGCTGCCGCGAGGTACTCGTCGGTGACGCCATCGACGGTGTCCAGCGTGGCAAGGCCACGCACCAACAGGCACTTCGCTTCCTCTGGAGTGGAACCCGTGTCGATGGTCACCGCGACTTGCGGGCGGGACGCAAGCGCGCGGGCTTTCGGGGAGGTCGGGGCGGTGGAGACGACGATGCGTTCGCCGGTCCAGTAGAACCCGACGGGGATAACCCGCGGAAAGCCATCGTGTCCGTTGTGGGCGAGCCGTGCCATCGAGCCGGAGAGCAGCGTCTGGGCGTCGGGGTGGCCAAGCTCCCGCGCCAACTCCTGCGCATTCATCACAGTTGTAGTCCTACCCGGTCCAGCCGGGTGGTCCCAAGGTGAGCCCCGAATCGCGGACCCCAATTTGCCACGCCGGTCGGCGCGGGCGGGTCAGCCTTCCAGCACCGAGACGACCTTCTTGGCCGTCGCCTTGGCCGAGCCCGGATTCTGGCCCGTCACCAGACGGCCGTCGACGACGACGTGGGAGGCAAACGGGATCAGGCCCTTTTCGTAGCGGGCGCCGCGCTTCTTCGCTTCCGCCTCGGCGTTGTAGGGCACCACCTTGTCGACCCGTGCCAAAACCTCTTCCGACCAGGCGAAACCGGTGAGCTTGCGCCCGGCGATCAACAGCGACCCGTCCGACAGCTGGGTGTTGAGCAGGCCGCAGTAGCCGTGGCAAACCGAGGACACGATGCCACCGCGTTCGAAGATATCCCGCGTGATGCGTTGCAGGCCCTCACTGTCGGGAAAATCGAACATCACCGCGTGGCCGCCGGTGAAGTAGATCGCGTCGAAGTCCGCCGCGTCGATCTCCTCGGGTGCGGCGGTGGCGGCCAGCAGCGCCATCTTCGCGTCGTCGGCCTTCCACGCCTTCGCGCTCTTGTCGTAGTTCGGAAACTTCAACGAACGCGGCTCCAGCGGTGACGGGCCGCCGTTCGGGCTGACGATCGTCTGTTCATAACCGGCGTCGGCGAAGACGTGATAGGCGTGCGTCAGCTCGGAGAGCCACAGCCCGGTCGGCTCGGACGGATCCTCGTAGTGCGAGACGTTGGTGACGACGTTCAGGATGCGCTTGGCCATGCTCCAAGAATTCCGTTGACGGTCGGGCGGCGCCACCACCTGGCCACTTCTCACAACTAGTTGGCCATCCGTCACCTATTCTGTGGGGTCCGCCGGTCTCTGATCTCAACGTTGGCTAAACCCCATTAGGCTCACCGGACGCGTCTCTGGCCCCTGGCAGCCCTGCTCGTCCTCATCGCGGGTTGCGCTCGGCCAGCCGGGCGGGCACCGTCCACGTCGCCGAGCGGTTCCGCGATACCCGCCTCGACCACGTCGGCGGCAGCGCCGCCGACCACGCCACCAACACCGCCTCCGGCCGGATAGTGGTGGCGACTTCGTCACATTCTCGGCGGCTGGCGACGGCAACCGTCAGGCGCCGCCCGATCGGTTGCTCCAGTACGGCGGTGACGTTCGTGGCGATGAATGGGTCGGTCAGGCTACTGGATGGGTGGGCCGATCGAATTCAAGATGCTTGCCTCCCGTCAGTGCTTGCGCGGTCTCTGGCTCACTGGTGACGGTGTAGGGGTAGATCGAGGCGACGGCGCTCACCTTGTCGAGGCGCTGGATCTGGTCGGCGGTGAGCCGGACGTTCGCTGCTGCAAGGTTAGCGTGCAGTTGCTCGACGGTACGCGGGCCAATGATCGGTGTTGCTCCTTTGGCTGCGACCCAGGCGATGGCGACCTCGCCGGCGGTGACACCAATCTCGTGGGCGACGGCGATCACTGCGTCGAGGATCGCGGTGCGCTGGGCGGAATTTTCCGCTTGGAATACTCTGCCGTCCAAGCCTTCGGCACGGCCTCTCTCGCCGGCCCGGTACTTGCCGGTGAGCATGCCCCCTCCCAGGGGGGACCAGGCAAGCACGCCGAGTCCTAGGGCGGTGGCAGCGGGAATCATTTCGATCTCGGTGGTGCGCTCGACGAGGCTGTATTCCACTTGGACACCTGCGACGGGTGCGATGTTATGCACGTCGGCTAGTGTTACCGCCCGGGACACCCGCCAGGCCGGGAAATTCGACAACCCGGCATAAAGGATTTTGCCGGTGCGGACGAGATCTTCGAAGCCACGCACGATTTCGTCGGTGGGAGTGACGTCGTCTCCCATGTGCAGCCAGTACACATCGATGCGATCGGTGTTGAGGCGTTTGAGGCTCGCCTCGACTGAGGAGACCATGGCTTTGCGGCTGTTGCCGGTGACGAGGATGCCCGACTGCGCATCGGTCATGTCCGAGAACTTCGTCGCCAGCACGAAATCGTCACGGCGGTTTTTGAGCAGCTCTCCGACGATCTCCTCGGATTCACCGAGTTGATAGCTGTTGGCGGTGTCGATGAAGTTCCCACCAGCATCGGCATACGCCTCGAAGATGCGGCGAGCGTCATCGGGTAAAGCGCCATAGCCCCAGCGCGTTCCGAAGTTCCCGGTACCCAACACCAACTCAGAGACACGCAGGCCGGTGTGCTCGCCGAATCGTTTATAACGCATGGTTGAAGTACTCCGTTCACGAAAGGGCGGTACTAACCCGAGTTGTCCTCATGGCGCACGGTGACCGGTTTACTGGGCGTCGTCGCTGCCGTTGATCAGCCGATGCTTTCGGGGGACGGTGCTGGCCGCCAGTCGACGGCGGGTGCAGGCCCCGCTCAGACCGGATCGGGTCTGACCTATAGCTTTCCTGTCCTCTTGTCCTCGCCGACCTTGAGAACCGGGGTCCAGTTTTCTGGCTGAACCTTGTCCCAAAGGCCGCTGTATCCCTGCTCTTTTGCAGACTGGTCTTGTCTCGTGAACCATTGCTCAGCGCTTTTGATCCGGTTCGGGTGGATCTCGTCGAGCAAGGCATAGTCTCGTTTGACGATTCTGTGCCTCCACAGATTCCAAAAACCGGTGAAGTTATCGCGGACGGTCATGGTGCTTTTGTCATTGGGATCCGCGTTGTACCCAGCAGGCGTATTTGCAATCTGGCTAAGCGGACCATTAGTCCAGTACGTGTCCAGATCGGTGTCGACGTACTGTGCCGGATGGCCGGTGACCTTCTCGAAGGCCGCAGCAAGTTCCGCGTAGTCGACATCTTCAACAGCGACTTCGAGATCCATGCCGTTGGCGCGCTCGGGGTGGTCGAAAAGCCAACGAACGTAATACCCGCAATCTTCAAGGGACACATGGGGCACAGCTCCGTTGCCCAGGGGAACGCGCCAGGTTAAGACGCCGTCCTCCAGAGTTGGCGCCATCGGCGTGCCAGGCGAAAGGGTCATCTCGATGTAGGGACCGGTGGTGAAGATCGCCGCTCCCATCCGATCGCGATTATCCTGATTCTGGAACAGGATCCACTCACCCATGCGACCCTTGCCGTCGTAGTGGCCGGTGCGGAACCTTGAGTCATAGCCCGCTTTCTTGAGGCCATAGTCGAGGTTTCCATACACGAAGAATTTGATTCCTTCTTCGATGGCTATCTCGTAGCTGCGGATCGCCCAGTAAGTCTCGGTTTTCTCACCGGTGTTGAACCCGTCGATGTTGATGAATGCTCCATCGCAGCCACGGAATCCCTCTCGTAGGATGTCTTCGTCGGCGAATGAGCCTTCCAGGACGGAGACGTTCTCGAGTGCGAGGAGTTCTTTGGCTCGTCGCGACCCCGGGTCGCGGCTGAGGAACCGAACGGAGTATCTCTTGTCGGCGACCAGCGCGCGGATGATGGGCATGCCCTGCGCGCCGGTGCCGCCGACGACGAAGATCTTGGAGGTGGTGCGGGAAAACATTGTTGGCTCCCTTTGCTCGGTGATGATCACAATCGCTCGATGATGGTGGCGTTGGCCATGCCGCCGCCCTCGCACATGGTCTGCAGTCCGTAGCGGCCGCCGCGTTGCTCCAATGCATTGACCAAAGTGGTCATGATGCGCGCACCGCTGGCACCCAGCGGGTGGCCGATCGCGATCGCGCCACCGTTGACGTTGGTCTTGGCCAAATCCGCTCCGGTTGCTTTGGCCCACGCCAAAACGACCGACGCGAACGCCTCGTTGACCTCGAACAGGTCGATGTCGGCGAGAGTGAGTCCCGCTCGCCGCAATACCTTTTCGGTGGCCGGGATGACCCCGGTCAGCATGTACAGCGGATCAGAGCCCACCACCGTGGTGGTGTGGATGCGGGCCAGTGGGCGCAGGCCCAGCTTGCTGGCGGCCTCGCCGCTGGTGATCAGCACCGCAGCGCTGCCGTCGGAGAGCGGCGAGGAGTTGCCGGCCGTGATCTTCCAATCGATCTGGGGAAAACGAGCATTCATCGCCTCGTCGTAGAACGCCGGCTTCAGCACGGCGAGTGTTTCCACGGTGGCACCGGGCCGGATCGCTTCATCGATAGTGAGTCCGCCAAGTGGGACCAACTCGTTGTCGAAGAGGCCGTCCTTGCTGGCCCGTGCAGCGTTCTCGTGGCTGGCCGCGGAGAACTCGTCGAGTTGCGTGCGTGAGAAGTCCCATCGGGCGGCGATAAGTTCGGCGCTGATGCCCTGGGGCACCAAGCCCTCGCTATAACGCTGGGTCATCTGTTCGCCCTGGGGGTTGCTGCCCGGCAGGATTGCGGACCCCATGGGAACGCGGCTCATCGATTCGACCCCGGCGGCGATCACGAGGTCGTAGGCGCCCGCTAGCACGCCCTGGGCGGCGAAGCTGATGGCCTGCTGGCTGCTGCCGCACTGTCGATCGATCGTGGTACCCGGAACCGATTCCGGAAACCCGGCTCCTAGCAGCGCGTTTCGCGCGATGTTGAACGCCTGATCGCCGACCTGGCCGACAGCGCCTGCGATCACGTCGTCGACCTGAGCTGGATCGACACCGGTGTGCTCGACCAGCTCCCGCAGCGAATGCGCTAGCAGGTCGGCCGGCAGCACTCCGTGCAACGCGCCGCCGGGTTTGCCCTTGCCGATCGGGGTACGCACCGCACCGACTATGACCGCGTCCCGGTCCTGATATGCCATGGCGACTCCTCCTCGAGTCCGATCTAGATATATCTCCCTATACTCAGGTATACCATCAGGATATAGTAAGCTCAACCCAGATATAGGAGTGCAATCCGCGACACAGCTGGGCGCGGGCCTGACCACTCGCAGTGGGACAGGATGCCGAAAAGGCCAGGATTCAAGCGCTCCTACTGACGGAACGCAGATCGGAGGTGGATTCAGTGACAGTTCTGCAGGGCGCCCTGACCGACCGGGACACCTGGTCGGCCGTCGGTGAGTGCCCGATCGAGAAGACCATGGCGGTTCTCGGCACCAAATCGGCGATCCTAATCATGCGTGAGGCCTACTACGGCACCAGCCGATTCGACGACTTCGCCCGCCGGGTGGGCATCACCAAGGCCGCGACCGCCACCGGATTGGCCAGACTAGTCGATCTCGGGCTACTGGCCCGTCGCCCGTATCGGGATCCCGGCCAGCGTCGGCGCGACGAGTACGTGCTCACCCCGGCCGGGATCGACTTCATGCCGGTGGTCTGGGCGATGTTCCAGTGGGGCCAACGGCACCTGGCGAACAGCACCCCGCTACGCCTGACCCACGTGGACTGCGGCGCCGAGGCGGCAGTCGAAATACGCTGCGCCAAAGGACATCGCGTGCCGGCTACCGAACTCGGCGCACGGCTGGTCAAGTCGAGACGGAGCGGAATTCCAGACACGACGCGCATCACTTCACGACCCGTATCGGCACAGAGGTAGGTCCCGACAGTGACAGGGTGGTGGTCCAGGTGACGGGTCCGGCCAGCTCGATCCGCTCGGCGGCGTCGAGGATATGATTGAGCGCGACCCGCACTTCCAGGCGCGCCAGATGGGCGCCCATGCAGAATTGCGCGCAGTGGCCGAAGCTGACGTCGCCGGCTGCGCCTCGTCGAGGATCAGGCTGCGCAGCGCCCGCATCCCGGGCAGCACCCGGCCGATCGATGTAGTCCACCTCGGCCACCGAACATACGGCCGTAACAATATTCGACGGCAACGTACTTGCCACCCTCATGCATCTTCAGAGCGTGCCCGAGCACGTCAGGTGCCGTTAATTAAGTCGATGCCTTTCACGGTCGAGCCTCAATGCTGCCGGCCCGATTGGAAGCCCGTTCTCACCGATAATGCTTAGGGTCGACGACAGTGGCCGCCTGCTCGCCCAGTAATGCACTACGCAATCGCGCCATGTGGCCACTCCAGTGCGCCTGTGCGCGGTCGCCCTCCCCCGCCGCAATGAGTGCCACCAGTTGCTCGTGCGCTCGGATAGTGCGCCGCCGCGCCACGACGGTCTCGTCGCGGGCCCGGGTCAGCACATCGGCAATCGCCCGCGCAATCACTTCGTTGAGCATCTCAGTCACCAGGATTAGTGTCTGGTTTCCGGCCAGACGCACGATGTCACCGTGGAACCGGATCATGGCGTTGGTGGAGGCCAATGGATCGTTGACCATACGCTTCTGTTCAACAACCACCTCCCGCAATTGGTCTGCCGCACGTTGGCGCCCGCGTGAGGTTGCGACCATCCGGGCAGCCGCCGGCTCGATCACCGCACTTGCGTCAAACACATCGGCAAGTGACACGCTGCGTGATTGCAGCACCATGGCGGCGGCACGAGCCGTCATACGTTGGTCGGGCCTATGCACGACCACCCCGCCAAGAGCGCCACGCACGATCGAGATCAAGCCTTCGGCCTCCAAGATGCGCAAGGCTTCCCGCAATGATGGGCGGGACACTTGGAATCGTTCGACCAGGTCGGCCTCGGTGCCCACCAAGTCACCCTCATCTAGTCCGGCGGTAATGATCAGCCCACGCACTGCCTCGGCAATCTGCTTCGGCTTACCGGAGGCGAAGTTCTCGTCGGTAGATGAGCCCTTCACCGTTGTGCGCTTAGCCACGTCTCTCCCTTGTCGCATGCACCGAGCTATCGGCCTACGGTCAGCATTCTGCCCTCACCTCGGCCCCCGCGAGCATATCTGTCTGCCCATTGTGTCCATCCCCGCTCTTTAGTGAACCCGGATTCGCCACAACATGCCCCCAGCGATCAATCAGCGACATGCGGCGTATTGCCGTAGCAGGTGGCGTTGCCCACGTCGAGAATCGACCGGCATACCAGCGTCCCGTTGTTATAGATGGCAACGACGACCCACTGCGCGGGGCCGGCGGTCGGCCGCCAGTCCGCTCGCAGCTGAGCGGCCTGTCCGGTCGCTCCGTCGGCATCATCCAGTGCCACATCGAGCCGCCACGGAAGTGCCACGTTCTCGATCAACCGACGGCCGCCCGCATCCATGTATTCGATGTTGTTGAGCATCGAAACGCGCTGGGAGGTGATCTCATATCTCACGGCGTCGGCAGCACGTGCCGCCGGAGACGTCGCCGTCGCCACCACCGCGAGGGTCACACCCGCCGCCGACACACACCTACGCCTCATCGTCAATTTCCCGCGCACCGCGCTACTTTGGTCCAGCGAGTGCGCCAATGCCGCCCACATCGCTGATTTGCCAATTGTCGTGACTGTCGATCGTGATGCTGTACGTCGCTGTGGAGGGAACGCTTTCCGGCATCTGAGTCGTCTTCGTCGACACGCTGACGAACGTGTCAACAACGTAGACCCCGTCGGTGTGTGAGCGAACTTTGGCGGCCAGCGGAGTCGCGTCCGAATCCCACTCCAAGGGAATGAACAGCTGTCGCATCTGGGTAGCGGCCTTGTTGAGCTTCTCGGACAAATGTGCCGATGTCCCATGGGTCAGGTTGTCCTTCCAAGCATTCAGGTCTTGGTAGTTGACCTTGGCCGCACCCACCGCATAGTCGAGTGCTATCTGCTCCGCGCGCTGATTGCCCGCCGCCTGGCGTTGTTCTGCTTGCAGCTGGCCGCGTTCCCGCAGATACAGCCAGGCCATAGTGGCGGTCGCCGCTACCAGCGCGCCCACCAGGCCGGCCGCTACCAGCGTCTTCAGGTTCACCGAGACCCGCCGAGGGCCGCTTGCCGACTTTAAGCCCGCATCGGTACCAGCGTCGTCAGCCACGGCGCCATCCGATGTCGGCGCCGCCACGTCATCACTTTCCCCCGCGACGCCGCCATCCTGGTGCCCGGCGGAACCCTCAACCGCCGACGCCGAGGAGGCGTCATCTGGCTTCATGGCCTCGGTCTGACTGACGTCCGTGTCGTCTTCGAGGGTGGCGTCATGCATCTTGGTCTTCACCATTGCTCCTAATCGTGGCGGTGGGCACGGAATCCGTGCCCGTATCAGGGGTTCGGGACGGTGAGGTGCAGTGTCACCACACCGTCGTCGGGAATCGCGTCGAGCATGTTGGACAAGATCTGTCCGGTATCAAAGTTCATCAGCGATGCAGCGATGCCCTCGACGTTGGGGGCCAGGGTCTGCGCCACGATTTTGAGGTCAGGCGCGCGGGTATCCAGGAAATGTTGGAAAAGGTCCAGATACTCACCGAGATACTTGAAGCCAAACGGCGGTCCGGTGGCGGTGAACGCGGAGATCGAGACATCGAGCAGGGCCCCCAGGTGATTACCCGAGTCCCGTAGCGGATCGCTGATCTCGGCGATCGCTGGACCGACCCAGCCCGCATTTTCGAGTAGCGCCTGGAAATTCGCCAACATCGTGGAGCCGTCACCGTTCATAGACGCGACAGCGTTTCGCAACAATGTGCTCGCCCGCGCCAAATTGGGTAACACCGCCTGCTGATCCGGCAGTGCCCGGTCAACTTCGTCCACCAATCTGCTCAACCGACCCGGATCCATCTGGGCCAGTACGCGTCCGACGCTGGCGGCAAGCTGAGAGACTGATGCGGGCGCTCTGATTTCTTCCGTTCCGACGCGTTGACCGTCCCGCAGCATCGGACCGGATGTGGTGCGCGGTATCAGCCCAATATAGGACTCGCCGAGCGCGGACAGGTTCTCCAGGCGGACCTCACTGTCGCGCGGGACCGGGAATCTTTTGTCGATGTAGAAGTCGATGGTGGCGCCGTCGGCCGCGGAGCGAATCCCCGAGACCTTGCCAACCGGCACCCCACGCAGCAGCACGTTGGAGTCGACCACCAAACCATTGACATCCGCCACCGTCATCGACACGTTAACGCGGTCATTCGGCGCGCCGATCCGCACGCCGACCGCGCCAATGTAGTAGACGGCCGACACCACCATGAGAAGAAACACGGCAAACGACAGCAGATTGCGGAATATCATGGTATTGCCCCGACCATGCGCAGCACATCTTCAACGTTCTCCGTTATTTCCTGCCCGTCGCCCGTCTGCACGGAAACGATATTCATGACAGGATTCTTATCCGCCGGAAGATACAAATCCGTGAAAAGTTTCCGCCACGGGCGCAACCACTCCCCTTCGATGGCCCATTTGGACTTCTGGATTGCGCCCATTGCCTTGCCCATCGACTCCAGGAAGGGGACGGCCCAGTAACCGCCGAGGAAGATGCTTCCGACAGACGGTATTATCGTTCCGAGGTATGTACCCATGCGGGTGCTGATATCGATCGACCGCATACCTTCTTCTGAGAACCAGTACTGGAACATCGGAATGTGATCATCCATCAGCTTCATTATTCCGTCGACGCCGTTCAGCCATTCATCGACCGTGTCGATGTTGTTCGACAAATCGACGAGATCGGCCGATAATAGCTGCGCTATCTCTCGTACCTCCTGGGCGTGTACCGGAGTCACCCGGTTAATACCGATAATTGTGTTCTGAATCCGCTGGATCGAACCACTAGCTATAAAGTTTGACAAATTAGCAATGGTATCTTCGAGCTGTGGCGGCGACGTGGTTTGAGCGATGGGGATCCGCGCATTCGGTTTGAGCGCATAACTCTGGCCAGCAGATTCTTGGTCGCGGTCGAGTGCGACGAAGATATCCCCTAAGATCGTTGCCTGTTGGAGCACCGCGTGAATATCAGATGGGATCTGCACACTCGGATCGATACGCGCGATGACTTCCACGGCCGATTCACCCATGACAATCTTCTCGACGACGCCGACCGTAGTGCCATCCATCACCACTTTCGCCCGGTCAGGCAGGTTCAGCACATTGGCGAACTCGATAACGACGGCATACCCGTCGCGGTAGCTGTTCCCCGGTTGCGGTAGAGCATCCACCCGGATCGACGCGCACGATGCCGTCACGGTGACGCTGAACAGACCGAGGGCGACAATGGACACCACTCGGGCAATCGGACGGATGGTGCGCATCATCGGCGCGCACTCATGAAGACGTACTGCAACAGGTCGATATCGGCGGCATATGGCTGCCCGGAGACGTTCGCACAGCTGCCGGGAGCAGCCACGTTCATGACGTTGCACATCACCGCGCCGTCGGGAGTTCTGATGCGATACAGCGGCGGCCGGTAACTCATGCTGAAGCCGCGACTGTTGATGTGATTGGCAGCGGTGTTGATCCACCACGGCAACGGCTGCAATACACCGCCCAGCGCGCTCACCCACCCCGCCATATGCGGAGTGTTTATCCGCAGCGGGTCGGACACCGCGTCCAGCGTCAACTGGGTTTCGTCATAGGTGTGGGTAGCGATGTCGACAACGGCGGGAAGTAGATACCTGAGGGGACCCAAAAACTTCTCCCCGCCCTCGGTGATGTCACGCACGTACGGGCTGGTGATAACCGCATCGTTGAGCGCCAGCTTCAATGGATCGCGTATCTGCACTAGCGTCGTGGAGAGTTGCGCTACGTTGCCCACGATCGATCTCAGGTCGCTGATCGACTGGTCTGGGTTGTCCAGTAACCGCGCAGCGGTTGTCAGGATCTGGTTGACCGCGGGCCCGGTGTTCTGCGTCGCCTGGTCGATCTCTCGCAGCGCGTCACCGATATTCGTCGACTCCTCCGGGTTGATCCCCTGGACGAAATTGTTGGCAGACTCGACCACCTGCGAAATACTCTTGGGCGTAACCGACCTGTCGAGTGGAATGCACTGCCCAGGTTCAAGCTTGGGCCCGAACTCGTAGTTACCGACAAGTTCCAGCGCCCGGTCTGCCAGCACCGACGTCGATCGGATGACCGCCTTGACATCATTCGGCAGGGGCCGCGTGTCCGACACCGAGAAATCGACCTGGACGTTGGTCGCACCGGGCGTGACCTTCTTTACCTTCCCGATCTGGTAGCCCATCTGGGTTACCGGATTGTCCACGTACAAGCCGACCGCGTCGGGAAGGAGGGCACAATAGCTGTCTGCGGCGCTCCCACCGGCGGTGCAGGACGTGGCGGCAATCAGCACCGTAACGCCCACGAATATTCTTGCGCCGCTTCGGAACATGCGTCGGGCCTTCCACATCAGCAGGGGCTTCCAGGAACCGGGATGCACAAATCCGTCGCCAACAACTCCGGGGGAGAATTCTGCGCATCCAACGTGGTCATCATCCGTGTCCGGGTCCGCCGCAGAATTCTCGTCACGAGTCCGGTGCGGTCTGCCCAACTCCTGGCGATCTGCTGCCAGTGAACTATCTTGGCAAGGAACCTCTCTCGGTGGTTCATATAGAACACTCCGACTGCGTTCAGGCGCTGGACGATCTCACCCAAGCCCTCGGCCGCAACGGCGAAGTTCTTTCCGTACAAGACCATGGTCTCCTCGAGGATGGCCAACTCCTCGACCGTTTTCTGCAGTTGGCCGCGGTATCCTGCCAGTTCGGCGATCCATTCGTTGGACAAGCTCAGGATGGCGCCCACCTGCCCCTGCTGACGGTCCAACACCTCGGCGAGCTTGTTCCCGGCATCCACAACCGAGGCGACGGCGTTCAGGTTGTCGCCTGCCAGTCCCTCTTGGACCTGGTTAAGCGCCTCGTTGATCGGAGCTGTTTGCACCCTGTCGACCACTGCCGTTGCATCGGCTAGCGTGCGAACCAGGCTGTAGGGCATCGTCACTCGCTCCTTCGGAATCGGCTTGCCCCCCAGCGGTAGCTCACCGAGTGAATCGATGTTGACGTAATAGCCGCCCACCACGGTCAGCATGCGGACCTCCACCGTCGACTGATTACCGACGAATGCAGTACCGTCCACGGTGGCACGCACCCGCACCTGCGTGGGCTCGATCGAGAGGTCCTTCACTTTGCCCACCGTGATGCCGGCAATCCGCACCGTGATGCCCGGACTTACGGACGCGGCATCGTCGGTATAGAACGTTATGGTGCTGCTACCCGACGGGTTGGCGTAGAGCATCGCTGCGATGAGCCCCGCCACCGTGATGAGGGCCAGCGCGCCAGCGCCCCACAAGCGCGGATCGCGAAGCACCGTTACTGGTTGCACAGCACCACCCTTTGACCGTTCAGCAGGACATCGACCGGCAACGGCAGTTCGGCGCGACCTTTGGAGCACTCGACAGGCACACCGGGTTCTCCGATGGGTGGGATGTTGTCCCACATTGCCGGGGCCAATTTGAACGCCGAAATGAAGTCATCGAGGTTGGTGAACGCCGTGTCGAGGGCATCATCAAGGTCGACGCTGCCGTCTTTGAACCCGACGCTGTCGAGCAGTTGCAGTGTTGCGGAGACGAACTCGGGGCCGTAAATCGCGTCTTTGCGGATCTCATCAAGGATGGTCAACGTGCCGTCGAGAACACGGTTGCTCCAGTCCAGGACCTGGATGAAGTCTTTCGAGTGTCCACTCATGGCGACGGCAAGCGCCTTGAAGTTCCCGAACAGCGTCGCCACAACCTGTTGGCGGTCACCGAGGAACTGCGACAGCTTCCGCATCGACTCGAGTACGGGCCGGAACCCGGTGCCGTCTCCGGCCAGGAAGCTGTCCACATTGGCGGTAAAGGTGTTCAGATCTTCCGGATTCAGGGTGCTCAGCACCGGTTGCAGGCCGTTGAACAACCGTGTCACGTCGAAGGAAGGCCGAGTCATCGAGGTGGGGATGTGTGTCATCGACACGACTCCCGGACCCCCATCGACAGCGTCGACTACGTCGACGTACCTCATACCGGTGAGGGCCTGGTATCGGACCGCGACCGCGCTGTCGCTACCAATGCCGTAGCGGGCGTCCATTGTGAACGCCACCTCGGCGACGCTCTGGCCGCTCCGGCGACGCAGCGTCAGTGAATCGACCTTGCCAACTCGGACGCCGCGCACCCGGACATCGGCGCCGGTGTGCAACCCCGACACATCGGTGAATTCGGCGATGTAGGTCCGCTGGTCGGACGCGACAGGTTGGGTGATCGCGTTGGCCACCAGGATGAGCAGGACGGCCGCGACCGCAGCGGACAACGAAAGTCGCCAGGCAGCAGCAAGGGGTTTCACGGTGTGCCGCCCATCGCGGCCAGGGGGGCGGCTACCCCCGGCAAGCTGTCCAACACCACTCGCGCGTTGACCCCAGGACGTTCGGGAGGCCCGGAATACAATCGCTCGACCCGCGTCCTCAGTTCCCTCGCGGTATCTGCGACAGAGTCCGCTGGTACTAATCCGGGTACGACGTCGGCCATGGTTTTAATCAGGTTGGTTACGTCGGTCAGCTCCGGGCCATGGCTGTAGAGCAGTTTGCCGATCGCTCCGAAAAAGCTGGACGAGACCGTCTGCAACGTGGGATCAAGCAAATTGTCGTACCACTCATACGGACGACCGTTGTATGGCTTGTGGACGTTCTCCAGAAGATTGGACGCCGCATTGATAAATCCTGGCAGCGCGACGCTGATGCCGGTGGTATTCCGCAGTAGCTGGGCGGTGCTGACGGTTTGAACGTTCGCCAGCGACCCCGACACGATCACCATGGTTTCCAGTAGCGGGTCCAGGCTGTCGGTGTAGTCCGTCGCCTTCTCGATCACGTCGATGAGGTGCGGTGTGAGGACACCGCCGGAGAGCTCACCGAGCCGAGACAGCATAGTCTGCAGCGTGAAGTTGCCCGCAGGTGTCGTCTCAATGCGGCTTCCGTTGGTGAGGGGTTGTCCACCATCGGTCGGCCGAAGGTTGATCCCCGTGACCCCGAAGTAATTTGCCGGTCGGTAGTCGATACCCACCGCCGATGTCAGGCCAGCAGCGGGCCCGCGATACAAGTCCGCCGCATAGCGGACCTTCCCGCCGGGCAGATTAGCTACTTGGGTGACTTCGCCGACCTGCACCCCATGCAGGACGAGCGCTGATCCTGATTTGACGCCAAGCCCGCCGAACGGCGCATCGATGACGATGGCAATGCGGTCGTCATGCCGACCCCGAAGCGGATTGGCGAATCCGACAACCGCCAGCACGACTATGCAGGCCGCCACGGCGATGCCTACCAGGGTGAGTAGTTTCGCCTCGGCTTCGGCTGATGACTTACGAAATAGCAACTGCCATCTATCCTTTAAAGACAAACACGGGCTGAAGCCCCCACAATGTGACCGTTGTTACGAAGTCCAGCACCATGATCGCAACCAGGCTCGCCCGCACCGCACGCCCCGATGCCAATCCGACACCTACCGGACCCCCGGTCGTGAAGTATCCGTAGTAGCAATGGATCAACGTCACCATGGCGCAAAAGACCGTGGCCTTGATCAGCGAGTACACGATGTCCGTCGCGGGCAAGAACTGAACGAAGTAGTGCTGGTAGGTGCCGCCGGGTTGATGATGGAAGGCCCGAATCACCGCGCTAGACACAAAAAAGCTGGTCACCAACGTCAACAGAAACCCCGGAACGACGCAGATCATCGCACCAACCAGCCGTGTGCCCACCACGAAGGGGATCGGACGCAGCCCGATCGCTTCGGTGGCATCGATCTCTTCCGCGATCCGCATGGAACCAATTTCTGCCGTCATGCGACAACCTGCCTGCGAGGCGAATGCGATCCCGGCAACAAGGGGCGCCATCTCCCGCACATTAACCAGACCACCGATGATGCCCGACAGGGCTCCGAATCCGATCAGATTCAACGTGGCGAAGGCTTCGACCGCCACCGATGCACCGACAGCCATGCCCAGGATCACCAAGACGCTGACGACGCCGCCATCCACAATGATCGATCCGCGTCCCCAGGCCAGGTTGTTCATCGCCTGCAGTGTCTGGCGCTGATAGCGCCTCACGGTGACCGGCAACAGCCAGATGACCTGCGCAACGAATACGACAAACTGGCCGACCGGCCTGAAAAGTACTTGTACAACGCGAAATATCTGGAGGCGCCGTGAAAACAACGTCGACGCCCGTACCATACCAGGCGGCGTCATTATGCTACCGCCATCGGGAAGAACATTGTCTGAATCTGCGTGACCGCTAAGTTCGCGACGGCAATACAGACCACATTGAGCACTACCGAAGAGTTGACGGCGTCAGCGACACCGCGAGGGCCCCCTTTGGCCTCCATCCCACGAAGGCACGAAATCACTGCCACGATGCTCGCGAACAGAATCGACTTGCCGATGGTGAACCACACGTCGGTCACGGTGGCAAACGACCCAAACGACATCCAGAAGCCGCCGCTGCTGACATCGCTCACTTCGACGGCAAGAATGAAGGACGCCATCACCGCTGTGGCAATGATGAGCGAACACAGGATCGGGGCGATCAGGATCAGGGCAAGCAGCCTCGGTACGACCAAGTGTCGCACCGTATTTACGCCCATCACACGAAGTGCATCGAGTTCCTCACGCACCGCACGGGCACCCAGGTCCGAGGCGATCGCGGAAGCAGCCGCCCCACCCATCAACAGGCCGGCGGTGATCGGTGCTCCCTGCCTGATCACACCCACCCCGCTGGCCGCGCCAATCAGCGAGCTCGCCCCGACTTGATTCACCAGGCCCGACGTCTGCACGGACACGATTGCTCCGAACGGAATGGCCATCAGCACGGCCGGTGTGGCCGTGACCTTCAGCAACGTCCAGGCCTGCGTGACGATCTCCCCCGCCGGCAAACGCGCGGTCACAGCATCCTGCGCGGAGTAGCGCACCGCCGACAGTGCCAGCAGGACACCACGACCGGTGGTCCCGATGCTGAGCACCGGGATCATCATCACGTGCCGGACCGCGCCGCGTAGTCTCGCCCAAATCACCGGACGCCCCCGCGAGCCATCCCGAACACCGGGGGACTTTGGAACGATCTGGTCCGACGGCGTGGTGGAAACTACCGTCAAGATGCCCCTGCCCCACCTGTGAAATCAACGCAACGAGGCACGGCCACAATGCATCCCGACTTCATGCTCTTCTCCACCATCGCTACCGGCACACATGTGAACGGTTGATTCGGCTCCCCCACCGCTGGGCGTGCTGAAGCGAGGGGCCGTAGAACCAGACCGGCTGCCGCCCACGTATACCGCCGCTGACGTTCGACAATTGCTGCCATAGCCGGTAGAAGCTTTCCCCCTGGTAGAGCGGAAAATACATGTCACCGGCAAAGTCGGGGATGATGGTCAGTGCCGCGACTCGCGGCGTCAGGAACTCCACCGATTGGTCGATATTCGCGGCCACCGCGTCGGCCAGCTCCGCGTTGCCGTCGACACCGTAGTCGCCGTTGCTCCGGACAATATTGACGTTGACGTTGTCAATCTGATCCATCAACGTGTTGTATTGCGCGCTGTACCACTGACACATTTCGCCCTCCGCGGTGATCTCCGCATCGGTGACACTGTTCCGCGTCTGGTCATACGGTGAGGGAAACTTCGGCTGCCAGTTCGTCTGCGTTGGGGCAATGACCGGCAGCGGCGGCGCGATCTCGTCGGCTGTCGGTCGAGCGCCGGCGGGCCCCACACACGCGAATAGCGCAGCGGCCACCACCGCCAGCACTGCCAGGAACGGCCGCGCATACCGCCGCATTGCCCACCTCCATTCCGAGACGACGACCAGGCTTCGTCACCGGGCTCGCCCTCCCGAGTGAGTGTGACCGACCTCCGGGCTGGACGCCAGAGTTTTAGGGAAAAATATCTGGAGGTTTCTCCGTTCCAACATCGTTAGACTGGCGGCGCAGGAGCCGTATCATGGCACCAAACCGCCGCCTGCAGAGGGAATCACAGCGATGCCGGCTCTCCGAAAGCTCCATACCTTTATTGACGTAGCTGCTGTTTTGCTTCTGCTGCCTTGCACCGGCGGTTATGCCGGCGCCGCGCCGGAAACCGCCTTGACCAGCGCTGTCGATGCTGCGCGCGGTCCCTGCCCGCCGTTGCAGTGGGATCCACTTGTCGCGCGCGCCGCGGAGATGATGAATCACGCAACCGACGATTACGTGAACCACCGCACCGGTGCGTCTCCCGATACCGACCCGATGCCCGCACTTCGTACCATCGGTTACACCGGAAGTAAGGCAACACTGCTGTCCGGCTACGGCGCGGGAGAGGCCGCTGCTATCCACGGATTGATTGTGCAGGGCTACAAGTTGATTCCGGACTGCAGCTACACGCATTACGGAACCGACATCCTGCACGGGGCCGGCTTCGTCTTGACGTCCGTCGTGTTAGGTGTCTCGTAGCCAAGACACGTAACCTGCGGTCCGCAGCAGCCGAGATACACCCGAATGCAGAACCGTTGACACCGGAAAAGGTCAGACATATGGTGTCCGACGTGCCAGAGATCGCGTCGAGCGCGACCAGTGATCTCCCGCATCCATCCCGGCGTTGCAGCGACAAAGGGGGGCAGGTGCACTCAACTTGTGCCGGTGACGGCCGAACACCGCCGCGGCGATCCTGGGCGCATACCCGGACCGTGGCCGTCCTCGCCGGCGGCGTCGTTACCGTCCTGCTGCAGGTTGGCGCTCCTGCCGCGGCAGACCCCGAACCTGCGACGGATCCGTACCCGAAGTTGCGGTACTTCACGAAGATTGATGCCGGACCGTACCGCGCCGATGATGGCCGCTACTGGTTTGACACTGCACAGGGCCTGACGTGCGGAATCTGGTTCCGCGGAAGCTTCGGATGCACGGGTGACATTCCCGGCGCACCGCCCAATGTGCGCCAGATCGGCTGGATCAATGGCGACACCAGGGTCCATTACGACTGGACGATGGCCGTCAGGTTCCCGCAACCACGAGCCAGCCTCGGTATACCGCCGCTGAACTATATCGAGAGCGACGGCACCGCGTGCGGTACCACAGTCGACGGGAGCACCTATTGCGAACGGGGGCCCTGGCGGATGCTGATTACGCCGGATCACACCTGGCTGAACGGCTAACCCGTGTGGTACCGGGCTATTCATCCTCTTGGTGTCCTGGCTGCGATGATCGCTTGGTCTTTGACCAGTGTGGTCATCCCCGCGCAGGCGACGGCCGATCCCATCGCATACCCGGACATCACCGGTTACGAAGGCGCTGGCGGTTTGCAAAAATTCTTGGTCGCCGACAGGGACGGGGTGTGGTTCGCCACGCCCACGGGCATGCTGTGCGGAATCGGCGACGATGGCAGCTACGGGTGTTCCGGTCAGATTCCGGGGGCGAACCACTACGAAAATGAAATCGGCTGGTTCCCAGGGCATTCCGCGCCGCGCGCGTACCATGCCGACGAGCCGCGGTTCGACTCAGGCGTTAGGCAACATATCTTAACCACCGAACACCGGCTGTTCTATCGTGGTAGCACGTGCGCCGTCACCCTTGAGGGCCGCCTCTACTGCATCCACGGCGACGATGCCGCCAGCCAGATGCTCCTCATCACCAACAAAGGTACCTACGTAGGCGGCCATGGCGATCCGATCAACAAAGCGTAGCCGTCATCGGCTAGGGCAACCCGCAACTTCGGCCGACGCTCGGCCGTCGCGGACACTCCATCTGCTGGCAGTCAACCCCGGCAAACGCCGCTGTGAGATCGTCTATCTGACTTGGTTTCTGCTTTCGGTTCCGCTGCAGTGGTTGATCGTGATTCACCTGCGGTACGACCGCCCCAACGACCCGGCATTGGTCGGGCAAGCCCTCGTGATGGGAGCCGGGACACTGGTCTGGCCTCTGGTCTTCCGGGCGCCCGAAGACCGCGCGCGCCCGGTGCGCGATCTGTATGGGTTCCGAATGGGTGTGTTCTTGACCATTTGGGCCGTGCTGGGCGGATTCATCGGGACGGACCCCTGGTATGAAGTGCTGCACGGCCACTTTGCATTCAATACGGCGTGGAACCCCAACGGGGCGGTGTCCGGGTTCGCGACCCTGGGCATCTTGATGGTCTTGATGGCGGTTACCAAGACCTTCATCGCTCCGCACTACGTCGACGTCCAGCACGGTATACGTCACCTCAATGACTGGAGTACTGACAATTGCCTGGGCCCGAAGCCATGACCACACACCGCGCACCTCTTCTACACCCAAGCGCAGGTTTATTGGTCAACTTTTCCGGCACGACGCAACGGATTGGGAACGGATGGCTGCGGGGCGCCGCTGAGTTTACGGAGCGTGGCGATGCAGGAGTAAAGCTCGTCGAGCGACACGTCGGTGACCTTCGCTCGGAAGAACCGTTGCAGCTGTGTCAGCAATTCATGTTGTGCAGCAAGTCCTTCGCGGGTGACCTCAAGTTTTTTGACCCGCCGGTCGGCGGCCGAAGGTGTCCGACGCAGCAAACCCGCGGTAACAAGTTTGTCGATATCCGAGGTTATCGTGCTCGGCAATACGTTGAGGTATTCGATCAGCAAGCCCGGACGGTCGAGTCCGGCATGCACAAGCAGAATGATGGCCAGCGTCCGCTCAGAGACCCCGTATTGCCGTGCGACCGGGACGGTCAGGTTCGAGATCATGCGTCGAACATCAGTCACCGCACCGAGAAACTCGACGATATCGCCATCGTCGGCAGCACCAATGGTCTCGGTCACGAAGTCACAGCCTACCGTGCAATCTACGCCAACTAGTTCATATTCTGAACTATCTGTGTTAGCGTCCTTCGCGGAGGCGAGAGTCGTCTCGCGTCGCCAAGAGTCGCGGATTCACCCTGGAGCGCCATGAAGTCGTTAAATCCCGTGCAGGGCTCAGCAGACGCCGACGGCCTGTCGCGCCGGCAAACCACTCCATCATGGAAGGGCTTCGCCGGCTGGGCCCTCGCCGCCGGCCTGGCCGCGGTCCTGCTGGCGACCGCCGAAAAGCATGGACCGGCGTCGCCGGACAATCGCAATCCGGACGGCGCGGGCAAACCCCCGCCGGTGGAGCCGCTGTGGTCCAACGTCGATTGGCTCACGCTCGGGCAGGTGTTGGGCGCCGTCCTGTTTGTCGTCACCATCGTTGCCTCGGTTATTGTCTGGCGGCGCCATCGGGGACATCCGGTCATACTCATGACCATCGCCTCCAGCACCCTTTTCTGGTGGGACGCGATCAATAATTGGGCGATCGGCCTGGTCTACAACCCAAACCTGTGGCACTTCCCCCGAGATTGGCCGCTGCTCAATGTCTCGCCGATCATCATGCCGCTGACCTCGTTCGTGTACGCGCCCTACGTCCTGCTCCCCTACTTCCTGGCTTTGCCGGCCCTGCGTAGCATCCAGAAGCGCCGTGAACCGGATGCTTTCGTCTGGCGCCACCCGCTGATCTCCATCGCGGCGCTGACCTTCGTGATCGGGGCGATCTGGGATGTCGCCCAAGAGGTTCTGCTGGTGCGCACCCAATTCCTCACCTACACGCATGTCATCGAATTCGGCACGATCGACCTGGGCAAGAACAGCCAGTTCCCGCTTCTGATGGCCGAGCTGATCACGATCGTGATGATTCCGGCGTCGGTCCTGCTTTATCGCGACGACACCGGGAAATCACAGGCCGAGAAACTCGCCCAACGCTTTCGCCTCTATGCCCGCCGCCCCACCCTGGCCACCTTCCTTGTCATGGCGGTTGCGCTGAACATCGCAATGATCTGCTTCAGCTCAACATTTTGGCTGGTACGCGCGACTGGCGCGGCGTCGACCGTCGCCTGCCCGTGGCCGTACCCGTCGGCGAAGACCTGGGATCCGCGCGGCTACTACGAAGCCCAGGGCGCCCCAGGCCCGTTCACCGCTGGGGCTGGGAGCACCTGGCAGATCGCGCAACCCGATGGCCGCCCATCCGACATCAGACCGGAGTCCGACCGCTGCAATCCCAACGGAGGTTTGGGATGAAGCGAGCACGGGTGGCCAACGGTCAATCCGGCTCGAGAACTGCGGATTACGTCGTCGTGGGATCGGGAAGCTCGGGGGCGATCGTCGCTCGGCGGCTGGCCGACACCGGCGCGGCGGTCATCCTGATCGAGTCGGGACGTCGGCAACGTGGACCACTGGTCACGGTTCCGGGCATGTGCGGAGCTATTCACGCGGCGACCGCCTTGCAGCGTTTCGTCACGTGGCCGGCACACACAATCCCTCAACGACACATGCACGGGCGCAAGATTCCTCAGTCCCAGGGCAGGGTACTCGGGGGCGGTAGCGTCATCAATGGGATGGCGTTCGTGCGCGGAAACCGGCAGAACTACGACGACTGGGCGTCCGACGGCGCGGAGGGCTGGGGGTTTTCCGATGTGCTGCCGTCATTCCGGCGACTGGAGAGTTTCGAGGACGGTTCGAGCGATCTGCGAGGCGGGGACGGCCCGATTGCGGTGGAACGGGCCACGGGCTTGGCGCCGGTCACGGAAAGCTACATGGCCGCGTTGTCGGCGACCACCGGCGTAGGGATGAACGACGACTACAACGGGGCGCAGCAGGCCGGGGTGGCAGCACTGCAGCAGAACGCCCGCGCCGGCCGGCGGGTGGGAACCGATCGCGGATATTTGTCGGACGCACCGCCCAATCTGCGAGTGATCACTGGCGCTACCGCGACACGGGTAATCGTGCAAGACAGCCGCGCGGTTGGGGTGGAACTGGTTGAGAGCAGGAACCGGCGTTCGCTCGCGCCTGCGCGAGCGAGTCGTGAAGTGGTCATCAGCGCGGGTTCGCTGGGTTCGCCGCGACTATTGATGTTGTCCGGCATCGGCCACGCGGCGCACCTACGCGCGCACGGGATCGATGTGATCGCCGACCTGCCGGTGGGCGACAACTTGCACGACCATCTGTTTGTCCCGATGTCATACCTTGCCCCCGGCGGACGTAGCGCGTCACCGGTGAGTTTTGCGGGAGCGATGGTTCGCGAGTGCGTGCGCCCGCGCTCCACGTATCTCGCGCACACGTTGTTCGAAGCGGTAGCTTTCGTTAATTGCGGATTGCGAACCGGTACCGGCGTGCCCGACCTGCAAATGTTCATCCTCCCGATGAGCTATCCAGAGAATCAGGACAAGCCCGGCCTGCACCTGGCCGCCGATTCATCGCCGTCCTTGACGCTCATGCCGACGATGATCTATCCCGAAAGCCGTGGGACCGTGCGGTTGGCGTCGAGCGATCCGTTCACCCTGCCGCTAATCGATCCCAACTATTTGGCTGAGCCCCGAGATCTGGCGACCCTCGTCGCCGGGATGGAGCTGGTTCGGGAAACGGTCGGGCACAGTGCGATCGCCCCGGAACTCGGCCGTGAGGTGCTGCCTGCTGCGGATCAGGAAGGTGCGGACCTGGCGGACTTCGTACGGCGGAACGCGTCGGGTGTGTATCACCCGGTCGGGACCTGCAGGATGGGCACCGACGAGCGCGCGGTGGTCGATCCCGCGCTCCGGGTGGGTGGTGTGAACGGGCTTCGCGTGGCCGACGCTTCGATCATGCCGAGTATCGTCGGCGGCAACACGAATGCCGCGGCGATGATGATCGGAGAGCGTGCCGCGGAGCTGATAATCAGCGGTCGCTAGCGCTCGGTATGTGCGCCGGTCGAGCCCGCCTATGGATGATCGAGCTTTCTCGCGGCCGCCGGAACATTACTTGAACTTCTCGCCATATTCCTTCAGGCGCTGCGGCAATTCCGCGCCGTAGACCTTCTCCACTTTCAAGGTCACCAGCACCAACTGATCCGACACGATGGTGGCGCGGATGTCGTCCCAGTCGGGAGCCTGGCGCGCGGTGCGGCGGTAGAAGTCGAGAAGCGTCTCGGCTTCGGGGCCGTGCGGGTCGGTGGTGGGGTCGGTCAGTGTGACCGGTCCCTCGGCGGTGGCCCAGGCCCACCCGTCGTCGCGGGTGACTTGGAGAGCGGCGCGTGGATCGCGACGCAGATTGGCGGTCTTCGCGCGCTTGTTGGATACCGAG
Source organism: Mycobacterium sp. pUA109 (assembly GCF_041287095.1). Classification (NCBI taxonomy): domain Bacteria; kingdom Bacillati; phylum Actinomycetota; class Actinomycetes; order Mycobacteriales; family Mycobacteriaceae; genus Mycobacterium; species Mycobacterium sp. pUA109. Next base: position 33,361 of record NZ_JBGGKS010000012.1, on the reverse strand, counting down.
ATGAGGATGGTTTTGGTTTCGGGATCGTAGAACGGTGAGACTGGGGAGAGTTGGGGCATTCCGTTGGCTTTGATGGTGGCGAGCACGCCGATGCGGGCCTCCGCGAGCAGGGCATGGGGGTCGAACGCTGAGGAGGTGTTCGTCATGGTGTCTTCCTTTTCTTCTAGACGAAATTGGGTTGGCCGTCGGCGTCAGGCGGCGGCGCGGATCGCCTCGGCGAGCGGTGCCGGGACGCGGCCGATGAGTCCGGCCAAATCCGTTGAGTCGGTCTGCATCTCTCCTGCGGCGATCGAGGCGTCGGTCCCGACGATGAGGCTGATGGTGCCGGAATCCATTCCGGAGGCACGAAGTTCTGCAGCGTACGCGTCGTCCGTCAGGTTCCGGTGGGCCACCGTTGTTCCGGTCACGGCGGTAATGGTTTCCGCGAGGTCGGCCAGGGTAAACGCTGGTCCCCCGAGTTCATAGGTACGCGACTGCGGGTCCTCGGTGAGCAGGGCTGTGACCGCGGCGGTAGCGAAGTCGGCGCGCGCGGCGCCCGAGATGCGTCCGTCACCGGTCGAGCCGATCACTTCACCGGTGGCGAGGTACTGGGGAAGCATGCGGGTGTAGAGCTCGTGGTACCAGGCGTTGCGCAGGATGACCGCGGGGATACCGGTGGCGGCGATGAGGCGCTCGGTGGCGGCGTGCTCGCCCGCCAGCGGGTTGGAGCTGGTGTCGGCGTGCAGGATCGAGGTGTAGGCGATGCGCCCGACACCGGCGTCGCCTGCGGCGTCGATGACGTTGCGGTGTGCCTCGCTCGCACCTGCCCCGGAGACCGAGATCAGCAACAGCTTCTCCACGCCCTGCAAGGCCGGACGCCAAAGGCGTGCATCGCTGTAGTCCGCGCGGCGGACCTCGACCCCGCGGGCGGCGAGGTCCGCGACTTTCGCAGGGTTGCGGACGATCGCGACGACTTGTTCGGCGGGAGTGGTGGCGAGCAGTTCCTCGACGACGAGGCGGCCCAGATTTCCGGAAGCTCCGGTGACGGCGATGGTCATACGCACGTTTCCTTCCTCTGGTGGTGAATGCGATACCGATGCGGCCGGTGCGCAGCGCCGCATCGGTGGCGTCGGAATCGGCGGTGGCCTGGTCAGGTCATTGAAACGGAATAGAAGGTCCGTTTCACGGTAGCAGAAACGGACCTTCTATTCCACATTGGGTACGATGCAGGCATGCCGGAGGCAGTGCACACCTCGACGCGTAAGGACGCCGCGCGTAACCGCGCCCGGCTGCTCGAAGCTGCCGCGGTGCTCTTCGCCTCCGAATCGCTAATCGAGGTCACGCTGAAGGACGTTGCCCGTCAGGCCGGCGTCGGTGTGGGCACCGTCTACCGGCACTTCCCAACCAAGGAGGACCTCGTCGAAGCGCTGTTCGCCGAACACCTGGACCGCGAGGTGCAACGGGCCCGCACGATGGCGCAGGAGCCCGACGGCTGGGATGGACTCGTCCGCTACTTGGAAGACACCATGACCGTTCAGGCCGCCAATCGCGGCCTCCGCGCGCTGATGTGCCCGGCCGGCTCCGTGCATGACACCGTGCGCGAATGCAAGACGATGATCAACCCCTACGTCGAGCAGATGATCGACACCGCCCACCGGCAGGGCACGCTACGCAAAGACTGCACCGCGCGCGACATCGCCCACCTCCAGGTCGCGCTTGTGGGGATCATGGACGCCAGCCCAGGCTCGCCCGAGCAATACCGACGCCACCTCAAGTTCTTCCTCGACGGAGTTCGCGCCCATTGAGGGGAATGCTTGCCACACGTCTGCGGGTTGCGGACCGGGTGAGGCGCCCCGGAGACGGCGGGCGTCACCATGAGCCCCCGGCAGCCCGAGAAAGTGGAGGTGGCCATCATTGGCTGGATCGCACTCGTCGTTGTCGCAACCTGTCTGAGATGGACAGAATCTGGGATGCCGCCCAAAGAAATAGCGACGTCGAAAAGGATCTGGATCTCGTCGGTGGCCGGGTGCATCGAGGCGCACCCGACGCGGCAGCCCGGAGTCTAGCGAGGGCAGAGGAGCTGCCGGCCAGCCCCGGACTCACCGATGTGCGCTGACTTCTCTTCCCTCGATGAGCATTCGTGGACGAGGCGGGCTGCTTGCTCGGGCGTTCCAGCACGGCAAGGTGTCCAGCCCCCGGAATACCGACGTAGTCGACTCCCAGCTTCCTCGCCAACGCTCTACCAGCCTTCGCCGACAGAACCCGGTTGTTCTCTCCCCAGATCATGAGAACACGGGCAGTTCCGAACGCATCCTGGGCAGCTGATCAATTCGGGTGAACGGATCTTTCACGGTGGGCACGACCAGCGCCGGCGGCCGAAGACGCCCGGTGCCGCGCCAGAGTTCCTCCAGCTGCCCTCCAAGCCCCATTCCCGCGCACGGCCGGGTCCGCCATCCGTACGTCGTGAACATCTACGCGAAACGCGTAGGCTTCTGACTGGCCCTCCGTAAATGCCCCACAACGGATGGAGGGATCCGCGAGGATCAGCGGCTGAGGTCTGGTGTTTCTGGTCGGTGGAGATAGGTCCGCAGGACCATCGCGCGGTGGCCGAAGCTCAACGCGTCCATCGCGCTGATGAATGTTGCCAGGGGCCCGCGAGCGGCTTCACGTGCCAAGGAAACCATTGATTGTTCGGCGAGCAGGGTGACGCCGTCCTGACGATCGATGGCGGCATCCAGGTCGTTGGTCGTCGAGAGGAACTTTGCCGAGGCCTCGCGGAAGTTAGGCTGCCAGGCGCTGACGCGCCGCACCCACGGCGCGACGGTGTCAAACACAAGCGTCTGGACGGCAACACGGGAGCGAGTTAGCGCGGCGTCGAGCAGAGTGCGGATGTCGTTGGGAGCGAGGTACATCAGCAGTCCTTCGCCAAGTATTAACGTGGGTCGGTCGGCTGGGACCGCTGACCACCAGTAGGGTTGTGTCACCGAGGCGGCGACCGTTGTCACGCCGATGCGATCTTCGACGAGTTTGCGCCGCAGGTTGATGACCGGCTCCTGATCGATGTCGAACCATGCCGTACTCGGGTCCGGGTTGATGCGCTGGACACGGCTATCCAAGCCGCAACCAAGATGCAGGACGACCGCCTCAGCGTGGTCGGCCAGAAAGGAACGGGTGATGTCGTCGATGGCTTTAGCCCGGCTGATGATGACGGGCAAATTACCTGCCAACTTGTCGAATCGGCCAAAATCGTAGTCAATGCGCTCAAGCACCCGCGCGGCGTAGGGGTCGCCGAGGATGGGATGTGCCGAGCCAGCGTCGCGGGCGTGCAAGTACAGCGTCATGAGCATCGTTTCCTGTTCGCGATGCAGCTCAATGCGCTCACGGGTCATCTGGAAGTCCAATCTGTTCGGAGGGGTGCACAAGTACGGTTCGATGGGGTTTGTGTTTGACGTCAGATCAGTTAGCGGGGACAACAACACTGGGTCCATGCCATCGGCCGTCAGATGGTGAAGCGTTGGACCGTACCCTCCTCGGTGACTGTTTCCTCGTAGCCGGCCGGTATCACGGCGCGCCAAAACGCGGTAGCCGCGTCGTTGCGGTGAAGCTGGCGGATCCGCCACGGACCGGGAAACCTCGCGAACACTCGCCGCGCAGCCTCTCGGCCGACACCAGCACCACGGTACTTGCGCATCACGAAGAACTCGGACATGCCGCTGACGCCCTCAGTTCGCACCAGAACGGAACCGGCCCACCGGCCGGTTCGCTGGATCAAGAAGGGATGGCTGTTCGGGTCGGTCCAGTAGTGGTCGAAATATTGGTGATCGAATTCCCCGTGGTCGTCGACGTCATCGCCGTTCCACTCGGAGAAGTCGTAGTGGTAGAACTGCAGCAACCGCCGGAGCACAGCCTTGTCGCCAACCAACGCCGGTAATAGTTCGACGGTCATTCCACAACGTACCTTTCTGCCCCGTTCTTGTCGTCGTCCGGAATGAGCGAACCCGCACCTGACCGGACCCGTGAACTGGCCTGCACTACGGCGATGGTGGCGCTCTAGGGTCTTTGGCGTAGCCCGTCGGTGAGGACGGCAACAAAGTGACTGGCGTCGTGGCCGCTGGCGCCAGCTGCGCTGGACAGAGCCGCGGTCATTGTGAGGACGTCGGCGGCGGTGATGTCGGTGCGGACCTGGTCTGCTGCTTGGGCGCCCGCCAACAGTGCGCCGCAGGTTGCGCGCATGAGCTCGCAGGAGTTGAACAACGGCGATCCCGGATCGTCAAGAGTGCGGATGACTGACTCGGGTAGACCCTGGTAGGTCGCGGCATCGGCGCCGAAGACTGCGAGCCACTCGGACAGCGCCGCAACCGGATCCCTGTGCTCCAGTAGGCGTTGCCCGAGGTCGGCGAGGCGGGTCACACGGTCGGCGATCAGGTGGGCGACAAGATCCTCGCGGGTGCGGAAATGCGAGTAGACGGTTCCGACGGCCACCCCGGCGGCTTTGGCGATTTTTTCCAGCGATGCGCGCCCTGTCGCAATGCCCTGTGCAGTTGCTCACGACGATGCCGGCCGTCAAGGTGGTGTGGTGACGCAGATGACGATGGTACGGGCGGGTGTATTGGATGTTGCCGTGGAGCAGCACGGGGACCGCGGCGGCTGGCCGGTGGTGTTGTTGCACGGGTTTCCTTATGACGTGCGCTGTTACGGTCAGGTCGCCGAAGCGCTGACCGCGGCTGGCGCGCGCGTAGTGGTGCCCTACTTGCGCGGCTTCGGTCCAACTCGTTTCATCGATCCGGCCACGCCCCGCTCGGGCCAGCAGACCTCGCTGGCGGCCGATCTGCGGGAGCTAATCGGTGCGCTCGGCCTGGCGACACCGATCGTGGCGGGATTCGACTGGGGCGGTCGGGCCGCGTGTGTGGCTGCGGCGCTGTGGCCGTCACTGGTGCGGGCACTGGTCACCGTGTCGGGCTACAACGTGCAAAACATTGCGGGCAGCGCTGCGCCGGCGCCACCGGAACTCGAGCGGACGCTGTGGTACCAGTACTATCTACACGGCCAGCGCGGCCAGGCCGGCCTGGCTGCATACCGCCGCGATTTCACCCGGCTGCTGTGGCAGGAATGGTCACCCGCTTGGTCATTCACTGACGACGAATTCGCGGCCACCGCCGCCTCGTTCGACAACCCGGACTTCGTCGCGGTCGTCGTGCACTCTTACCGGCACCGGTACGGACTGGTCGCCGGGGATCCCGCCCTTGAGGAGCTGGAACACGCCATCAGCGCCCAACCGCCGATTCCGGTACCCACCGTGGTGATCGATCCTCAAGGCGACCCGCTTGCCCCGGTCGTGCCACCCCGCGCCGCCCACGAGGGTCACTTTCCGGCCCTGCTCGACGTGCAACAGGTCGCCGCTGGGCACAACGTGCCGCAGGAAGCGCCCGAGGCCTTCGCGTCGGCCGTCCTGCACGCCCACCGCAACAGCTGACGTGGACCCAGGCAGGTCGGCGCTTATTTGTTCTCCTGGTGTTGGTCAAGCATGACGGCCATGAGTTGGACTTCCTGCGTTTGTTCGTCGACCATGATGCTGGCGGTGCGGCGGACCGCGTCGTTGGTGCTGTGCCGGAAGGCGTGGGCGGCCATGTCGATTCCGCCTTGGTGATGACGAATCATCAGGTGTAGGAACTGGGTTTGGTTGGCCGCGCCGACACTGTTCTGCAGCCGTTCAAGCTCTTGTGCGCTGGCCATTCCCGGCATGCTCACGGGTTGGTGGCCGGTGTCGTGGTGATCAGCATCGCTCATCCAGGCCATCGGGTGGGCGGAGGTCGGTGGCGCCCCGGCAAGTTGCAACCAGCCGGTCATCTGGCCGATTTCGTTGAGTTGGGTGACGCGGATCTGTTCGGCGAGGGCTTTCACGTCGGGGGTGCTATCGGTGGCGAGCATGTCGGTCATGGTGACGGCCTGCTGGTGGTGCGTGGACATGTCCTGGGCGAAGCCAATATCGCTGCTGGACAACACCGGTGGCGGCGTTGGCTGGTGCCGGGCTAGTGCTGCCGCGCAGCTGGCGGCGCCGAGGGCAGCGGCCAGCACGAGCCACACCGCGCGTCGCAGGACCGAGAAGGACATCATCGTGGCGGGTAGACGCTGGGGTCCAGGCGAAGCGCCATGAATCCGTTGTCCGAGCAGGTGACATAGAGCAGGTTGCCGCGAAATTCCGGTGGGGACATGCACCAGTCCGCCGAGAGGTCCAAACCGATGATGCGGCCTTCGCGCACGATGTCGTCGCCGTTGATCTGGCCGTTGAGGATGGCGTGGGCGATCGCGATGGCGCTGCTGGCCGGGGGCACGACGACGCCGCCGAACCGCACGTGCTGGGAGTTGGGGAGTTCGTCGTTTTTGCCGGTCTGCGCCGGCGGGTTGTAGTAGGCGATCTCGCGGATGTTGTCGGGATCGCGGACGTCGAACACCCGAATCCCGGACTGCGCCCATCCGCACGCCAGGGCCTGGGGATCGGTGCGGCGGTCCACGCTGCAGTAGTGCGATTCGTAGCCGAATGCGCCGCTGCTAGAAGCGCTGGCCGCCCAGCGATCCAGGTGCTGGGGCAGGTTGATCTCCAGTTTGATGGTGGTATGCAGCCGTAAATCGCTGAAGTCGGAGGCGTCGAAGACTTTGACTCCCCCGGAGCCGAATTCGTCGACGTTGAACAGGTACGGGACCCCGTGGTAGGTGACGTAGATGCTGTGCTGGCTGATCAACCCGTCATGCCAGTGTTTGTAGCCGCGGCTGGGCAGCAGCTGGTGCATCGTCATCCCGGGTGCGGCGCGGTCCTGGACTGCCGAGGTGTCCAGGATGTTCATCCCGGCGGCGGTGGACATGAACATCGTGTCACCGTCGGGGGTGAATTCCATGCCGTGGCTGGCGAATCCCGCGGGGGCGCTCCAGACCACGTTCGGGTCGGTGGGATCGGAGACGTCGACGGCGCTGGCCCAGATTTGTCCGGAGGCCCAGTAGGTGTTGCCGTCGGGAGAGAACGCGCCTTCGTGGGTGAGCATCGGGATCCGCACCCCCGGCAGCGAGCCGCGTCCCTCGTTGAGCAGGCGCGGATGGGCGCAGTCTGCGGCGATATCGTAGATCGAGATGAAACCCAGCCCGAACAAGAACGGCACCCCGGTGCCGGCGAGCAATCCACGGGTTTCGTTGACCTTCAATGATTCCCAGGTGCCGTTGACCATGGCCGGTTCGCTGAGCATCGCGGTCGGCTGCGGGTGGGCCGGGTCGGAGACATCAAGGACCTGCACACCGTCGGTGTGCGGGAACGTCGACCCGATGTACACGCAGTTCTTGTACGTCGCACTGGTCCACCCCGCCCCAGGCCCCTGATACTGGCCGGCGAGGTCGATGTTGCAGTTGTAACCCGCGGCGCTGCGGTGCGAGTCGCGGTCCGCCACGCTCACCTCACCTTGCAGGCCGGTCTCCACCCGATCGCCGGCACGGCAGGATGCCGCCGGCGCGGCCGTCGGCCAGATGTCGTTGTTCTCGTCGAACTCGGGCGGTAACCCGGCTCGACACACCGGTCCCGTGCTCAACGCGAAAACCAGCACGGCCGCGAGCACCACAGCCGAACCCCTGACCGCAGGCCAAGGCAGCCAGCAAACCGTGGCTGAACCCTGCGGCCGTGCAGGCGATGAGGTGATGCACATCCGCGAGAACCTAGCATCCTCTAACGCCGTAGAGAAATGTTTCACGGAAATCGCGGTGGAATCTCGGGCGGAAACCCGCGCCCGCCGCCCGCGTCGGATCCGATGACGCGGGCCTCGTGACGTAAACTTCCACCATCGCCGCACGTCGCAAGTACAACGCCGCTCAGCGCCGCACGGATATCGCCGATGCCGCCATCACCCTGCTCGGCACCCACGGCTCACGGGGACTTACCCACCCACGGGTCGACAAGCATGCCGGGCTACCGCCGGGTACCACGTCGTACTATTTCCGTACCCGCAAAGCCCTGCTCCAGGGCGTCGCCGCGCGCTTGACATACCTGGATCGCGCGGACCTGTCCATGATGGACGAACTCAACCAGGAACACAGCCGTGGCTATAGCGGCACCCGGGGCCTGGCAGAACTGGTGATGCTCTCAGGGACCGAGCCCTATCTGACCCGCACCCGAGCACGCTTCGAGATGCTCCTTCAAAGTCGCGACGATCCCGACCTCGACGCCACCATGCGCGAATACGGCATCGAGTTTTACGATCTTGCCTGTCGCGTCATCGCCCACTGGTACAACGACTCCGCCGTTCCCGAAGCGCACGTCCACGAACGCGCAGTCGTCGTCCTGACCTTCATCAGCGGCGTGATGACCAGCTTCGTTCAGGGCTATCCCGTCGTCACCGACGCCGCCCAGCTCGACGAGCTCATCCGCCAAATCTTGCACAGCCGCCCGCCCGAGCCACATTGAGCAACGCGGCCACCGCGCCCGGGGCTCGTCGAGTTGATCCGGTCACGTCCCTTTCAGCGAAGTCGCCGCGGCAGGTGGGTCCGAGTTCAGCCGGCGTGCGATCGCGGTGCGGGCTCGTTGCAGCGCGTCGGTTCGGCGCAGCAGTTGACGATCGTGGTTGGCCTGCAAGATCATCGCGTGCAGCTCGAACGCGAGCTGTTCGGCATCGGTGTCGGGCGGCAATTCGCCGAGCCGAATCGCTAGCTTCACATCGCGCATGATCAGCACTTCGCCGGCGTTGACCGCGTCGGCGAGCGCGTCACGGACCGGTCCGGGGTGCCCGTCGAGTTCACTGGCCCCGGACGCGAAGATGCAGCCGCCCTCGAACACCTGCAGGTAGTCAACCCACGCCGACATCAGGGCGCGCAGCCGCGGCAGACCCTCCGGATGGGATTCCACCGGGACCAAGACGGTCCGAACGAAAACCTCAACCGCCGCCTTGACGATCTCCAGCTGGAGATCTTGCTTGGTGCCAAAGAGGGTCTGCAGGGCGCTTTTGGGGACCTGCGTGCGGTCCGCGAGGCGTCCGAAGCTCAGCCCGGTAAGTCCTTCCACGGACGCGACATGCGTTGCCCGGTCGAGCACCGAGGTGCGCCGGGCGTCTCCCGACTTCGTCATACGGCTGATCGTATCAGAACATACGCTCGAATGTTGACATACATACGATCGTATGTGACGCTGCCCAGTATCGACAAGCGGATGGAGGCGCGCTGGTGCTGGGGAAAATTGCTTGGGCCGCAGGGCGATTCCCGCGCGGGATCCTGGCCGCCGCATTCCTGTTTCTCGTTGCCGCAACAACCTACGGGGCGCCAGCTGCGAGCAAACTGCCCTCGGGCGGGTATGACGTTCCGCAGTCGGAGTCCGCGCGCGCCGAAGCCGTCTTGGACAAGACGTTCCGCGCGGGTGGGCTGCCGATCGTATTCACGATCTCCACCCCGGACGGAGCGCACAGCGCTGCGGCGCAAGCGCGCGGCCTCGACGTGGTCCAGGCGCTACAAGCCTGCGATTACGTGCATCAGGTCGCCTCGTACTGGACATCGCCACCACCACTTCGCGGCGCCTTGCTCAGCGCCGATCAGCGCACTGCTTTGGTGGTCGCCCGGGTCGAAGGCGGGGACCGTGACGCGCCGGTGCGCGCCCACGACATCTCCCAACCGCTCGTCGGCAGCCGCGACAACGTGACGGTGAAGGTCGGCGGGCAGGCAATGGCCTACTACGAGGGGTCACAGCAGTCGCGGGCCGATCTCCTCAAACTGGAGGCGGTTGCCGTGCCGCTGACCGCACTCGCATTGGTCTGGATCTTCGGCAGCCTGGTGGCAGCGATACTCCCGTTGGTCGTCGCGCTGATCGCGGTGGCGGCAACCACCGCATGCCTGTGGGCGATCCACCACTGCACCGACGTATCGATTTTCGCGGTCAACCTGGCAACGGCCTCGGGTCTGGCATTCGCGATCGACTACACCCTGTTCATCGTCAATCGGTATCGCGAAGAACGGGCGCACGGCGTTCCCGACACCGAGGCGCTGGCACGCACCCTGAACACGGCCGGACGCACCGTGGTGTTTTCCGGACTGACGATGGCCGTCACCTTGGCGACGCTGTTGCTGTTCAAGCCCTATCTACTCAAATCCATGGCCTACGCCGGCCTAGCAAGTGTGGGTTTCGCTACCCTCGCGGCGCTGTGCGTTACACCCGCACTGATCGTCGTGTGCGGTGACCGCATCGACGCTCTCGATATCCGCGTTCCCGTCCGACGTTGGTTGGGCCGCAAGCCCGCCGCCGGCAAGCTCGACAGCGAGTCGGTGTGGTATCGCATCGCGACATCGGTGATGCGCCGGCCGGTGCTCGTTCTCATCGCCGTTGCGGTAGTTCTGTTTTCGGTTGGCTCGCCGATACTGGGCATGAAACTCGCCTATCCCGACGATCGGGCGCTTCCCACCTCGGCGCAGACCCGCCAGACCGGCGACCTGGTGCGCGACGGCTTCACGACAAACTTCGCCGGAACCGTCTCCGTGGTGCTGCCCGACATCGGCTCGGCGCCAACAGGAATCGGGGGCTACGCCGCGAAATTATCGCGCGTCGCCGACGTCGTCTCGGTTGCCGCGCCGGACGGAATCTATGCGGGCGGGGTGAAAGTCAGCGCTGCCGTTGGCGACACCGGTATCACAAGCGATGCCGCCTATCTCAGCGTCACCACCACCCGTGATCCCTATTCCGAGGCCGGCCAGCGGCAACTCGCCGAGCTCAAGAGCGTCCCGGCGCCAGCTCCCGCCCTGTTCGGCGGCATCGCGCAGCGCGACAACGACAATGTGGGCGCAATCGCCGACCGGGCACCGTCGGTGATTGCGCTGGTCGCGTTGGCGACCCTGGCTCTGATGTTCCTGATGACCGGAAGCGTGATACTGCCGGTTAAGGCGCTGATCACGAACGCGTTGTCGCTGACCGCCGCGTTCGGCGCCGTGGTGTGGATCTTCCAAGACGGCCACCTCCACGGCTTGGGGACCGTGGCCACCGGCCACCTCACCGCGTTCGTCCTGCCCACCCTGGCCGCCATCGCCTACGCGCTGTCCATGGACTACGAGGTGTTCGTCCTTTCTCGTGTCCGAGAGGAATGGCTGAACTCGGAGCAGACCAGTGCAGCCAACCAGCGCAGTGTTGGGCTCGGACTGGCCCGCACCGGACGCATCGTCACCGCCGCCGCCCTGGTCATGACGGTGGTCTTCATCGCGATCGCCGCCGGCGAGGTCGCCTTCATGCGGGGCCTCGGTGTCGGGTTGACCGTCGCGGTGCTCGTCGACGCCTTCGTCGTCCGGACCATCCTGGTGCCCGCCGCCATGGCCGTCATGGGCAGGTTCAACTGGTGGGCGCCAACACCGCTGCGCCGGTGGCACAACCGATGGGGAGCCACAGAACAACCCCACAGCACAGCCCACGAACCCGTGGTTTCAGCGACTCCGTACAAGGGCCAAGACCATGACGCTAGATGAACAGACCGCCACCTGGACCGTCCAGACTCCCCCGGCCACGGCTCCGGCCGCCGCGCCTACCCCAACGCGGCAGCCGCCCCCTGACTCGCCTGGGACGGCCCGCACAACTCGACGAGACCGTGAAAAGACCGGTGCACGCGCTCGTCTCGCAGCAACTGCGCGCCGGATGTTCACCCGGACCACCGACCGTCCTCGTCGCCCAATACGGCCGCTCAACGACATTCTGGAGGACTACCGCATGGAACGCGAGATGCACCGACTGTGAGAAGTTCTCGGGCTTAGATGCACCTGCCCGCTTCCCGCCACCGCGAAACCGCCAACTCCGCTTACGTACGCGCCCAACACAGAGCCGATGAGAGGCGGCCTCGGATCGCTCCGAATACCGCCTCTGATCTGGTGTTTCTTCGTGGTCGGGCTGACAGGATTTGAACCTGCGACCACTTGACCCCCAGTCAAGTGCGCTACCAAACTGCGCCACAGCCCGGAGCCGCCGGGATGAACCGGCAGCAGCTCGAAAGCCTACCGTAGGCACCCGCGATCGCCCCAACCGCCGTCCCGCGAGCCGGCGTGGTGAAGCCGCGACCCGCCGGCCTGTGGATGAACTCGCAACTGTGGATAACTGCAGCTCCGGGGGCCCGCGCATCGGAAAACTTGTCGTACCCCACCGATAGATTTCGGGTATGAGTTCGCCAGCAGTCTCGGCGCCTCGGGTGACCGCCCCGCCCGAGGTGGTGGCCGCCTTCGACGCGTTCGACGCCGCGGTGGCGGCCATCGGGCAGCTGGACTTCGACGCGATGACACCGGCCGTGCGACTGCGGGCGCTGGAGAAGATGGAGACGGCCCTGCGCCAACAAGTCGCCCAAAGCCACGACATCATCACCGGCCTGGCCAAGGAAGACGTGGCGAACCTGGGCGGGCTGTTGCACAAGGTGCTCGCCGACTGGCTGCGCATCACACCGGCCGAAGCGCGCCGACGGATGCGCGACGCCGCCCAGCTCACCCCTCGCACCGCGCTGACCGGCGAGCAGCTGCCACCGGAGCTGCCCGCCACCGCACGGGCCTGGCACGACGGCGTCCTCGACACCGAGCATCTGCGGGTCATTCAGCAGTTCATCCGCGACCTGCCCGCGCTCACACCACCCGACGTGGCGGCGGAGGCCGAGCGGTTTCTGGCCCAGCAAGCCGAGGGGCTGCGCCCGGACCAGTTGAAGAAAGCGGCCGACCGCTACGCGATCAACATCAACCCGGACGGGAAATTCACCGACGCCGACCGCGCCCGCCACCGCGGCTTCACCTGGTCCGCCCAGCGCCGCGACGGGATGAGCATCGGCCGGCTGGTCGCCTCCCCCGAGCTGCGCGCCAACCTCGATGCCTGGTTCGCCCGGTTCGCCGCCCCCGGCATGTGCAACCCGGACGACGAAACACCCTGCGTCAGCGGGGAGCCCGCCGACGACGCCCGCAGCACCGATCTGCGCACCCCGTCCCAGCGCCAGCACGATGCGCTCAACGCACTGGTCCGCGGCCAGCTCGGTGACCCCAAGCTGGGGACACACCACGGGCTGCCGGTGACCATGATCGCGACGACGACGCTCAAGGAACTCACCGAGGGCGCGGGGTACGCCGTGACCGGCGGCGGCAGCCTGCTGCCGATGCGCGACCTGATCCGGATGGCCAGCCACGCCTACCACTATTTGGTCGTTTTTGACGAGCACCAAAGCCGCCCACTGTATCTCGGACGCACCCGCCGGGTGGCCTCAGCGGATCAATGGGTGGTGCTGTACGCGAAGGACCGCGGCTGCACCTATCCCAATTGCGACGTGCCCGGCTACCACTGCGAGGCACACCACATGCAGGAATGGAGCCAGGGCGGCACCACCGATATCACCAACTTCGCCCTAGCCTGCCACCCCGAACACAAACTCATGGAAAAGGGCTGGCGGACAGTACGTCTCCCCAACGGCGACACCCAGTGGATTCCCCCACCCGAGCTCGGCCTGCCCGGCCGCACCAACGATTTCCACCACCCGGAACGCTACCTGCCGGATGCCGATAGCCGCGGGTCGCCCAACCTAGACGGTGAGCAGCCGGTACAACCCGATCAGCCCGACGACGACGATCACGACCCGTAGCGCGTTCGGTGACAGCCGCCGCCCGTAGTGCGCACCCAGCCAGCCCCCCACCAGCGAGCCGGCCGCGATCAGCCCGGCCGCGACCCAGCTGATCCGCTCGAACGCCACCAGCGTGTAGGCCAGTGCCGCGACCAGATTGACCACCAGCGCCAGCAGATTCTTCGCAGCGTTCATCCGCTGCATCGACTCGGGCAGCAGCACCCCCATCACGCCGATCAGCAAGATGCCCTGCGCCGCCGCGAAATAGCCGCCGTACACACCCACTAAGAACGTCCCGAGCACCAGCGCCGCCAGCCGCCGGCGGCTCAGGTGGTCCACCGCGCGGCCCGCGGCCTCGGCGCGGCGCTGCGCGACGGCCTGGATCTTCGGGCCGATCACCACCAGCACCAGCGCGCCGACCAGCAACACCGGCACCACCCGGTTGAACACCTTTTCCGGCAGATGCAGCAGCAGGTATGCACCGCAGACCGCCCCGAGCAGCGACCCGGGGATCTGCCAGCGCAGCCGGTGCCACTGGCCGCGCAACTCGCGGCGGTAGGCCCAGGTGCCGGACACGCCGCCGGCGACCAGGCCGACCGAGTTGGAGATGGTCGCGGTCACCGGCGGAAAGCCCAGCGTCACCAGCGTCGGGAAGGTGATCAGGGTGCCCGACCCGACCAGGGAATTGATCGCACCGGCGCCCACCCCGGCCAACACAATCAAGATCAACTCAGAGATCGGCACCCGCAGCACCCTATCCGGGTGGCGTCAGCGCGGCGCCACCGGATCAGCGTGACCGCTTAGCGCCCCGCTTTTCGCGCACCCGCACGTTGATGCGGATCGGGCTGCCGTCGAACCCGAACGTCTCCCGCAGCCGCCGCTCCAAGAACCGCCGGTAGCCGGCCTCCAAAAAGCCGGTGGTGAACAGCACGAACGTCGGCGGCCGGGCGGTGGCCTGGGTGGCGAACAGGATCCGCGGCTGCTTGCCGCCGCGCACCGGCGGCGGCGTGGCGGCGACGACCTCTTTGAAGAAGGTGTTGAGCCGCCCGGTCGCAATGCGGGTGTCCCACGACGCCAGCGCGTTCTCCAGCGCCGGCACCAGCTTCTGCACGGCGCGACCGGTTTTGGCGGAGATATTGACCCGCTGCGCCCAGCCCACCCGGGCCAAATCCCGGTCGATCTCGCGCTCCAGGTCGTAGCGGCGGTCCTCGTCGACCAGGTCCCACTTGTTGAACGCCAGCACCAGCGCCCGGCCCGCCTCGATCACCATGGACAGCACCCGCTGATCCTGTTCGGTCAACGGCACCGAGCCGTCGATCAGCACCAGCACCACCTCGGCGGCGTCGATGGCGCCGTGGGTGCGCACCGAGGCGTAGAACTCGTGCCCGCTGGCCTGCCCCACCTTGCGGCGCAGCCCGGCGGTGTCGACGAACCGCCACACCTTGCCGCCCAACTCGATCAGCGAGTCGACCGGATCCACGGTGGTGCCGGCCACGTCGTGCACCACCGACCGCTGATCGCCGGCCAGCTTGTTCAGCAGCGAACTCTTGCCGACGTTGGGCTTGCCCACCAGCGCGACCCGCCGGGGCCCACCGCCGCCGCCGGCCGATTCGGCGACCTCGGGCAGCTCGGCGACCACCTCGTCGAGCAGGTCGGCCACGCCGCGGCCGTGCAACGCGCTGACCGCATGCGGCTGGCCCAGCCCCAGCGACCACAGCGCGGCGGCGTCGGCTTCGCCCTTCTCCCCGTCAACCTTGTTGGCGGCCAAGAACACCGGCTTGCCGGAGCGGCGCAGGATGCGGGCGGCCGCCTCGTCCCCGGCGGTGGCCCCGACCACCGAGTCCACTACCAGGATCACCGCGTCGGCGGTGCGCATGGCCACCGAGGCCTGTTCGGCCACCAGCTGCTGCAGGCCCTTGGCGTCGGGTTCCCAACCGCCGGTGTCTTGCACCACGAACCGGCGCCCGGTCCACAGCGCGTCGTAGGACACCCGGTCCCGGGTCACCCCGGGCAGGTCCTGCACGACGGCCTCGCGGCGGCCCAGGATGCGGTTGACGAGCGTGGATTTGCCGACGTTGGGCCGCCCGACCACTGCCACCACCGGCGGCGGCCCGGATTCCTCGGTCAGGTCGTCGACGTCGGCGTCGGGCCCCAGGTCCCAGTCGCTTTCGTCGGACCAGGTGCCGTCGGCGCCGGAGAAATCCGAGTCGCTCATCGCATCGCCCCGCTGCGTTGTTCGACGAGGTCCTGCAGATGCGTGACCACCTCGGCCTGGGACATCGCGCTGGTGTCCACCACGATCGCGTCATCGGCGGCCCGCAGCGGGGACATCGCCCGGGTGGAGTCCAGATGGTCGCGGCGACGCACGTCGGCCAGCACCGCGTCGTAGTCGTCGGGCAACCCGGCGGCGACGTTCTGGTCGTTGCGGCGGCGGGCCCGGATCTCCGCGGAGGCCGTCAAAAAGATCTTCACCGGCGCGTCGGGCAGCACCACGGTGCCGACATCGCGGCCCTCCACCACGACGCTGCCCCGCCCGGCCGCCAGCTCGCGCTGCAGGGCCACCAGCCGGGTCCGCACCGCCGGCACCGCCGACACCGCGGACACCGCCCCGGTGACCGCCTCGCCGCGGATCTCCGCCGAAACGTCTTCTCCGGCAAGGTAAGCACGGTCTTCGTCGGGGTCGTAGCCGACCGACAGCTGCACCGTCTGGGCGAGTTCAGCGACGGCGGCGGCGTCGGCCGGGTCGATCCCGGCCCGCAGCACCGCCAGCGTCACGATCCGGTACATGGCACCGGTGTCCAGGTAGCGCGCACCCAGCGCGCGCGCCAATCCCCGTGACACCGACGATTTTCCGGTCCCCGCGGGACCGTCGACGGCGACGGCCATCCCAGTCACAGACCCACCGCCTTGTAGAGTTCCCCGATTTCTTTGCGGTTCAGCACCCGGATGCTGCCCGGCCGCTGCTCCCCCAGCGACACCGCACCGATGTCGGTGCGCACCAGCTCCTGCACCGGATATCCGACCGCGGCCAGCAGCCGCCGCACGATGCGTTTGCGACCCTCGTGCAACGTCACCCGCACCATCGTCTTGCCGGGCACGGCGTCGACCACCGCAAAGTCATCGATCCGCACCGGGCCGTCGTCGAGGTCGACACCGGCCCGCAGCTTCTTGCCCAACCCGCGCGGCACC
The DNA here is from genome assembly GCF_041287095.1 of Mycobacterium sp. pUA109. NCBI lineage: Bacteria > Bacillati > Actinomycetota > Actinomycetes > Mycobacteriales > Mycobacteriaceae > Mycobacterium > Mycobacterium sp. pUA109. The sequence continues at coordinate 16,619 of NZ_JBGGKS010000012.1, read as the reverse complement.
GTCCCCGGCACGGTGGCCACATACGTCTTGGGGACCTGATACGACGGGTGCATCAGCCGGTGCGCCAGCTCGCCGTCGTTGGTCAGCAGCATCAGACCTTCGGTGTCGGCGTCCAACCGCCCGACGTGAAACAGCTTGGCGTTGCCGCGAACCCGATGCTCGACCAGGTCCCCGATGCACGGGCGGCCCCGATCGTCCGACATGGTCGAATGCATCCCGCGCGGCTTGTTCAGCGCCAGATACACCTGCGAGTCGTCCACGCTGACCCGGGCGCCGTCCACCCGGATCACCGACACATTCGGGTCGACCCGGGTGCCCAACTCGGTCACCAGCTGCCCATCCACCTCGACGCGCCCGTCGAGGATCATCTTCTCGGCCACCCGGCGCGAGGCAACCCCGGCCTGGGACAACACTTTTTGCAGCCGCACACCCTCGGAATCGGCCATCAGTCGTGATCCACGTCGAAGGTCAACGGTTGATCCGGCGCCGGCCCACCGCCGAGCTTCATGAACCGGGGCTCGGAATCCAGTGATTCGCTGAGGTCGTCGATCACGTCGACGTCGGGCAGCAGCGGCGCAATGTCGGGCAGCTCCTCCAGCGACGACAACCCCAGCCGCTCCAAAAACAGCTCGGTGGTGGCGAACGTCACCGCCCCGGTGTCGGGGTCGTTGCCGGCCTCGGTGATCAGTCCGCGCGCCAGCAGGGTCCGCATCACCGCGTCGACGTTCACCCCGCGCACCGCGCTGACCCGGGCCCGGGTCACCGGCTGGCGGTAGGCGACCACGGCCAGCGTCTCCAGGGCGGCGCGGGTCAGCTTCGACCGCGAGCCGTCCAGCAGCAGCCGCTCCACATAGGGCGCATACCGGGCGCGGGTATACAGCCGCCAGCCGCCCCCGGCCTCCCGCAGGTCGATGCCGCTGCCGCGTGCGGTGAGTTCCTCGGCCATCAGCCGCAGCTTGGCCACGATCCGGTACACCGGCTGCTCGGTGGCCGTGGCCAGCGCGTCGACGGTCACCGGGGTGTCCACCACCAGCAGCAATGCCTCCAGCACCGCCCCCAGCTCGGCGTCTTCCAGCTCGGGTGCGGTGGCGACGTCGATGCCCAGATCGGCATCGAGATTCTCGTCGGGGCTGGTCATGACTGGTCTTTCACTAGGTCTTCGTTGGTCGGACGTTCTCCGGTCCACGAAACCTGGAGCACACCAAGTGGTTCTGGTTGATCGAATGCTACCGCCCGCGCCCGATACAGTTCGAGCAGCGCCAGGAAGCGGCCGACGATCTCGATCGGCGCCCCGCAGTCGGCCACCAAATCGGCGAACGACGCCCACTGCCCCTGGCCGCGGGCCTCCAGCAGCGTCAGCAGGTGTCCGGCCTGCTCAGGCACCGATACCATCAGCTCGTGCAGGTGCTCGGTGGCCACCGTCGGCACCGGCCGCGGCGTGAACGCGGTCGCCGCGATCTGGGCGAACCGCTCGGCGTCGACGCCCAGCATCACCTCGGGCAGCAGGTCGGCGAACCGCTCCTCCAGCGCCACCGCCCGCGGATAGCTGCGCAGCGCCGCCGCCTCCAGCTCGGCGAACATCTGCGCGACGTGTTTGAAGGCCCGGTACTGCAGCAGCCGGGCGAACAGCAGGTCACGGACCTCCAGCAGCGCTAGGTCCTCTTCGTCGTCAACCTGCCCGGCCGGCAGCAGCCGGGCCGCCTTGAGGTCGAGCAGGGTGGCGGCGATCACCAGGAACGCCGTCGTCTCCTCCAACCCCAGCTGCGCGCCGATCTCCCGGGTGTAGGCGATGAAGTCGTCGGTGACCTGATGCAACGCCACCTCGGTGACGTCGAGCCGGTGCGCGAAGATCAGCTGCAGCAACAGGTCGAACGGCCCCTCGAAATTGGTCAGTCTGACCTGGAAGCCGCCCTGCGTGGATGTCTCGGGACCGGTCACGCGCCGAATCGGTCGATGACCTCGCGCGCCAACGCACGGTAGGCCTCGGCACCGCCTGACTTGGGTGCCCACGTGGTGATGGGCTCCCCGGCGACGCTGGTTTCCGGGAACCGCACGGTGCGGGTGATCACCGTGTCGAACACCAGGTCACCGAAGCGTTCCACCACCCGGGCCATGACCTCACGGGAGTTCACCGTGCGCGGGTCATAGCGGGTGACCAGGATGCCGCTGATGGTCAGCTTCGGGTTGAGCCGGTCGCGCACCTTCTCGACGGTGTCGGTCAGCAGCGCCAGCCCGCGCAGCGAGAAGTACTCGCATTCGGTGGGGATGATGACGCCGTCGGCGCAGGCCAGCCCGTTGACGGTGAGCAGCCCCAGCGACGGCTGGCAGTCGATCAGCACGTAGTCGTAGCGGTCCAGCACCGGATGCAGCGCGCGGTGCAGGGATTGTTCCCGACCGACCTCGTTGACCAGCTGAATCTCGGCGGCGGACAGGTCGATGTTGGACGGCACCAGGTCCATGTGCCGGACCCGGGTGTGCATCAGCACGTCGTCGATGGAGACCCGCGGCTCGACCAGCAGGTTGTGGATGGTGTGGTCCAGCTCGTAGTGCGGCACGCCCAGGCCCGCCGACAACGCGCCCTGCGGATCCAGGTCCACCAGCAGCACCCGGCGGCCGTACTCGGCCAACGCGGCACCCAGGTTGATCGTCGAGGTGGTCTTGCCCACCCCGCCCTTCTGGTTGCACATGGCGATGACCTGGGCCGGGCCGTGCGAGGTGCGCGGAGCCGGCTCGGGGGTATGCCGCGGCGGCCGACCGGTCAGACCGATCTCGGGGCCGGTGTCGGCGCTGCTTGTCGGCGCCGCTCCTCGATCCCGGCTGACGCCGGCATCATCGTCGTCGGCGCTGCTTGTCGGCGCGGCCCCTTGATCCCGGCTGACGCCGGCATCGTCGTCGTCGGGCCGGTCGGTCATACCCGACCGTCCCAGGCCAGACCACGTGCGGACAAGACGAACATCCGGGCAAGTCTAACCGCGCAAACAGGTCCGCAGTGGCAGACCCGCGGGCAAGGTAGCCGACCGATCCGCGTCGGCGGTGCCTACGCTGTCCACCATGGGTCTCAAACAGCGTTTGCCGTTTCTGCGGTGGTCGGTGCTGCGGATGGCCGGGGCCGGCACCCGCGGCATCGTCACGACGGGCCAGATCGGTGACGGGCGGGAAGCCGCGGCCGTCGACTACGTCCTGAAAAACGCCCGCGCCGGGGACATCGACGACGTGCTGGCCACCATCGACAAGTTCGCCTACGAGAAGTCGATGCTGATCAACGTCGGCGACGAGAAGGGCGCGCTGCTGGATGCCGCGGTACGGCGGGCCGACCCGAAGCTGGCGCTGGAACTGGGCACCTACTGCGGCTACGGCGCGCTGCGCATCGCCCGCGCCGCCCCGACCGCCAAGGTGTACTCGGTGGAACTCGCCGAGGCCAACGCCGTCAACGCCCGGCAGATCTGGGCGCACGCGGGCGTGGCCGACCGGGTGACGTGTGTGGTCGGCACCATCGGCGACGGCGGGCGCACCCTCGATGCGCTGGCCAGCGAGCACGGATTTGCCGCCGGGGCGTTGGACTTCCTGTTCCTCGACCACGACAAGGACGCGTACCTGGCCGACCTGCACAGCATCGTCGACCGCGGCTGGCTGCATCCGGGTGCGATCGTCGTCGCCGATAACGTCAAGGTGCCCGGCGCCCCGAAGTACCGCGCCTACATGCGTGAGCAGCAGGGCACGCGGTGGAACACCGTCGAGCACAAGGCGCATGTCGAGTATCAGACGCTGCTGCACGATCTGGTGCTGGAGTCGGAGTATTTGGGCTGAACCATCGCTGCATCGCTGCGCGAGCGTGCGCAAAATGACGGCTCCGCCGCGCTGAAACTGGCATTCTGCGCACCCTCGCGACCGGGGGCACCGCGGCTATCGGGCGGTGAGCGCGTCGAGGTGCAGGCGCAGCGGAACGGGCGCGCTGGTGGTGAAGGTGCCGGTGACCGCCGGTGATTCCTGGTAACCGACCTTGCCGGCAAGGCGCTGTGCAGTCAGTGTTACCGGCGGGCCAAGCGATAGCAGCCGGGGCGACTGGGCGCGAGTCATGCCGTCCGCCTCCTCCCGACGTGCTCTGGGTCGAGCGTAGCCGCGGGTGGGCACCGACGCGATCCACCGACGGGATGGCGAAAGCGGTTTAGGCCGTTGTGTGCCGGATGCTCGGCGGCGTGGCTTGCGGATGGCGGTGCGGCCACGGCAACAGCATGGGCACCCGGGTCCGGTAGTCGCGGTACTGATCGCCCAGCATCACGATCAGGTCGTGCTCCTCGAACTGCAGCGCGACCAGGATGTAGCCGGTGGCCGCCGCCGCGAACAGCAGATGCCCGGCCGTCATCGTCGGCGCCGCCCAGAACGCGAGGATGAAGCCCAGCATGATCGGGTGGCGCACCAGCCGGTACAGCAGCGGGGTGCGAAACCCGATGTCGGTGTGGGGCTGACCGCGCCAAGCCAGATACACCTGGCGCAGCCCGAACAGATCGAAGTGGTTGATCATGAACGTGCCGGCCAACACCATCGCCCAGCCCAGCCAGAACAGGGCGTGTAAGCCGACCCGGGCCGGCGGCGATGTCAGGTTCCACACCACCATCGGCAGGGTGCGCCACTGCCAATACAGCAACAGCAGCGCCAGGCTGGCCAGCAGGACATAGGTGCTGCGCTCGATGGTGGGCGGGACGAAGCGGGCCCACCACCGTTTGAACGCCGGGCGGGCCATCACGCTGTGCTGGACGGCGAACAGCCCCAGCAATGCCACGTCGACGGCCACCGCCTGGCCGGTCGGCGCGGCCATCCCGTCATCGACGCTCAGCGGAACCGCGAGGTTGCCGACGAAGCCGATCGCGTACAGGAACGCGACGAGGAAAAGCGCGTAGCTCACGGCGCCGTAACCGAGGGTCAGCAAGCGCGTCATCGTGCACCTCCGGTACGTCAGGCAACCGGCCGTCGATGCCGGTTGTGCCTTGAGAATCCCGTCGGCGGAGTCGGGTTGCCTAGGGTAGGCGGCTACTCGACTTTTACACGGGTCGCCGCGGCGCGAGCGTGCGCAAATCCGGGAATTTCCCCGGTGTGTCGACCGGGGACACGCACGCTCGCGGCAAGGGGGTTAGCGCGCCCTGGGATGGGCTTCGGCCCACACCTCGCGCAGCGCGTGCACGGTGACCAGCGTGTAGATCTGGGTGGTGGTCACCGAGGCGTGGCCGAGCAGCTCCTGCACGACGCGCACGTCGGCGCCGCCGTCGAGCAGGTGGGTGGCAAACGAGTGCCGCAGCGTGTGCGGGGACACCGCGGCGGTGATGCCGGCCCGCGCGGCGGCGTCCTGCAGTACCTGCCAAGCGCTTTGCCGTGACAGCCGGCCGCCGCGGGCGTTGAGGAAGATCGCCGGGGTGCCGCGGCCGCGGCGGGCCAGCTCCGGGCGGCCCCGCACCAGATAGGCGTCCAGCGCGGCCACCGCGGGCCGGCCCACCGGCACCAGCCGCTGCTTGCCGCCCTTGCCGCGCAGCAGCACCGACCGGGCGGTGGTGTCGACGTCGTCGACGTCGAGGCCGACGGCCTCCGAGATCCGGGATCCGGTGGAATACAGCAGTTCCAGCAGCGCCCGGTTGCGCAGCGCCAGCGGGCCGTCGGAGGGGCTGTCGCCGCCGGCGCCGTCCAGCAGCGCCAGCACCTCGTCGACGGTCAGGCTTTTGGGCAGCCGACGGCTGGGGGTCGGCGGTTTGACCGCCCGCGCGACGTCCAGCGCGGTCATGCCCTCCGCGGCGGCGAACCGGTGCAGGCCGCGCACCGCGATCAGCGCGCGCGCCGCCGACACCGCCGACAGCGCCGACAGCCCGGCGTCCGGGTCGCCCTGCCGCAGCGCCACCAAAAAGTCGCTGACGTCGGTTTCGCTGACCTGGGCCAGATCGTCGATGCCGCGCACGGCCAGGTGTTCGGCGTAGCGGCGCAGGTCGCGGCGATACGAGCTCAAGGTGTTGGCGGCCACGCCGCGCTCGATGGTCAGGTGGTCCAGGTAGCCCTGCAGCTGCGACTGCAGCGGCGGCGAGGCCACCGTGGTCACGGCCCGGCCTGCCGCGCGGCGAACGAGGTCGGCTTGTCCACCCAGGGCGCGTCCGCCGGCCGCGGCTGCGCCACCCCCTGGGCGACCGCGTGCGCGGCCAAAATCCCGGCCACCGCAAGCGAGTTGACGATTTCGCCGCGGAACACCTCGCGGACGGCGTCCTGCAGCGGATACCACTTCACGATGAGGTCGGCCTCTTCGTCGTGGGCCTCGGGGCGGTCCACCTCGCGCAGCCCGGTGGCCAGATAGACCCGCACCGACTCGTCGCTGAACCCGGGCGTCGAGTCCAGGTCGACCAGCGTCTGCCAGTTGTCCGCGGCCAGCCCGGCCTCTTCCTGCAGTTCCCGCGCGGCGGTCAGATGCGGTACCTCACCGTGCATGTCGAGCAGCCCGGCAGGCAGTTCCCACAGTCGCCGGCCCAGCGGGTGCCGGTACTGGTAGATCAGCGGGATGTTGCCCTCATCGTCGAGCGCGACCACCGCCACCGCGCCGAAGTGTTCGACGACCTCCCGGGTGACGGTCTTGCCGCCGGGCATCCGGACCCGGTCGGCGCGCAGCGCGAAAATCTTTCCCTGGTGCAGGATCTGCGACGAGACGGTCTCGAAGACGTGCTCAGCCACGGGCCGCTGGCTCTTGCAGAGGCTGCGCGACGCCGCCGTGGTGCTCGTTGCCGTTGGGGTGCTGGTCGGGGATCTCCACCGGCAGCCGTTCGGCGGCCTTGTAGTCGATGGCGGCCCCGACGAACGCGGCGAACAGCGGATGCGGCCGGGTCGGGCGGCTCTTGAGCTCCGGGTGCGCCTGGGTCCCGACGAGGAACGGGTGAACCGACGGGGGGTATTCCACGAACTCCACCAGATGCCCGTCCGGCGAGGTTCCGGAAAACCGCAGACCGCTGGCCGCGATCCGGTCCCGGTAGGCGTTGTTGACCTCGTAGCGGTGCCGGTGCCGTTCGGAGACCTCGGTCGCCTCGTAGGCCTGGGCGACAAGCGAATCCTCCTCGAGCACCGCCGGGTAGGCGCCCAACCGCATGGTGCCGCCGAGGTCGGCTTCGCCGGCCACCACGTCTTCCTGGTCGGCCATGGTGGCGATCACCGGGTCGGGCGTGCTCGGTTCGAACTCGGCGGAGTTGGCTTCGGTGATCCCCACCGAGCGGGCGGCCTCGATCACGATGCACTGCAGGCCCAGGCACAGCCCCAGCACCGGCACGCCGTTGGCCCGTGCGTAGGAAATGGCGCCGATCTTGCCTTCGATGCCGCGGATCCCGAACCCGCCCGGGATCAGCACGCCGTGCACATCGCCCAGCACCGCGGCGGCGCCGCTGGGCGTCTCGCAGTCATCGGAGGCCACCCAGCGGATCTCCACCTTGGCGTGGTGCTTGAACCCGCCGGCGCGCAGCGCCTCGGCCACCGACAGGTAGGCGTCGGACAGGTCAATGTATTTGCCCACCAGCGCGATCCGCACCGTCTCATGGGGTTCGTGGACCCGGCGCAGCAGGTCGTCCCACTCGGTCCAGTCGACGTCGCGGAACGGCAGGTTCAGCCGGCGCACCACGAACGCGTCGAGCTCCTCGCGGTGCAGCACCTTGGGGATGTCGTAGATCGACGGCGCGTCGGGGGTGGAGATCACCCCGTCGACGTCCACGTCACACATCAGCGCGATCTTGTTCTTCAGCGGTTCGGGGACGTCGCGGTCGCAGCGCAGGATCAGCGCGTCGGGGGTGATACCGATGCTGCGCAGCGCGGCCACCGAGTGCTGGGTCGGTTTGGTTTTCAGCTCGCCGGAGGGCGCCAGGTAGGGCACCAGCGACACGTGCAGGAAGAACACGTTGTCCCGGCCCACGTCGTGGCGGACCTGCCGGGCAGCCTCCAGAAACGGCTGCGACTCGATATCGCCGACGGTGCCGCCGATTTCGGTGATGACCACGTCGGGACGGCGGCCGTGGGCGTCCGGCTCGGCCATCGCCAAGATCCGGCTTTTGATCTCGTCGGTGATGTGCGGGATCACCTGCACCGTGTCACCGAGGTACTCGCCGCGGCGTTCCTTGGCGATCACCGACGAATACACCTGGCCGGTAGTCACATTCGCCGAGCCGGACAGGTCTCGGTCCAGGAACCGCTCATAGTGGCCGACGTCGAGGTCGGTCTCGGCGCCGTCTTCGGTGACGAAGACCTCACCGTGCTGGAACGGGTTCATGGTGCCCGGGTCGACGTTGAGGTACGGGTCTAGCTTTTGCATGGTGACCTGCAACCCGCGGGCGGTCAGCAGCTGACCCAGGCTGCTGGCTGTGAGTCCCTTGCCGAGTGAGGAGGCGACGCCCCCGCTGACGAAGAGGTGCTTGGTAGCGGTGTGTGGGTGCTTGCGCAATGCTGGCAACAGCGACCTCCGTGACGACGGCGCAGGTGTGGGGCCTGCCGACCCACGGAATCCCACCTTAACACCGACCCCGTCGGGCCGTTGTTGACACGCCCGCTACTGCGCGACGGTCAGCGCGGTGGCGCCGGCGCCGGTGCCGTACTGGCCGGTCCGGCCGCCGCCGATCAGGTCGCCCAGCCCCAGCACCGCGGTGATCCGGCCGGACTCCACGTCGACGTCGTCGACCGTGCTGACCGCCGCGGACATGCCGGAATCGGCCCGGCTCACCGCCACCGCGGCGGTGCCCGACGAGGATCCGTCGCGGCCGGCCAGCACGGTGCCGGAGCCGTGCGGGGCCAGCGCGGCGGCGAACCGGGCCACGCTGACCCCCTTGTTGCCGGCGTCGTCGCCCAGCGCCCCGCCGGTGATGACCACCGCGGCGTTGGCGGCGCCGACGTGTTGGTCCCCGTAGCTGACGAACCCGGTGTCGCGCAGCGCGGCCAGCACCGTCTCGCGTTGCAGGTCGTCGACGGCCGGGACGGCGGGATCGCGGTCGATCAGCAGCGCGATGCCCAGCAGGTCACCGGCCTGCGAGCCTTGGTCGACGAGTTTGGTGCTCAACTGGGCGCCGGCCGGCAGGATCGACGAGTTGACCACGGTGCGCAGCTTCTCCGCGGAGTTGGCGTCGACGAACTCCTGGGTCAACCCCACCGTCCCGCTGACCGTGCCGCCGGCGATGGCGATGATCCGCGACACCGCCTCGACGTCGTCGTCGCGGGCCTCCGGGGCGCGGAACACCACCACCGACTTGCCGCTCAACACGTCGTGCACGATCCGGCCCGCCACCTGCGCATCGAAATCGCTTGCCGTGCTGATTTTTTCGTTGAGGGCGTTCTTCTGATCGTTGAGTGCGTTGATCTGGGAATGCAGATCGCGCTTCTCCTCGCGCAGCCCGGACAGCAGCGTGTCGGAGAGCAGACCCGAACCCAACACAACCCCGATCGCCAGCGCCAGGAACACCGCGGCCAGCGAAATCGCGTGGTGACGTAGCGAGATCACGGCGCTAGGTGATCCAGCCCTGCACCCACAGGGAGAACCGGTTCCAGTAGTCGACGATCCAGTGCAGCACCACGGTGTCGGTGCGCGACACCCACAACGCGACGATGACCGCGATCAGCATGGTCAGCACCAGCAGCGCGATGGCACCGGCCGAAATGCGGTTGCGGTACAGGGTGGCCACCGCTTTGGCGTCGACCAGCTTCTCCCCGACCTTGAGCCGGGTCAAAAACGTCGACGGGTTGCTGTGCACCCGGCTGCGGTCGAAGAATGTCTCGATGCTGGCGGTGTGCCCCGCGGTGACCAGCAGGGCCGCGCCGTGGTGGTCGGCCAGCAGCAGCGCCAGGTCCATCGCCGACCCGGCGGCCGGGAACGTCATTGCGCCCACCCCGAGGTCCTGGATGCGTTCCAGGCCCGGGGCGTGGCCATCGGCGTCGGCCGGTAACACCACCTGCGCACCGCATTTGAGGACGTCGACGGAGAGCTGTTCGGGGTCCCCGACGATCAGCTGCGGCCGGTACCCGGCCTTGCGCAGCACGTCGGCCCCGGTGCCGACACCGATGAGCACCGGTTGGTACTCCTTGATGAACGGTTTGAGGTATTTCAGGTCCTCGGCGGCGTGCGACTCGTCGGCCACCAGCACGACGTGCCGGCGGCGCAGGTCGACGTCGATGTCGGGGATGCCGATTCCGTCGATCAGCAACGGGCTTTCGCTGCGGATGTACTCGATGGTGTTGCCGGCGAAGGCTTCCAGGTGCGAGACCAACCCGCTTTTGGCCTCGTGCATCATCTCGGTGATCTCGAGGTCGGTGCGCTCGGTGCCCAGCACCAGGCGGCGGTCACCGGAGTACACCCCGCCGTTGTGCAACCGGATCTTGGCGCCGTCTTTGACCTTCTTGAACACCGTCGGGCCGGCCTCGTCGATGAGGGCGATCCCGTTGGCGACCAGGACTTCCGGGCCCTGGTTGGGGTAGCGGCCGGAGATCGACGGGGACGCGTTGACCACGCCGGCGATGGCGGCGTCGACCAGCGCGTCGGCGGTGATCCGGTCCAGATCGAGTACGTCGAGGACCACGATGTCGCCGGGGCACACGCGGCGCAGCAGGCGATCGATATCGCGGTCGACCCGGGCGGTGCCGACGACGCCGGGTCGCGACGTATTACGGGACAGAAGCGCAGACATCTTCATGGGGTGCGATTCTGTCGGGGATGGGCCGCGGAGGCCGGGAGGCGCGCCGTAACACCAGCCTCAGAAGTTGTCTGAAGTAACACTGGTAACAGGCTGGTCTCGGAGAGCACGGCTATTCGGTATCGACTGTGCAGATTCATCCGCAAAACGCGGGTGGAGGCGTATCGGATCGCACAGTCGGCGAGCTACCGAGCTACCGGTCTACCGAGCTACCGGTCGGCTTGGGCGGCCTCCAACAGTTCGCGGGCGTGAGCGCGCGCGGTGTCGGTCTCCCCCAGCCCGGCCAGCATCCGGGCCAGCTCGGCGACCCGGTCGTCGCCGTCCAGGCGCCGCACCCCGCTGGCGCCGCCGCGCCCGGTGGGCTCCACCATCAGGTGCACGTCGGCGTACGCCGCGACCTGCGGCAGGTGCGTCACCACGATGACCTGGTGGGTGCGGGCCAGCCGGGCCAGCCGCCGGCCGATCTGCACCGCCGCCCGGCCGCCCACCCCGGCGTCGACCTCGTCGAACACCATCGTGGTGCCGCCCGACTGTTTCGACGACGTCGCCAGCGCGACCTCGATCGCCAGCATCACCCGGGACAGCTCACCGCCGGAGGCGCTTTTGGCCAGCGGCAGCACCGTGGTGCCGCGGTGCGCGGTGAACCCGAACTCGACCTGGTCCACGCCGTCGGCGCCGGCGTGCACCACCTCGCCCGACGGCAGCGGCAGCGCGGCCAGGTTGTCGTCGCCGTTCGGGTCGCTCAGGACCTGGGTGGTGACGGCGACGGTCAGTTCGGCGTCGCTCATCGCCAGCCCGGACAGCTCGGCGGTGACCGCCTTGGCCAGCCCGGCGGCGGCCTTGTGCCGAGCCTTGCTGAGGTCGACGGCGGCCTGGGCGAGCTGGCCGGTCAGCTCCTCGACGCGGCGCTGCAACCCGACCAGGGCCTCCTCGGACACGTCGAGTTGGGCGAGCCGGTCACGGGATTCGCGGGCCCAGGACAACACCCCGTCGATGTCGGCGGCGTACTTGCGGGTCAGGGTGCGCAATTCGGCCTGCCGGGCCAGCTTGGTTTCCAATGTGCTGGCGTCGCTGGGCAACTCCCCCAGGTAGTCGCCGAGTTCGCGGGCCGCGTCGGTGATCACGGTCAGCGCCTCGTCCAACTGCCCGGCCAGCCCCCGCAGCACCGTGTCGTCGGTGCCGTCCAGCAGCGACTTCGCCTGGCCCAGCGCGTCCACGGCCGACGACGACTCCACCGCGGTGTCGTCCAGGGTTCCGGCCAGCGCCGCCCGGGCCGTCGACGCCGCTTCGCGCAGCGCGTCGAGTTCGGACAGCCGCCGGATGTCGGCCAGCAGCGTGTCGTCTTCCCCCGGCTGGGGGTCGACGGTGTCGATCTCCTGCAGGGCGAAGTTCAGCCGGTCGGCTTCCTGGGCGAGTTCGCGGGCCCGGTTGCGTCGGTCGATGAGGTCGCGCCGCGCCGCCTGCCAGGCGTCGCGCAGTTTGCGGTAGCGCTCCAGGCGCGGGCCGACGGCCGCGTATCGGTCCAGGGCGCCGCGTTGTTCGTCGGGGCGCATCAACCGCAGCTGGTCGTTTTGGCCGTGCAGGGTGAGCAGTTGGGTGGTGAATTCGCTCAGCGACTTGGCCGGCACGCTGCGCCCGCCGAGGTAGGCGCGCGACGGGCCGTCGCTGCTGACCGAGCGCAGCGCGATCACGCTGCCGTCCTCGTCGCGGTCGGCGCCCGACGCGTCCAGGATCTGCTCGACCCGGGCGGCCGCGCTCTCCCCGAGTTCGGTGGTGGAAAACCGGCCCTCCACCACCGCGCGTCCGGCCCCGGACCGGACCCGGGTGGCGTCGGCGCGGGCGCCGCCCAGCAGGTGCAACCCGGTCACCACCATCGTCTTGCCGGTGCCGGTTTCCCCGGTCAAAACGGTTAGGCCGCGGTCGAATTCGGCGGTCGCGACGTTGATGGCGCCCAGCGACTCGATCCGGATTTCGGTCAGCACCGTTACTGCCCGCGCCAACCCGTGACCGGCAGCCGGAACTTACGCACCAAGCGGTCGGTGAACGGCGCGCTGTCCAGCCGGGCCCACTTGACCGGGGTGTCGCAGCGGGTCACCTCCAGCCGGCCCCCGGCCGGCACCAGCATGTCGCGGCGCCCGTCGCAGAACACCAGCGCGTCGTGACCGCCGGCCTCCACCTCGATCGCGATCGTCGAATCCGGGCTGGTCACCATCGGCCGGGCGAACAGGGCGTGCGCGTTGTTGGGCACGACCAGGATGGCGTCCAGGTCCGGCCACAGCACCGGACCGCCCGCGGAGAACGCGTAGGCGGTGGATCCGGTAGGGGTCGACACCAGCACCCCGTCGCAGCCGAACGTCGACACCGGCCGGCCATCGACTTCGACGACCACCCCGAGCACCCCGAGCCGCGGCCCCTTTTCCATGCTGGCTTCGTTGAGCGCCCAGCCGTGGTCGATGATCCGCCCGTCGGCGCGCACCGCCACGTCCAGGGTCATGCGCTGTTCGACCCGGTAGTCGCGGGCGATGACGTGGTCGAGCACGGTGTCGATGGTCTCGGCTTCGGCCTCGGCCAAAAAACCGATCCGGCCCAGGTTGACCCCCAACACCGGGATGTCGGCGTTGCGGGCCAGTTCGGCGGCCCGCAGGAAGGTGCCGTCGCCGCCGAGCACCACCACCAGTTCGCAGCCCTGGGCGGCGTGCGCGTCGGCGTCGACGACCTCGATGTCGACGCCCAGCGCGCGCATATCGTCGGGCGCCAGGTGCAGCGGTCCGCGGTCGACGGCCTCGGCGGACAGCACCCGCAACGCGATGCCGTTGTCGCCCAACACTTTCTCCACCCGGCGCGCGGTGTCGGTGGCTTCTTCGCGGCCGGTGTGCACGACCAGCAGCACGGTGCGTTCGGCGCTCATTGCGGCCCCTCCGCCACCGCGGTCGCGACGGCCTGCGCCACGGCGTCCCCGGCCAGCGGGCGTTCGGCCCGGGCGCGCAGCCACAAGAAGTATTCGACGTTGCCGGACGGCCCGGGTAATGGGCTGGCGGTCACCGCCACGGTGTGCCAGCCCAGCTGCTCGGCGCGCTGCGCGACGCCCACCACCGCGGCCGTCCGCAATTCCGGGTCATCGACCACGCCGCCGGCGCCCACCTGTCCCCTTCCGACCTCAAACTGCGGCTTCACCATGGGAACGATATCGGCGTCGGGTGTCGCGCATCCGGTCAGCGCGGGCAACACGGTGGTCAGCGAGATGAACGACAGGTCGGCCACCACCACGTCGACGGGCCCGCCGATGGCCTCGGGCTGCAGCGCCCGCACATTGGTGCGTTCCAGCACGCTGACCCGCGGATCCGAGCGCAGCGACCAGGCCAGCTGCCCGTAGCCGACGTCGGCGGCGACGACTTCGGCGGCCCCGCGGTCCAACAGCACCTCGGTGAACCCGCCGGTCGACGCGCCGGCGTCCAGGCAACGCCGGTCCTGCACGCTGATCGCGAAGGCGTCCAGCGCGCCGAGCAGTTTGTGCGCGCCGCGCGACACCCAGGCGCGTTCGCCGTCGGCGGCCACGGTGAGCTGGGCGGTGAGTGCGACCGCGGTCGCCGGTTTGGCCGCCGGCATGCCGTCGATGCACACCTTGCCGGCCCCGATCAGCTCGGCGGCCTGTTGGCGGGATCGGGCCAGTCCACGCCGGACCAGCTCGGCATCGACGCGGGCACGCCGGGTCACGGTGCTCAGCCTTTCTCCACCGATTCCAGCGCGTGTACCAGCACGTCGTGCGCTTCGTTGAGGCGGCGGGCGATCTCATCGAGATCGGACTCGGTGTCCGCCGCTAGCTCGGCGAGCAGCGCATCGATCTGAGCGCGGATCTGGTCGGGTTCGGTCGTCATGGCGTTTCTAACGCTAGTCGATCTCGGCCAGCGACCAGCGGCGCAGGGCGTCGCGCGCCGTGTCGTCGCTGGCCCGCACGGTGGCCGGGGGCCCGTCGGGGTGCGCCGCCCAGACCGCGGCGGCCACGGCGCGCACCACCGCCAACCCGTCGTCGGCCGGGTGACTGCCGTCGGCTGCGACGGTGATGACGGCGCCGTCGGCGCGCACCCGCCAGCCGGGTTGGGGCGTCACCGCCAGCGTGTCGGCGGGCTGGTGCAGCGCGCGCAGATCGTGGGCGAGGTAGGTGGGGCGTTCGGCGGGCACCGCCCACACCGCGTCGCGGGCCGAGTTCACCCCGGTCAGCACCATCAGGCTGGGCAGCCCGGCGGCGTTGGCGCCGGCGATGTCGGTGTCGAGCCGGTCGCCGACGACCAGCGGGGTGTGAAAGTCGCCGCGGGCCAACGCATCGGTCATCAAGGTCGGCGACGGCTTGCCGGCGACCCGGGGTTCCGCGTCGGTGGCGGCGCGCAGCGCTGCCACCATCGACCCGTTGCCGGGCAGCAGGCCGCGCTCGGAGGGCAGCGTGCGGTCGACGTTGGCCGCCATCCACACCGCGCCGGCCCGGATGGCCAACGCCGCCTCGGCGAGCTCGGCCCAGCCAGTGTCGGTGGAGTGTCCCTGCACCACCGCGACGGGCTCGTCGTCCCAGCGGCGCACCGGACGCAGCCCGACCGCCGCGATTTCGTCGGCCAACGACTCGGTGCCCACGATCAGCACCCGGGCGTCGGCCGCCAGCTGCGCGGCCAGCAGGTGGGCCGCGGTCTGGGCGCTGGTGACCACATCCTCGGCGGCCGCGGTGAACCCCAGGTCGCACAGGTGGCCGGCGACCTGCGCGGCGCTGCGGGACGCGTTGTTGGTGATGAACAGGGTGCGGCTGTGCGGGCGGGCCTGCTCCAGCGCCCGCACCGCGCCGGCGGTCGGTTCGCTGCCCCGAAACACCGTGCCGTCCAGGTCGATCAGCAGGCAATCGTGGCCGTGCGCAAGGGTGGTCACGTCAGCTCAGCTCGCTGATCCGGTCCTCGGCGTCGGTGACCCCGTCGGTGTCGGCGGCCGCCGACCGCACAAACCATTGGATCGCCTCCTCGGCCCGGCCCACCGCCAACAGGGTGTCGGCGTAGGCGTAGAACAGCCGGGCCGCGGTGGTGCCGGTGCGGGTGGGGTCGAGCTGTGGGGTGGACAGCAGGGTCAGCGCCTGCTCCAGCTGACCGAGGTCAGCGCGGGCGCCGGCGGTGACGATCCGCAGTTCGTCGGCCTCGTCGCCGCTGAGTTGGGTCGCCTCCTCGCCGCGGGCCAGCTCGATGGCCCGTTGCGGGCGGCCCAGACCGCGTTCGCAGTCGGCGATCATCGGCAGCAGCGACGATTTGCTGCCCATCCGGCGGGCCGCGCGCAGTTCGGCCAGCGCCTGCGCCCAGTCACCGCAGTGGTAGGCCGCGATGCCGACGGCTTCCCGCACCGCCGCGATCCGCGCCGACCGGGCCCGCGCCGCCCGGGCGTGCTGCAGCGCGGCTTCGGGATCGTCGTCGAGCAGCTCGCCGGCCGCCACCAGGTGGCGCGCCACGATATCGGCGGTGGCGCGGTCCAGGGTGCTGAGCTCCCGCCGAATCTCGGGGGCAAGCTGCTTGGCTTCCACCTCCGCGGGGATCGCCGGGGCGTCCCGCCGCGGCCGCTCCTCGGTGGCCTGCGGCGGCGGTGCTCGACGGGGCCGGTCCGGCCGTTGGTCGCGGGGTGCGCGCCGGCCCCCGCCGGCGCCGGTGCCGCCCGCGGGCCGGCCGCGCCGCTGTGTGCTGCCGCCTTGGGTGTCTTTGACCACCTGATGCCTTCCGCTTCCCGTCGGCTGTCCTGCTCTCGCCAAAGGATACGGCCGCCTTCCAGAAAGCCACAATTAATCGCGGGACCGCAATTTTGAGTGGGATGCAGAAATACCCCCCGACGGGCGGGGGGTATTTCTGTTTAATGTGTGTTCGGCGGTGTCCTACTTTTCCACCCGGGTGGGTAGTATCATCGGCGCTGGCAGGCTTAGCTTCCGGG
>NZ_JBGGKS010000011.1:0-188819 GCF_041287095.1 Mycobacterium sp. pUA109 | reverse complement strand
AACTACGTAGAGACGAGGACCGGGGCACAGCCCCCCAACCCCTTGACAAAAACCCCTTACGAAGGTGTCCCCGGTCGACGCGCCGGGTGAAAACCCGGATCTGCGCACGCTCGGCGGGCGCCTACCCGCTAGGCCACCGTCAGCACGATCTTGCCGGCCACCTGCCCCTGGGACAGCAGCTGATGGGCCTCGGCCGCCTGCTCGATGGGTAGCCGTGCGCCGATGATCGGCCGGACCCGCCCGTCGGCGATCATCGGCCACACCGAGGCCGTCACCGCCGCCGCGATCGCGGCTTTGCCGTGCGGGCCGGTCACCGGTCGGCCGCGCAGCGCGGTGCCGATCACCCGGGCCCGTTTGCCGATCAGCTTGCCCAG
The DNA here is from genome assembly GCF_041287095.1 of Mycobacterium sp. pUA109. Lineage (NCBI taxonomy): Bacteria > Bacillati > Actinomycetota > Actinomycetes > Mycobacteriales > Mycobacteriaceae > Mycobacterium > Mycobacterium sp. pUA109. Next base: position 188,445 of record NZ_JBGGKS010000011.1, on the reverse strand, counting down.
GTTGAGTTCGCCCTTCACCCCGCCCTGCATCCCGATGACCACCAGCTGCCCGTCGGCGGCCAGGGCGTCGATATTGCGGTCCAGATAGGCCGCCCCCATGATGTCCAGGATCACGTCGGCGCCCGCGCCGTCGGTGACGTCCTGAATCCGTGCGACGAAGTCCTCGTCGCGGTAGGCGATGGTGACCTCGGCGCCCAGCTCCCGGCACAGCTCCAGCTTGGCCGGGGAGCCGGCGGTGACCGCGACGCGGGCCCCCAGCTCGCGGGCGACCTGGATGGCGTGGCTGCCCACCCCGCTGGCGCCGCCGTGGATCAGCAGCAGCTGGCCGGCGGCCAGCTGCGCGGTCAACACCAGATTGGACCACACCGTGCAAGCCACCTCCGGCAGGCCAGCGGCGTCGGTGAGCTCGACACCGTCGGGCGCCGGCAGCACCTGCCCGGCCGGCACCGCGACGTACTCGGCGTATCCACCGCCGGCCAACAACGCGCAAACCTCTTGCCCGACAGACCATTCGGTCACCCCGGCGCCCACCGCAGCGATCACCCCGGCGGCCTCCATACCGAGGATGTCGCTGGCCCCCGGCGGCGGCGGATAACGCCCGGCGGCCTGCAGCAGGTCGGCCCGGTTAACCCCAGCGGCGGTGACCCGGATCAGCACCTCCTCGGCTCCGGGCGAGAGGTCGGGCACCTCCTGCCACAGCAGTTGGCCGGCGGATTCGGCGACGATGGCTCGCATGCCGAATACGCTACTACCAGCGGATTCCTCTTCTGCGGTAACGGCGTATCGCCTACCATGTCAGCAATGGAGGCCATCACCGCTGGCCGCTCCGCCAGTGAAATGCCCGGGCTTGATCTCGCCGAACAGAAGTCGTGGCAAAGCTTTCTCGACGCCGCGCTGCGGTTGTATGCGACGCTGAACCGCCGACTCAGCGACAGCCACGAGTTGTCGCTGGTCGACGTGCGGGTGCTGGAAATGTTGGACAGCTCCGCCGACGGGTCGGCACGGATGCGGGACCTGGCCGAGACCCTGATCTCGTTGCCCAGCCGCCTCACGCGCCAAGTCGGCCGGCTCGAGGCGCAAGGATTGGTTCGGCGGGGGGCCAGCCCCGACGACCGGCGCGGGGTGGTGGCGATCATCACCGATGACGGCCGGGCCGCGCTGCGGCGCGCCATGCTGACCTACGCGCACAGTGTGCGGGCCTATTTCCTGAGCCCGCTGACCCGCTCGCAGCTCACCTCGCTGGGGGAGAACTGTGGGCGGATCAGCACCGCCCTGCAGGTCGCCGAGCCGGCGGCGAAGTTCGGTCGGATGTGAGCCTCCGCGCCCTCCGACCGGACGTTGGGGAAGGCGCCGCCAGGCCGCCTGCGGTCCCCGCTAATCTGGTCGGCGGTGGCGTGGCAGAGCGGCCTAATGCACTCGCCTTGAAAGCGAGAGACGGCTAACACCGTCCGGGGGTTCAAATCCCTCCGCCACCGCTCCTGTGACAGCCGAGCGGGGCGCCCGAGCGCCCGACGCCTACACCGACCGTGGGATCTCGGCTGCGATGGTGTCCATCAGCGCGGTGTAGCGCTTGGCCTCCGGGTCCCGGCCGGGTTTGCCGCTGCTGATCAGTCCGGCGGCCAGCCCGCGTTCGGGGTCGGCCCACACCGCGACGTTGACCAGGCCGAGGTGGCCAAACGCGGCCGGCGCGCCCCGGCCAAACGGCCCAAACCTCGTCGTTCCCAGCATGTATCCGGTGCCCCAGCGCAGCGGGGTCAATCCGGACGCGACATCCGGTCGCAGCCGCCGGCACTGCCGCACCGCACCCTGCAGGGTTTCCGGCTGCATGATCCGCACCCCGTCGAGTTCGCCGCCGCGGCGCAACATCTCAGCGAAGCGGGACAGCTCGTCGGCGGTCGACACGGTGTTGGACGACGGCACCACCGTGGTGAGAAAGAACGGGGTGTTGGTCACCGGAATGATCTCGTGCACCGAACCGCCGATCGCCTTGCGGAACGCGGCGGCGATCGCCGGCGGCAGCGGCTTGCCGGTGGCGTGGCTGGGGGCGACCAGTGGAACATCCTCTGGCGCAACGCCATAATTCGTCCACCGGAAACCCAGCGGGTCGAGTATCTCGGTGGCGAGCACCTCGCGGATGTTCTTTCCGGTGGCCGCCGACACGATCTCCCGGGTGAGCGGCCCCCAGGTCAACGCGTGGTAGATGTGCACCAACCCGGGCCGGTACAGCGGCTTCAAGTTGCCGAGCTGCTCGCGGGCGTATTCGCTGTCGTCGGCGCGATTGAGGTCGGGTCGCGGGCCGGTGGGGAACGGGACGCCGGCGCTGTGGGTCATCACGTGCCGGATCGTGGTGCGGTGCTTACCGTGGCTGGTGTAGCTGGGCAGGTAGTCGCAGACCCGGTCGTCGAGCGAGTAGTAGCCCCGCTCGGCCAGCATGTGCATCACGGTCACGGTGATGGCCTTGGCCGCCGAATACACGCAGAACGGGGTCTCGGTGGTGACCGGCACCTTCTCGGCGTCCGGCGGGTCGGACGGGGCGTTACCCCAGCCGTGCCCGATGGCGCGGTTGAGCACGACGCGGCCGTTGTGGCGCAGGCACAGCTGGATCGCCGGGTGCATCCCGGCCTGATACCAGTGCCGCGCGGCCTGCCAGATCCGTTCAACGGCGCGCGGGTCGATTCCGGAGTGGTCCTCCTCGCCGATCGCGGTGACGGCATCGAGGTCCGCAGGGACGCGGATCCTGCCGTCGGGGGTCATGAGCTGGGTCTCGCGCAAAGGTCGATCGGCCACGTCCGCCAGGTTACGTGCCCAGCTGAGTGACCGGTTATGACGTCGACGCGTGGCCGCTGCTGCCGAACTCCAACAGGAAGACGCCGGCGCCGATCAGCACCACGCCACCGGCCATCGGCCAGGTGAACGGGTCACCGAACAGGTAGCGGGCCAGCACGGCGGTGGCGACCACCCCGATCGCCGACCAGACGCCGTAGGCCACCCCGACCGGGATGCCCCGCTTGAGCACCATCGCCAACAGCACGAACGAGGCGAGGTAGCCGACCGCGACGGGAATCGTCCAGCCCCATTTGGCGAATCCGTCCGAGGCCCGCAACGACAGCGTCGCGGTGACCTCGAATGCGATCGCCGCGATCAGCAGCAGCCACGCCATCGGCTATTCGCCGGTGAACTCGGGTTTGCGCTTGGCCATGGTGGCGCTGATGCCCTCCATCAGGTCCTTCGACGGCAGGAACGCCGAGTTCCACGCCGCGACGTAGCGCAGGCTGGCCGACACCCGCTCGATGCGCTGCTGGTCGAGCACATCCTTGATGCCGTGCACGGTCAGCGGCGGGTTGGCGGCGATCTCGGCCGCCGTGGCGTGGGCGGCGGCCAGGCAGGCCTCGGCGTCGTCGTACACGTCGTTGACCAGGCCGATCTTCTCCGCTCGGGCGGCGTCGATGTCCTTGCCGGTCAACGCCAGTTCCCGCAAGTGCCCGTCGGTGAGGATCAGCGGCAGCCGGGCCAGGCTGCCCACGTCGGCCACCATCGCCAACTTGACCTCCCGCACCGAGAACTTCGCGTCCGCGCTGGCGTAGCGGATATCGGCGGCCGAGATCAGGTCGACGCCGCCGCCGATGCACCAGCCCTGCACGGCTGCGACCGTCGGGGTGCGGGCGTCGGCGACCGCGCTGATCGCCTGCTGCATGCGCAGCACCATCCGGTGAAACTCCGCCCGCGGTTTCGCCGCGGCGCCCTCGGTCAGCACGCCGGACAGGCTGCCCCCCATCGCCGGCAGGTCCAGGCCGTAACTGAAGTTCTTGCCGGATCCGGTGAGCACGATGGCGCGCACTTCGGGGTCGGCATCCAGTGCCGCGAAGACGTCGGGCAGCTCCGACCAGAACGCCGGCCCCATCGCATTGCCCTTGCCCGGGCCGATCAGGGTGACCTGGGCGACGTGGTCTTTTGCTTCGACTGTGACGGATTCATACGGCTCGGCCATGGACCGACCGTACCGTGGAAGCCATGCCTTCTGACCTGCGGCCCGGCCCCGATTCACCGCCCACCGACGAACTCGCCAGCGCGGAAGCCACGCTGAGCGTCCTGCAGCAGGTGCTGCACCCGTTGTCGCGGGACGAGTTGTCGAAGCCCACCCCGTGCTCGGAATACAGCGTGGCGCAGCTGACCGATCACCTGTTGACCTCCATCACCGTGCTCGGCGGCGCCGCAGACGCCGACGTACCCGACCGCGACCCGGATGATCCGCTGGAGCAGCAGGTCGTCGCCGCAGCCCGCGCCGCGGTGGACGCATGGCACCACCGTGGCCTGCACGGCCGCGTCACGATCGGCCCGAACGAGCTGCCGGCCGCGGTGGCCGTCGGCATTCTGTCGCTCGAATTCCTGGTGCACGCGTGGGATTACGCGTCCGCCACCGGCCGCGATGTGCCGGTCACCGAGCCGGTGGCCGAATACGTGCTGGGGCTGGCGCATCGGACCATCACGCCGCAGGGCCGCGCGACGGTCGGCTTCGATCCGCCGGTCGACGTCGACGACCGCGCGCCGGCCCTGGACCGGCTGATCGGGTTCACCGGCCGCAACCCTGACGCCTAGCCCGCTAAATCCGCTCGAGGTAGAAGTAGAAGTAGCGCCCGTTGTCCAGCACACCCTTGCCGTTCATGATCCCCAGCACCGCGGTGTCATCGATGCGCTTGAAGTGGTCGTGGGTGGGTTGGCCGTCGTAGACCATGCTCGCGGTGACCTCGCCGCGGAATTCCTCCAGCCACAGGCTGGCCTCGCCCTTGCCGAGTTCGACGTTGGAGAACTTGTTGCCGTCGGCGTCCAGGCAGACCAGCGGCTGCACCTCGGTGCGCGAGGTGAACGTCTTCCCGAACCAACGGGCTTTGTCCAGCAGGCCGTTCATCCGGTGCCCGGTGACGAACTCGCCGCCCTTCCATTCACCGAGCATGCCGTCGATGGTGGCGGGCGGCAGGCTCGCCCAGTAGTCGTCGAGTTCGGCGTCGGCGATCGTGTCGGTGCGCTCTTTGAATTCGGTGAACCTCTTGCGGGCCAGTTCGTCACTCATGGATTACTCCTTTACAGCCTTACGCCGCCCGGTTGATCTGACGTTTGAACGCGAACAGCAGCACGTTGGCCAGCACCGCCGCCGCCCCGGGGATGCGGTTGTCGGCGCTGACCCTGTAGGTGATCTCGGTGCCTTCGCCAACGGAGCGCAACTCCACCTCGCCGGCGTAGTTGCGCAGCGGGATGCCCGAGACCGCTCGGTAGCTCAGCCGCCGGTCGGGTTCGAAGGCGGTGATTTCCTCGACGAAGGGCGGCAGGAACGGTGCCGGCTGCAGACGGCGTTGCGCACCAACCCCGTTGCGCTCCGGGTCGCCGGGGCGTACCAGGCTGGCCTTCATGCCCGGTGCCCAGTTCGACATGCCCTCGTGGTCGGAGAGCACCGCCCACACCCGCGTAACGGGGGCCGCGACGGTGGTCCTGGCTTGTGCTCGCATCCAATTCCTCCTCAGCGCCAACCCTGCGCGAACCGTAACAGGGCATCGTTTTCCTCCGGCGCGCCGATCGTCACCCGCACCCCGTCGGTGCCATACGGGCGCACCACCAGGTGCGCGTCGGCGGCCTGCTCCACGAAGTCGCGGGTGCGGTCGGCCAGCGGCAACCAGACGAAGTTGGCCTGCGACGGCGGGAACGTGAACCCGGCGTCGCGCAGCGCCGCGCTGACCCGGATCCGTTCGGCGACCACGGCGTCGGTGCGGGCCAACAGCTCGTCGGCGGCGCGCAGGCAGGCGATCGCCGCGGCCTGCGAGATGCTCGTCGCGGTAAACGGCACATAGACCTTGCCCAGCGCGGTGATCACCTCCGGGTCGCCGACCGCGTAGCCCACCCGCAGCCCAGCCAGGCCGTACGCCTTGGAAAAGGTGCGCAACACCACCACGTTGTTATGCGCGCGGACCAGACCGAAGCTGTCCGGGTCCAGGCCGTCGCGGATGTACTCCACATAGGCCTCGTCGATGGCGATCACGATGTGCGGCGGCACCGCGGCCACGAAGCGGGCCAGCGCAGCCGGGTCGACGACGGTGGAGGTCGGATTGTTGGGGTTGCAGACGAAGATCAGCCGGGTGCGATCGGTGATCGCCGCCAGCATGGCGTCCAGGTCGAAGGTGTGGTCACGCAGCGGGACCTGGATCGGGGTGGCGCCAGCCACCCGCACCTGCAGCGGGTAGATCTCGAAGCTGCGCCAGCCGAACAGCACCTCGTCGCCGACGGCCGCGGTGATCTGGATGAGCTGCTGACACAGGCTGACCGACCCGCAGCCCACGGCAATGTGCTCGGGCGCGAAGCCGGTGTACCTGGCCAACTCGGATCGCAGCTCCGCGTACCCGTTGTCCGGGTAGCGGTTGATGGTGTCGGTCGCCCGCTCGATGGCGGCTCGGACGCTGGGCAACGGCCCGAACACCGTCTCGTTGCTGGCCAGCTTGATCGCGCCCGGGACGGTTTTGCCCTCCACATAGGCCGGCAGCGCGGTCACTTCCGGGCGCAGGCGGGCGGTCACGTCGACAGCATATGTCGGGGCTGTGTACGCTGTGCCCTCGGCGGTTGCGGGACCGGGACACCGGTCCGGTACCCTCAGGAAGTTCAAGGAGGCGTGCCAGAGCGGCCGAATGGGACTCACTGCTAATGAGTTGTCCTCTTACCGGGGACCGGAGGTTCAAATCCTCTCGCCTCCGCCACGGCTGACCAACAGCCGGGTGGGCTAGCCCACCATGACAACTGAAGACAGGCGCCCGTAGCTCAACGGATAGAGCATCTGACTACGGATCAGAAGGTTGGGGGTTCGAATCCCTTCGGGCGCGCTTATTACCAGCGGAAATAGGGTCAGTACCTGGCGCGTGATGCCTTCGGGTCAAGATGCCCGCGAAAATCGGTTTCAAACACGACTCCGCACCAGTACGGTAGGCGCAGGTGCAGCCGACGGCCCGGTAAGCGCGGGATGCATCGTAGGGAGCTATGCCTTTGGCGTTTCGCCGCTGCACCCCAAAGAACTGGTGATCACGATGAGCAACCGTAAGATTGACAAGCTCGTTGCCGACATTCGCGACGGCAACGTCACCATCGATGACATCGACCTCGACAAGGAGGAGTTCTACGTCGACGGTGAGCGTTTGACCGAAGAGCGCGCCGACCAGATCACCGCCGACGTGCTCGCCAGGGTCCGGCCGCGACTGATCGCCCAGGTGGCTGCCGATGGTGTCCATGCGAGGCTGTGAACGTGACCGCCAAACGTCGCCGGGCCACCGACGCCGAATACGAAGAACTCGCCGACAGCTATGCGGCCGAGCCGATCCGCGCGGATGAAGTGCGGTGGATGGAGATCGGGCCTGGCCTACCCAAACACCGGCCGGACTCGAGCAAGGAACTCCGCGACCTGATCAACGAAGTGGCCGCGGCTGCCGAAGCCGCTGAAGCTGACCAGACCGATCGGCCACTGCCGCCTCACGTCAAAGTTAGTCGGCCGGGGCGCGCCCGTAGCCGCGTGTTGCAGGTGCGGCTGAACCCTGATGAGCTGGAAGCATTGGAGCGCATCGCCGAACGTCGCGAGCTACCAGTGTCCACGGTCGCCCGCGAGCAGCTGTTGAGGTACATCACTGCGGAGGCCCAGGCCCAAGACTGAGCATCGAACGTCAACTCTCCACTTTCCTGATGCAAACGTCCGGAAATCTGCCCGAATCGGCGCGCTCCATCACGGACGGTTATCGTTGAATTATGCTGTGCCGCAATATTTTAGCGGACTCCAGCGGACCAAACGGGGCCGCTCAGATACGCCAGAAGCTTGGGCGCTCGAATCTTCGGGCGCACTCCGCGGCCAACCGACTTGTCTGCCCTGCGTGCCATCCTGCCTCCATGAACATTGCAGACCTGGCGACGCTGGTTTCCGGCCATCCCGCCGGGCTCACCGTGACCGCCGCCGCGCTGATCGCGGCGGCCCGGCGATGGCTACGCCGGGTGATGCGACTAGTTGTCCTGGTCGGGATCGCCGTCGTCGTGGTAGTGCTGGTGGGGTTGTGGCATGCAGAGCCCGCACCGCCGAAGCCACCGGAGATGGGCGAGTACCGGTAGGCGGTGGAGTTGTCGCCGCCCCGACTGAGAGCCGGTTTACAGTTGCGCCCACACCGACTTGGTCTGCATGTAGGCCTCGACGCCCTCCCGGCCGAACTCGTGACCCCACCCGGACTGCTTGTAGCCGCCGAACGGCACATTGTGGTCGAACACCAACTGGCAGTTCAGGGTGACGGTGCCGGCCTCCAACCGCTTGGCGAGGTTATGCGCCCGGGCGAGGTTGGTGGTCCACACGGTGGCGGCCAGCCCGTAGCTGGTGTCGTTGGCCAGGGCGACGGCTTCGTCGTCATCGTCGAACGGCAGGATCGTCACCACCGGCCCGAAGATCTCCTGCTGGTAGAGCCGCATAGCGGGATCGACATTGGTCAGCACGGTCGGGTGGACGAAGTAGCCCTTGCGGTCGAGCCGGTGCCCGCCGGTGACCACCTCGACACCGTCCTTCTTGCCCTCATCGATGAAGCCCATCACGCGGGTGAGCTGCTTTTGGCTGATCAGCGGGCCGATCATGCTGCCCTCTTCCTGCGGCCCGCCCAGCTGCAGGTTGTTGGCCACCATCGCAATGCCCTCGACCACCTGGTCGTACACGCTGCGCTGCACAAAGATGCGGGAGCCACACACGCACCCCTGACCGGAGTGCACAAAGATTCCCATCGCCGCCATGGTGATGGCCATGTTCAGGTCGGCGTCGTCGTAGATCAGCACCGGCGACTTGCCGCCGAGTTCCAGCATGACCTTTTTCAGGTTGCCGGCCGAGGCCCGCACGATCTCCTTACCGACCTCGGTGGACCCGGTGAAGGCGACCTTCTTGACATCGGGGTGGGCGGTGATCGCCGCGCCCGCGGTGTGGCCGTAGCCGGTCAGCAGATTGACGACACCCTCGGGCACCCCGGCTTCGGCGATGATCTTCTCCAGCACCAGCGCCGACAACGGGGTTTCCTCGGCGGGCTTGACCACGCTGCTGCAGCCCGCGGCCAGCGCCGGGGCCAGTTTGGCGCACGCGTTGAAGACCGGCCCGTTCCACGGGAAGATCAGCCCGACAACGCTGTACGGCTCTTTGCGGGTGTAGGCGTGCATGTTGGCGTAGGTGCCGGAGACGCCGCCCTCCATCTGCACCTCGTAGGCGTTGCCGTTGAGCTTGGTGCACCAGCCCGCGTAGTACCGGAAGAACTCGGCGCAGGTGGGCACGATCATGTTCGCCTGCGCCATCGGCATGCCGGTGTTGAGCGAATCGAGGCCGGCGAGCTCGTCGGCGTGCTGATCCATCAGGTCGGCGATGCGCCACATGACCTTGGCCCGCTCGCGCGCCGGTAGGCCATGCCACACACCGGACTCGAAGCTGGCCTTGGCGCGGGCGACAGCGTCGTTGACGACTTCCTCCCCGCAGTCGGTGAATTCGGTGATCTGCTCCTCGGTCACCGGGTCGATGACCGGTATGACCTCACCGGTCCCCGGGCGCTTGCGGATGTCGTCCAAAACCGTCTGCAGTGTCATCGTTGACCCTTTCTCATCGCCGCGGCGCGCGGTGCGCCCGGATGCTGGGCACTTGCTTAGCATCGGGGATCGCGCGGGGTCAAGACACGCGCTCGGTCGCCGAGGTTTCCGCCGTCCCGGCTCGCGGGTACTTGGCAGGCATGCCTGAGCTGCCCGACGTCGAGGGCTTTCGCCGGGCGCTGGCCGGCCCATTGCCGGGCCGGCGGGTCTGCCGGGTCCGGGTATCCGATCCCGGGGTGTTGCGCAATACCACCCCGCAGAGCCTGGGGCGGCGCTTGGCCGGGCAGCGGTTCAACCGGCCGGACCGGCACGGCAAGTGGCTGATGTTGCCCACCGACGGCCCGGTGCTGCTCATCCACAGCGGCATGACCGGGCGGCCCTACTACCTGCCAAACGGCGACGATGACCGCGACGCGCAGCCGCGCATGGTAATCACCCTGGACCGCGGGCAGCTGCGCTATGCCGACCAACGCAAGCTGCGCGGGGTGTGGCTGGCCGCCACCGCCGACGACGTCGCCGACATCGTGGGGGAGCAGGGCCCCGACGCGCTCACCGTCACCTTCGATACGTTCGCGGCCGTGCTGTCCCGGCGTCGCGGTCAGCTCAAGCCGACGCTGCTGGATCAGGCGGTGCTGGCCGGGCTCGGCAACTTGCTGGCCGACGAGATCTGCTGGCAGGCCCGGCTGAACCCGGCCCGCACGGTCCCCGACTTGGCCGCCGCCGACCGGAAATCCCTGTACGACGCGATGCGCCGGGTGCTGCGCACCTCGGTACGACACGGCCGGGTGCCGGATCTGCGCGGTTGGCTGACCGGGGTGCGTGATGCACCCGACCCGCGGTGTCCGCGCTGCGGCACCCACCTGACGTCCGGTCGGATCGGGGGCCGAACGTCGTGGTGGTGCCCGCACTGCCAGGCACGCTGAGCGGGTTTCAACGCCCGCGTTCAGACTGCGTGCAGGGCTGTTGATTCGCGAGATCCACGACCCGGTGGGCAATCTCAACGTGCGGGTGGCGCCATCCCGGCCAGGTAGTCCCGGCCACCGACGTAGACGGTGTCCTCCGCGCCCACCGGGCCGGTGGCCGCGGTGACGACGGCGCGCGCGAACTCCTCAACGGTCGGTAGCTCACCGTGGATACGGCGGTCCGCCACCGCGTCGGGTTTGCGGCGCTCCAACAACCGGACCAGGATCGTGCCCTCGATCATGTCGCCGCAGACCACCGTGAAATCGATACCGCGCGTGTCGAAGCGTGGCTGCATCGCCCGCAGCGCGTCCTCACCGGCACGCTTACTGACCGCCACCGGGAGGTACTCCTCGAGGACGGGCACCCGGGCGCAAAAGTGCGCTTGATGACTGGTCACGTACACGATGCGCGCTCCGCGCGGCATCAGCGGCAACGCCAGCACGGTCAACCGCACCTGGGCGTCGCGATTGATCCGCATCGGGTACCCCGCGTCGGCGCCCCGCTCCAGGCCGCCAGAGGCATTGAGCACCAACAGGTCCAGCCGCCCGAACTCCTCGGCGATGCGCTGCACCATGGCGGTGCAGGCCGCCCCGTCGGTCAGATCCGCCCCAACCGCCGACGCGCGGCCACCCGCGGCACGGATGCGGTCGACGACGGCGTTGGCGCGTTTGGCTTTCTCCCGGTAGTTGACGACGACGTGGGTATCGGCGTCCGCGAGTCGGCCAGCGACTTCGGCGCCGATTCCTCGTGCGGCCCCGGTTACCAGCGCCACTCGGCCGGGGGCGGCATGATCGCTCGAAGGTGTCATGGCCGACGACTCTACCGATAAAATAAGGAATTGGTAAGGCAAATATTTAGAGATTCCTTACTCGTGACCTGGGCGCCCGTTGCCGGCCCCGCGACCACTGATCGGGTCACTCCTTCCGCGCGATGTAGTAGTAGTTCGACGTGTCGGTGTCGATCTCGGTGATGTCCACGCCGGTGAAGCCCGCATCGGCGAGCATGGAGGTTGCCAACTGCCGGCCCCACATCGTTCCCAACCCTGCGCCCTCCAACCCCAGCGAAACCGGCATGCAGTGCAGCACCGATACCGCGTAGCGGTAGGTGTTCATGGGGAGGCCGACGTTGTCTTCCAGGCGGCTGGATGCCTTGACGTCGCTCATGAGGAAGACGCCGCCCGGCCGCAGGGCACGACAGATGTTCCCCAGCACGCGCGCCGGCCGCGCCTGGTCGTGGATGGCGTCGAACACGGTGATGACGTCGTAGGCCTCGGACTTATCCAGTGCCGAGAGATCGTGCCGTTCGAACGTCGCGTTGGTCAGGCCGCGCTGGGCGGCTTCGGAATTCGCACGCCCGATCGCCTCGGCCGAGAAGTCGATGCCGGTAAACCGGCTGGCGCTGAACGCCTGCGCCAGCACGTTCACCGCATGCCCACTGCCGCACCCAAAATCGGCGACGTCGGCGCCCCGCCGGAGGCGCTCGGGCAGTCCGTCGACCAAGGGCAACACCTCATCGACCAAGGCCCGGTCGAACACCTCACCGCTTCGTTCGGCCATGACGGTGTGAAACCGGGGATAGTCGGCATAGTCGAGGCCGCCGCCCCGCCGAAAGCAGGCCACGATCTTCTGCTCGACTTCGCCCAGCAGCGGAACGTACTGCGCGATGCGAGCCAGGTTGTCGGGTCCGGCGCCGCGGGTCAACACCGCGGCCCGGTGCCCGGGCAGCCAATACGTCGCGGCCGCCGGGTCGTACTCGACGACCCGCGCCACGGCCATGCCCCCGAGCCACTCCCGCACGTAGCGCTCGTTGAGTCCGGCGGCGTCGGCGATCTGGCCGCTGGTCGCGGGTGCTAACCGAGCCATCGCATCCAGCAACCCGGTCTGGTGCCCGAGGCTCAGCAGCAATGCCAGGCTGGCGCTATCGATCGCCCCGGTGACACGGTCGGCGAACTCCGCAGTGGTTTCGGCCTCGGCATCGTGCTCGCGTTCCGTCATGTCCACCGATAGTAGGAAGGCGTTCGACCCGCCGCGGCCTTCGCTGCCGACCCAGGCGGTTGCGGCCACCGGTGCTGACGTGGTGCACCGGCGCCCGTCACCGCGATGGAGGTTCGTTAGTCGACGGCGGTGAGGGCGTCGTCATCCAGGAACACGAGGCTCCCGTCGTCGAGGGCGACGGCCCACCGGCGCGACTGGGCGGTCCGCTCCCGGTCGATCACAACCAGTTGGCCGGCGGCGTCGCCGAAGTCTTCGATAACCGTGCCCGCCTTGGGCGGTGAATCGGCTGTGCGAACACGAGAACCAACCCCGATCGTGCTGCGCGAGTTCTTCCCCATTCGGTCAGTCAACACGATCCGGGTTTGCCAATCAGCGTTTTCGGGATTGCCCAGGGTTGCGGGCCGCGCTGGTACGGGCTGCAAGGGCCGTAGCAGCCGACGTTGCTCGACGGACTGTTCCGAGCCGCCACATCGGCGCTCCCGTGCGAGTTCGAAGACTTTGTGGCAGCGGTGGATCGGCGCCGCGCCTGGATGACGCCGGTTGGACACTTCGTGGCGTGGCTGCTGCGGGGTCAACCGCTTGAGGCGGCGCACCCCGACAAACACAAAGGTCACGAACTCAAAGAGTTCGTGACCTCGATGCCGGCGGTTCGTGGAACCGCTCGTGGTGGGCGAAGGGGGACTTGAACCCCCACGTCCCGAAGGACACTGGCACCTGAAGCCAGCGCGTCTGCCATTCCGCCACTCGCCCGGAACAACCGCTAGAGGCTACCACGGTAGTCGCCGCGTTCCCGAACTCGCCAACCGTTGCGCACACTCTGGGGCGCTGTGGGCCTCGTCGACGTGGTGACCTGGCCTGATCTGATTCTCAGAGTTTGAAAGGTGACGCGGTGCTGCGCTGTGCCGATACCATGCGTGTGACGGACGTGGGTGGTGCGACACGCGAATGCACGCGGACATACATAACTACCTGCACGCGACGACCCAGAACGGTGTAGTGAGGCGGGCGGTGAGATGGGCGGCCAAAGAGGGCTCGTTCAACGCATCGAGCGCAAACTCGAAACCGTGGTCGGTGACGCATTCGCTCGGGTATTCGGCGGTTCCATTGTCCCGGAGGAGCTCGAAGCCATGTTGCGGCGCGAAGCCGTGGACGGGGTCCGATCGCTGGAAGGCAATCGCCTTTTGGCGCCCAACGAGTACGTTATTACCCTCGGTGTGCACGACTACGACAAGGTGGTCGCCGACCCGGACCTCACGGCGGACACTTTCGCCAAACACTTGGCGGGATACATCGGCGAACAGGGGTGGCAAACGTATGGTGAGCTGGTCGTCCGGTTCGAGCCCTCAGCGAACCTGCACACCGGCCAGTTCCGTACCCGCGGTGGCGTCAACCCCGACGCCAGCCCCCGCCCGAGCGCCAGCGATGCTCCCCGGCCACAATCAGATCAGCATGCGTTTAGCGCAGAAATAGGAGTAGCAGCGATGACCGATAATCCGAGCTACCGCGGCGGCCCGGGGCAAGGGCGGCCCGGCGACGAGTACTACGACGACCGCTACGGTCGTCCGCAAGACGATCCCCGCGGCGGGCCCGACCCCCGCGCCGCCTACCCCCCGCCGGAGCAGGGCGGCTACCCCCCGCAGCATGACCAGGGTTACCCGCCCCCGCCGCCACGGCGGCCGGAGCAGGGCGGCTACCCCGACCAGGGCGGCGGTTACCCCGACCAGGGACCGGGCGGCTACCCGCCGCCCTACGAGCAGCGTCCGCCCGCCGGCTACGGCGGCGGACAGGGCTATGACGCCGGTTATCGTCCGGCGCCCGGTGGCTACGGTCCGCCCGGCCAGCAGGGCTACGGCGACTACGGTCGCGGCCCGGCCCGCCCCGATGATGGCGGCTACGGCCAGCCGGAGCCCAGCGGCGGTTACGACCAGCCCTACCAGGGTGGGGCGCCCTACGGCAGGCAGGATTACGGTCAGCCGGAGTACGGCCGCTACGCGGACGGGCCCGGCGGCTACGGCGAGCCCCCCGGCGGCCGCTACCCCGACGCCCCGCCGGCCGGCGAGTACGGCCAACCCGCCGCAGGCGGTTACGACTACGGCCAGCCTCCCGCCGCGGATTACGGCCAGCCCCCGGCCGGTGACTACGGCCAGCCCCCCGCGGGTGACTACGGCCAGCCTCCGGCCGGTGGCTACGGGGAGCCCGGCGCCGACTACGGCCAACCGGTGGGCGGCGGTTACGGCGAGCCCGGCGGCGGCTACGGCGAGCCCGGCGGCGGCTACGGGGCTCCCGCGGGCGGCTACGGCGGTTACGACCAAGGTGCCGGCTATGACCAAGGCGGCTACGACCAGGGCGGCTATCCATCGACGGCAACCAACGTCACCCTGCAACTCGACGACGGCAGCGGCCGCACCTATCAGCTGCGCGAAGGCACCAACGTGATCGGCCGCGGCCAGGACGCCCAGTTCCGGCTGCCCGACACCGGGGTTTCGCGCCGCCACCTGGAGATCCGCTGGGATGGTCAGGTCGCCCTGCTGTCCGACCTCAACTCCACCAACGGCACCACGGTGAACAACGCCCCGGTGCAAGAGTGGCAGCTGGCCGACGGCGACGTGATCCGGCTGGGCCACTCCGAGATCGTGGTGCGCGTTCACTGAGATCGCAGCGCAACGCGAAGCTCCCGCGCTTCGCGCCCCGCGTCGATCACCGTCCAAGTATCGTGACGTTGCCGACGTGCTCGGCAACGCTGGTTCACAATGAACGGCACCAGGGACGGAGAGGACGCCGGATGCAGGGACTGGTACTGCAGCTGACGCGTGCCGGGTTTTTGACGCTGCTGTGGGTGTTCATCTGGTCGGTGTTGCGGATCCTGCGGACCGACATCTACGCCCCGACCGGTGTCGTCATGGTGCGCCGTGGGCTGTGGCGACGCGGCGCGTTGCTGCCGTCACGACAACGCCGGCACGCGGCCCGCGCCCTGGTGGTGACCGACGGGGCGTTGGCCGGTGCCCGCATCACCCTCGGCGGTCAACCGGTGTTGATCGGGCGCGCCGACGATTCCACTCTGGTGCTCACCGACGACTACGCCTCGACACGACACGCCCGGCTGTCGCCGCGGGGCTCGGAATGGTATGTGGAGGATCTAGGATCGACCAACGGCACTTACCTTGACAGGGCAAAGGTGACTACCGCGGTACGAGTTCCACTGGGAACGCCGATTCGGATCGGCAAGACGGTAATCGAGCTACGCCCGTGACCCTGGTTCTGCGCTATGTCGCCCGCAGCGATGTCGGCCTGGTACGCGGCAACAACGAAGACTCGGTGTATGCCGGCGCCCGCTTATTGGCGCTGGCCGACGGGATGGGCGGGCACGCCGCCGGGGAGGTGGCCTCCCAACTGGTGATCGCCGCGCTGGCCCACCTCGACGACGACGAGCCGGGCGGGGATCTGCTCGGCAAGCTCGACGCCGCGGTCCGGGAAGGCAACGCCGCCATCGCGGCCCACATCGAGGCCGAGCCCGAACTCGAGGGCATGGGCACCACGCTCACCGCAATCCTGTTCGCGGGCAACCGGCTTGGCATGGTGCACATCGGTGATTCCCGCGCCTACCTGCTACGCGACGGTGAGCTCGCCCAGATCACCAAGGACGACACCTTCGTCCAAACGTTGGTCGATGAGGGCCGGATCACCGCCGAAGAGGCGCACAGCCATCCGCAGCGGTCCTTGATCATGCGGGCACTGACCGGCCATGAGGTCGAGCCCACCCTGACGATGCGGGAAGCGCACGTCGGTGATCGCTACCTGCTGTGCTCGGACGGGCTGTCGGATCCGGTGAGCGACGAGACCATCGAAGAGGCGCTGCGCATCCCCGACGTGGTGGCCAGCGCCGACCGGCTCATCGAACTCGCCCTCCGCGGCGGCGGACCGGACAACGTGACCGTGGTGGTGGCCGACGTCGTCGACGACAACTACGGCCAGACGCAGCCGATCCTGGCCGGAGCGGTATCCGGCGACGCCGGCCAGCTCACCGTCCCCAACACCGCCGCCGGCCGGGCCTCCGCGATCAGCCCCCGCAAGGGCGCCCCCAAAAGCGTTGTGCCGCAAGTAGAGGCAGCGCCCCCGCCGCCGCGCACCCGACGGCGGATTATCACCGGGGCGGCGTTGGTGTTGCTGTTGACGGTGCTGGGCCTCGGGATCGGTTGGAAGGTGATCCGGACCAACTATTACGTCGCGTCCAACCACGGCATGGTGTCGATCATGCGCGGTGTGCAGGGGTCGATCCTGGGCGTGCCGTTGCACGACCCCTACCAGTGGGGCTGCCTCGACGAACACAACCGGCTCTCGCAGGTCGCCTACGGCCAATCCGGTCGCAATCTCGGTTGTCAACCGATGAAGCTGGAGGACCTCCAGCAGTCGGCCCGCGCCCAGGTGGCCTCCGGGCTGCCGGTCGGCAGCCTTGACCAAGCGATTGCCCAGCTCAACGATTTGGCGCACAAGGTGCTCCCGCCGTGCCCCATGCCGAAAAGCCCGGTGGCCCCCCGTGCCCCGGACACCGCCAGCCAGACACCGGGCGAGAACGCCCCGCCAACGGCGCCGTCCACCACCGCGGCCTCGCAGGAGCCGTCGGCGCGGGCGTCACCAGAACCGAGTACGACCGCGGTGCCCCATCTGCCCACCGTGACCGCGCTTCCGCCGGGGCCACTCGAGCCGGGCGTCGACTGCCGGACGGTGGCATGACAACACAGACGCAGCCCCAGTCGCCAGTCGCGGTGACTCCGCCGCTGCCGACTCGGCGCAACGCCGAACTTCTACTGCTGTGCTTTGCCACCGGGATCACCACGGTGGCTTTACTCATCGTTGAGGACAACCAGGAACAAGGGCTGCGCTGGGATATGGCCGGCTACGCCGCAGCCTATCTGGTGTTGTTCGGCTGCGCCCACCTGACCATCCGGCGGTTCGCCCCGTACGCCGACCCGCTGCTGTTGCCGGTCGTCGCGCTGCTCAACGGCCTGGGCCTGGTCATGATCCACCGCCTCGATCTGGGTCTGGGCACCATCGGCGGTCACGACCGGCCCGGCGCCTACCAGCAGATGGCCTGGACGCTGGTCGGGGTGCTGGCGTTCGCGCTGGTGTTGGTCTTCTTGAAGGACCACCGCCAACTTGCCCGCAACGGCTACATCTGCGGGCTGGCGGGCCTGGTGCTGCTGGCCATTCCGGCGCTGCTGCCCTCGTCGTTCGCTCAGCAAAAGGATGCGTCGTTCATCAAGCAGAACGACGCCAAGATCTGGATCCAGTTGCCGGGCTTTTCGATTCAGCCCGCCGAGTTCTCCAAAATCCTGCTGCTGGTGTTCTTCGCCGCGGTGCTGGTGGCCAAACGCGGACTGTTCGTCAGCGCCGGCCGGCACGTGCTCGGGATGACGTTGCCGCGCCCGCGGGATCTGGCTCCGCTGCTGGCGGCGTGGGTGATCTCGGTGGGTGTGATGGTCTTTGAACGCGACCTCGGGACGTCGTTGCTGCTGTACGCCTCCTTCCTGGTGATCGTCTACATCGCCACCCGCCGGATCAGCTGGATGGTCATCGGGCTGACGCTGTTCGCGGTGGGAAGTGTTGCCGCGTACTACCTTTTCGCACACGTCCGGATCCGGGTGCAAACCTGGCGGGACCCGTTCGCCGATCCCGAGGGCAGCGGGTACCAGATGGTGCAGTCGCTGTTCAGCTTTGCCACCGGCGGTGTGTTCGGCACCGGGCTCGGTAACGGACAACCCGATACGGTGCCCGCGGCGGCGACCGATTTCATCATCGCCGCGTTCGGCGAGGAGCTCGGGCTGGCCGGGCTGGCCGGGCTGCTGATGCTCTACACCATCGTCATCATCCGGGGTTTGCGTACCGCGATCGCGCTGCGCGACAGCTTCGGCAAGTTGCTGGCGGCCGGGCTGGCGTCCACGCTGGGTATTCAGCTGTTCATCGTGGTCGGCGGCGTGACCAAGCTCATCCCGCTCACCGGGTTGACCACGCCGTGGCTGTCCTACGGCGGCTCGTCGCTGGTGGCCAACTACGTGCTGCTGGCCATCCTGATGCGGATTTCCAACGCCGCGCGCCGACCGCTGGCCGCCCGCCAGGACCCCACCGCGCCGATCGCCACCGCCAGCACGGAAGTGATCGAGCGCGTATGAACACCACGCTGCGCCGCATCGCGGTGGCCCTGATGGGGCTGATTGTGCTGCTGTTGATCAACGCCACCTTGACGCAGGTGTTTACCGCCGAGGGGCTGCGCGCCGACCCGCGCAACCAGCGCATCCTGCTCGACGAATACTCCCGTCAACGCGGTCAGATCACCGCGAACGGCCAGCTGCTGGCCTACTCGGTGGCCACCAACGACCGGCTGCGGTTCCAGCGGGTCTACCCCAACCCCGAGGTGTATGCGCCGATCACCGGCTTCTATTCGCTGCGCTACTCCAGCAGCGGCCTGGAGCGCGCCGAGGACGGGGTGCTCAACGGCTCCGACGACCGGCTGTTCGGGTTCCGGCTGGCCGACTTCTTCACCGGCCGCGACCCGCGCGGCGGCAACGTCGACACCACCATCAACCCGCGCATCCAGCAGGCCGGCTGGGATGCCCTGCAGCGCGGCTGCAACGGGCCGTGTCGGGGGTCGGTGGTCGCCCTGGAGCCGTCCACCGGCAAGGTGCTGGCGTTGGTGTCCTCACCGTCCTATGACCCCAACCCGCTGTCGTCGCACGACGCCGAGGATCAGGGCCGGGCGTGGCAGCAGTTCCGCGACGACACCGCCGACCCGCTGACCAATCGGGCCGTCGCCGAAACGTATCCGCCCGGTTCGACGTTCAAGGTGATCACCAGCGCCGCCGCGCTGCAGGCCGGCGCCAGCGAGGACGATCAGCTGACCGCGGCGGCGCAGATCCCGCTGCCCGACAGCACCGTCACCCTGGAGAATTACAACGGCGCCTCGTGCGGGCCGGATGCGACGGTGTCGCTGCGGATCGCGTTCGAGCACTCCTGCAACACCGCGTTTGTCGAGTTGGGCATCCACACCGGGGCCGATGCGTTGCGCAGCATGGCGCATGCGTTCGGTTTCGACCGCGCTCCCGATCCGATCCCGCTGCAGGTCGCCGAGTCCACGGTCGGACCGATCCCCGATGCCGCCGCGCTGGGGATGTCGAGCATCGGCCAAAAAGATGTCGCCGTCACCCCGCTGGAGAATGCGCTGGTTGCGGCGACCATCGCCAACGGCGGGATCACGATGCAGCCGTACTTAGTCAACAGCCTGCAAGGCCCCGACCTGGCTACCATCAGCACCACGGCGCCGCACCCGCAGCGCCGTGCAGTGTCTCCGCAGGTCGCGGCTAAGCTGACACAATTGATGGTCGGCGCCGAGAAGGTCACACAGCAGAAAGGGGCGATCCCCGGCGTGCAGATCGCATCCAAGACCGGTACCGCTGAGCACGGCACCGATCCGCGCAATACGCCACCGCATGCGTGGTACATCGCGTTTGCGCCGGCGCAGGCCCCGAAGGTGGCCGTTGCGGTGGTGGTCGAGGATGGCGGTGACCGACTGTCCGCGACCGGCGGTGCGCTGGCCGCGCCGATCGGACGGGCCGTGATCGAGGCCGCGCTGCAGGGAGGACCATGAGCCCGCGAGTAGGGGTGACGCTGTCTGGCCGCTACCGGTTGCAGCGCCTCATCGCCACCGGCGGCATGGGCCAGGTGTGGGAGGCGGTGGACAGCCGGTTGGGCCGTCGCGTCGCGGTGAAGGTGCTCAAGGGCGAGTTCTCCCAAGACGCCGAGTTCATCGAGCGGTTCCGCGCCGAGGCGCGCACCACCGCCATGCTCAACCATCCCGGGATCGCCGGCGTGCACGACTACGGCGAAACCGAGATGAACGGGGAAGGCCGCACCGCCTACCTGGTGATGGAGTTGGTCAACGGGGAGCCGCTCAACTCGGTGCTCAAGCGAACCGGGCGGCTGTCGCTGCGGCACGCGTTGGACATGCTCGAACAGACCGGGCGCGCGTTGCAGGTCGCGCACAGCGCCGGGTTGGTGCACCGCGACGTCAAACCCGGCAACATCATGATCACGCCGACCGGTCAGGTGAAGATCACCGACTTCGGGATCGCCAAGGCGGTGGATGCCGCCCCGGTCACCCAGACCGGCATGGTGATGGGCACCGCCCAATACATCGCCCCCGAGCAGGCGCTCGGGCACGACGCCACCCCGGCCAGCGACGTCTACTCGTTGGGCGTGGTCGGCTACGAGGCGGTGTCGGGCCGTCGGCCGTTCACCGGTGACGGGGCGCTGACGGTGGCGATGAAGCACATCAAGGAGCCGCCGCCGCCGCTGCCCGCGGACCTGCCGCCCAACGTCCGGGAGCTCATCGAGATCACTCTGGTCAAGAACCCCGGAATGCGCTACAAGAGCGGCGGGCCGTTCGCCGATGCGGTGGCCGCGGTCCGCGCCGGTCGCCGACCCCCGCGACCCAATCAGTCGGGCACCGGGGGCCGGGCAACGCCGTCGGCGATTCCGTCCGGCGCCCAGACCCGGGCCGCCGCGGACCTGACCCGGCGTGCCACCGCGGCCCGCCGTCCGGCGTCGCGTCCCGTCACCGGCGGCCATCGGCCCGCCCCGCCGCGGCGCACGTTCTCCGCCGGGCAGCGGGCGTTGCTGTGGGCGGCCGGGGTGCTGGGCGCGTTGGCGATCATCATCGCGGTGCTGATCGTGGTCAACGCCCGCGACGACAGCGGGAACCAACCGTCGACGCCGACCGTCACCGACACCTCGTCGCAGGGTTCGGCCACCGACACCACCGGGACCGGCACACCATGACGACCCCGGAACACCTGTCCGACCGCTACGAGCTCGGGGAGATCCTGGGGTTCGGCGGCATGTCCGAGGTCCACATCGCTCGGGACACCCGGCTGCATCGGGACGTGGCGGTCAAGGTGCTGCGCGCCGACTTAGCCCGCGACCCCAGCTTTTACCTGCGTTTTCGCCGCGAAGCGCAGAACGCAGCCGCGCTGAACCACCCCGCCATCGTGGCGGTGTACGACACCGGGGAGGCGGAAACACCGGCCGGCCCGCTGCCGTACATCGTGATGGAGTACGTCAACGGGGTCACCCTGCGCGACATCGTGCACGGCGAAGGCCCGATGCCGCCCCGGCGTGCCATCGAGGTCATCGCCGACGCGTGCCAGGCACTGAACTTTTCCCACCAACACGGCATCATCCACCGGGACGTCAAACCGGCCAACATCATGATCAGCACCGCGAATGCGGTCAAGGTGATGGACTTCGGCATCGCCCGGGCACTCGCCGACAGCGGCAACAGCGTCACCCAGACCGCCGCGGTGATCGGCACCGCGCAGTACCTGTCCCCGGAGCAGGCCCGCGGAGAGTCGGTCGATGCCCGCTCCGACGTCTACTCGTTGGGCTGTGTGCTCTACGAGATCCTCACCGGCGAGCCCCCGTTCATCGGCGATTCGCCGGTGGCGGTGGCCTACCAGCATGTCCGCGAAGACCCGACCCCGCCGTCGCAACGGCATGACGGCATCTCACCCGAGCTGGACGCCGTCGTCCTCAAGGCGTTGGCGAAGAATCCGGACAACCGGTATCAGACCGCCGCGGAGATGCGTAACGACCTGGTCCGCGTGCACAACGGGGAAGCCCCCGACGCACCTAAGGTGCTCACCGACGCCGAGCGCACCGCAATGCTGGCCTCCTCCTCGCGTCCGGTCGGGCCAGTCAGCCCGGTCACCGACCCGCTGCCCCGCCAGGAACCGGACTTCGCCAGCGATCGCACGGTCGGTTCGGTGGGGCGGTGGCTGATCGCCGTGGCGATCCTGGCCGTGTTGACCGTCGTCGTCACCTTGGTGATCAATACCTTCGGCGGCAGCACCCACAAGGTGCAGGTCCCCGACGTCCGGGACAAGACGTCGGCCGACGCGGTGGCCGACCTGCAGAACAAGGGCTTCGAAACCCGCACCCTGCCCAAGGTGGATTCGACGGTGGCGCCCGATCACGTGATCGGCACCGACCCGCCGGCCAACACCTCGATGCACGCCGGCGACACGATCACCGTCAATGTCTCGGTGGGCCCCGAGCAGCGCCAAGTGCCCGACGTGTCCTCGCTGAGTTATGCGGCCGCGGTCAAAAAGCTCAAGGCCGCCGGCTTCGAGCGGATCAAGCAACAGCATTCGCCGTCGACGCCGGACCTCAAGGACCGCGTCGTGGGCACCTATCCGCCGGCCAACCAGACCTCGGCGATCACCAACGAGATCACCATCATCGTCGGGACCGGACCGTCCACCAAGCCGGTGCCCGACGTGATCAACCAGACGCCCGAGGAAGCCCAGAAAACCCTGACGTTGAGCGGCTTCACCAAGGTCAACCAGGTGTCGGTGGACAGCCCCCGCCCGGCCGGCGAGGTGGTGGGCACCCGGCCCGCCGCCGGGGACACCGTGTCGGTGGACACCGTCATCGAGCTGCAGGTCTCCAAGGGCAACCAGTTCGTGATGCCGGATGTCACTGGAATGTTCTGGACCGACGCCGAACCGCTGCTGCGGGCGCTGGGCTGGACCGGTGTGCTGGTCAAGGGCGCCGATGTGGACGCCGGCGGCGACAAACACAACAAGATCGTCTACCAGAGCCCGTCCTCGGGGCAGGGCGTGAACCGGGACGGGTACATCACGCTGACGTTCGGTCAGTAACCTCCGGGGCGCGGTGCGCGGCGGCCACCGCCTGACTGACCTCGTGTTCCAGCCGGCGCACCAGCGCCTCGTCCCGGGCCTGTCCGCAGCTGGCCAGCCAGTTGGCCAGCATCCGGTGCCCGCCCTCGGTGAGGATGGATTCGGGATGGAACTGGACCCCGTGGATCGGCAACTCGGTGTGCCGCACTCCCATGATCACCCCGCGCCGGGTCCGCGCGGTCACCTCGAGGTCGTCCGGCAGGGTTTCCGGCAGGATCGTCAACGAGTGGTACCGGGTCGCCGTGAACGGATCCGGAAGCCCTTCCAGCACACCGGTATTGGTGTGGAACACGGTGCTGGTTTTGCCGTGCAACAACTCCGGGGCGCGCCCCACGGTGGCGCCGAACGCGACGCCGATGGCCTGGTGGCCCAAGCACACCCCGAGCAGCGGGGTGCGCGCCGCCGCGCAGGTCCGCACCACCCCGATCGACGCCCCGGCGCGCTCCGGGGTGCCCGGTCCCGGGCTCAGCAGCACCCCGTCGAATCCGGTGACGACGGACGCGTCGGACAACCGGGGGTCGTCGTTGCGCCACACCGTCGCCTGCACCCCGAGTTGGCCCAGGTATTGCACCAGGTTGAACACGAAGCTGTCGTAGTTGTCGACGACCAAGACCTGCACCGTGTCAGGCTACCGTCGGCGACGATGCAGAGCGAAGCGATGAGGAGGAGCGGGCGCTCCGACCTGGGTCCTGCTCAGTAGGGGAGCGGACCAGCGGGTACGGCGTAGACCATGCGCACCGGTTCGGTGGAGCCGACGACGTGCGCGTCGGGGAGGACCTGTTCGCTGTAGCCGAGCCCGAACCGCACCACGTACTGCTTGTAGAGGGTCACCAGCGGGGCCGCGTCCAGCGCGGCCTGCATCGCCGCGGCATCACCGATCGCGGTGATCGTGTACGGCGGACTGTAGGTCCGGCCGTTGAGCAGCAGCGTATTGCCGACACAGCGGGGTGCGGAGGTGGCGACGATGCGCTGGTCCTGGACCTGAATGGCCTCGGCCCCGGCGCTCCACAGCGCGTTGAGCACCGCCTGGATGTCTTGCTGGTGCACCACCAGGTCGTCGGGGGAGGCGTCTCGCGGGAACCGCCCATAGGCGTCGCGCTGCGCATCGGTCAGCGTCACCGCCAGGCCGGGCCCGTGCACCGGGTCCAGGCCGGCGTCGCCGGCCAGCTGGGCGGAGCGCTTGAGCATGGCGGCCAACGCGGTGCCCGCCCCGCGGCCGTGGGCGGAGTCGATGGTGGTGGCCAGGCCGTCGCGTTCGGCGCTGAGCCGGTCCACCGCCGCCTGCGTCTCCCGGACCAGGTCGACCAGCCGCGGGGCATCGCTGCGGCGGATCTCGGCGCCCCCGGACACCCCGTGGGTGGCACCCAGCAGCAGTCCGGCCAGCACGCACACCAGCGGGACGCCGAACCGCCAGGGTGAGCGGCGGGCCCGCGCGGTCTTCTCCACTGGCTCTCCGTTCTCTGATCCCGCCCTTGCTGGGTTAACCTCGTAGCCGAGCAACGCTCGCACCATTCATCGTCGCACTGTCCTGAGGTATCGATGCCCAAGTCCAAGGTTCGCAAGAAGACCAGCTTCACCGCCAGCCAGGTGAGCCGTACGCCGGTCAAAGTGAAGGCCGGGCCCTCAAGCGTGTGGTTTGTGGCCTTCTTCATCGGGCTGATGCTGATCGGGCTGCTCTGGCTGATGGTGTACCAGCTGGCGGCCACGGGTCTGGACGCCCCCGCCGCGCTGAACTGGATGGCCGAGCTCGGACCGTGGAACTACGCCATCGCGTTTGCTTTCATGATCTCCGGCTTGTTGCTCACCATGCGTTGGCGCTGATCCGGCGGACCGCCATGTTGCATTCATGTGGACCTCTGGGCGTTACTGCGCTGCCAACCAAGCAATTGCTCAATCACACGTATGTGATTCATCCCCATTGTTGATAGCGCTTGTGGATAACTCCATCGGCAGCGGTAGAAGCGGTTAGGTATCCCGTGCAGCAAACACAGTGGGCGCCTCGGACCGGCGGCATCGTCGCTTGCGCGGTAGCCGGAATTGTGATGGCTATCTCCGCTGTGACGCTGGTCACAGACGTCCCCGGGCGGGTTTTAGTGGGTATTGCTGCCGTGGGCTTGCTGGTGTTTGCAAGCGTCTCGTGGCGTGCCCGCCCAAAACTGGCAATTACCGCCGACGGCCTGCTGGTGCGCGGCTGGTGGCGCACCCAGCTGCTGCGCCCGGCCGACATCACCGTCGTCCGGATTACCGAATTCCGCCGGCTGGCGCGCAAGGTCCGGCTGCTGGAGATCGAGACAACGGACGACCGGCTAGTTATCTTGTCCCGCTGGGACGTCGGAACCGATCCGCTGGATGTGCTCGACGCGCTGACCGAGGCCGGCTACGCGAGGTCCTGAAGATTACGCCGACTGTGCGGTTTCATACGCGAAACGCGGGTGCAGGCGTACCAAACCGCACAGTCACCGCCCGGATTCGGCGATTGGCTGCAAGGGATCAGGCGATGGTGACCGATTCGATGACGACGGGCTCGGTGGGGCGGTCGCTGCCGTCGGTGGCGGTGCTGGCGATCGCCTCGACCACTTGCTGCGACGCCGGATCCACCACCTCACCGAAAATGGTGTGGCGGCGGTTCAGGTGCGGCGTCTGCCCGACGGTGATGAAGAACTGCGACCCGTTGGTGCCCGGGCCGGCGTTGGCCATCGCCAACAGGTAGGGCTTGTCGAACTGCAGCTCGGGGTGGAACTCGTCGGCGAACTTGTAGCCGGGCCCGCCACGGCCCGTGCCGGTCGGGTCCCCGCCCTGAATCATGAAGCCACTGATTACCCGGTGAAACACCGCGCCGTCATAGAACGGCCCCGACGAACCGCCCGAGGCGTTGGTCGTCGAGTACTCCTTGGTGCCCTGCGCCAAGCCGACGAAGTTGGCCACGGTCTTGGGGGCGTGGTTCCCGAACAGGGCGATCTTGATGTCGCCGCGGTTGGTGTGCAGCGTGGCGGTGGCGGTCTGAATGGGGCTCGTGGTCACGGGATGACAGTCTGCCATCCGAGTGGCTGTGGCCGCCGCCACGGGGGGCGTTTCGCCGCGGCGTCGTTGCCGGATCAACGCTCTGACCCCACGGACCGGCTCAGAGATGGCACTCTGAAACGAATGCGAGCTTAGGCAGAAAGGTGCGATATGAGCCCCAAGACTGACACCCGGTTGACCCCGCGGCAGCGGCTGAGCCGGGGCCTGACGTACACCGCGATCGGCCCGGTGGACGTCACCCGCGGCGTGGTCGGGCTGGGCGCCCACTCCGCCCGAGCCGGTGCGGCCAGCCTGCGCCGGCGCTACCAGGAAGGCCGGCTGGCCCGCGAATTGGCCGCCGCCCCGGAAACCATCGCCAAGGAGTTCGCCGCCGCGCAGGAGGTGGTCACCGGTCTGCCGCAGGCCCTGCAGGACGCCCGCCGCTCCCAAGGCCGCAGTCGCCGCCCCTGGGTGATCGCGGCCGTCGCCGCCGCGGTGCTCGCCGGCGGTGCGGCCGCGTTCTCGATCATCCGCCGCACCTCGCGCCCGCAGGAGGAGTCGCCGCGGCCGCCGAGCGTCGAGGTACAGCCCAAGCCGTAAGCGGCCGGCTGGACAGCACACCAGCGGCGCCTATCGTGGAAGTCGGTGCGACCTTCAAGGAGGCGCAGATGACAGAGACGCCGCCCACCAAGGAGTTGCGCGCGTTCGATCAGGGTTGGCCCACCCACCGGAGAATGGTCCGGTTCGACTGGTCGGACACCCCCTTGCACTGGGTTCCCGACGATCCGTTCACCACCCATGTCATCAACGTGCTGCACCTGCTGCTGCCGGCCGGCGAACGCTGGTTTATCGAGGCCGTCAAGGAAGCGGCGCCGCTGGTCGACGATCCCGAGCTGCAGTCGGCGATCAAACCGTTCATCCAGCAGGAAGCCTGGCACGCATGGGCGCACACCATCGTGCTGCGCCACCTGGCAGACCAGGGCATCGACACCACCGCCTACACCGATCAGCTGGATCGCTGGTTGTCAGCGCTCGGCGAGCGCCACGAGCGCTGGCCGCAACCGTTGCGGCGCTGGTGGTTGTATCGCCACTTAGCCGATACCGCCGCACTCGAGCACTTCACCGCGGTGTTGGGGCAGTGGGTGATCCAGACCCGCGGGCTCGACTATGCCGGGGCCGATCCGACCATGCTCGACCTGCTGCGCTGGCACGGCTGCGAGGAGGTCGAACACCGCGCGGTGGTGTTCGACATCTACCAAAACATCTGCGGCAGCTACGCATTGCGGGCGCTGTCGATGTTGTTGACCGCGCCGCAGTTCGTCTTCTGGTGGCTGGCCGGGGTGCGCTATCTGATGCGCCATGACCCGACGCACCCGCGGGCGCCGCGGTGGCGGGATTGGTTGCGGGCATCCCGCAACTACCGCACCCCGGGGCCGTGGAAGCTGCTGGTGACCACGCCGGTGCGGTACCTGCGCCCGCATCACCACCCGCAGAGCGAAGGCAACACGGCGATGGCGCTGGCCTACCTGGAGCAGTCGCCGGCGGCGCTCGCCGCCCGGGAGCGGGCTGCATCGCACCACGCCGACGACGATGACGCATAAGGAATGTGGAGCCTAGGGGAATCGAACCCCTGACACCTGCCTTGCAAAGGCAGTGCTCTACCAACTGAGCTAAGGCCCCGGGTACTGATCAGCCGGGGCTCAACCGCCCCGGATCGGCCACAGTGTGCCACACCTGGGCGTTGCCGCGCGATCGCACGATCACCGCGGTGACCACAACCAGCGCCAGCAGCACGGCCAGTCGCCTCACCTGCACCCTCCTCGGGGTCGGACCAGCCAGCCGACACCGCCGGCATTGTGGGCCTAGGAGGACTCGAACCTCCGACCTCTTCGTTATCAGCGAAGCGCTCTAACCGCCTGAGCTATAGGCCCGCACGTACATACGGCCGAGCGACGAGATTACCGCACTCGATGCCAGCCGCCCAAACTCGTCTTAGTCGCGGTCGGCCAATGTCACCTCGATGCCGCCGATCAAGTCGGTGGTCAGGTTGTAGATCAACGCACCGACGGTGGCCATCGCGGTGAGCAAGACGATATTGACCAGCCCTATCAGGGTGGCGCCGCCGAAGATGGATCCGCTGGAAACCAGCTCGGTGGCACCGCTGGTGTTGTTCAACAGGTCGCCGACATTGCTGTTCAGCTTGCTCCACACCCCCATGCTGCCCAGCACCAGGTACAGGAACGCCACCGCGATCATCCACACGAAAAACAGTGCCACCGACAAGATCAGCGACACCTTCAGCGTGCTCCACGGATCGATGCGACGAATCTGCATGCTGGCCCGCACCGGGCCGCGGGGAGGACGGTGGTTGGACACCTGGACCCGTCGCTCCGGGGTCCGCGCCGTCGGGGCCGGGTCCGGCGGGGGTTTGCGGGGCGGTGCCGGGCGTCGCGTCGGACCGGACAGGTCGGGCAGCTCGCTGCCATAGGCGTCGCCGCGCTGGCCTTCACCGCGTGCCGCGGCGCCCTCGGCGTCGGGTCCGGCCGACTTGGCCCGGGCGCCCGGTGCCGCGGTCCCGGTGATGTACCGGCTGAGCCGAGCGTCCACGCCGGACGAATGCCCGGTGGATCCCGTGTCCGGCGTCTCGGTCGGCCGCTGCGGCGTCTGACGGGGCCGTGGGCCGCGCTGCCAGGGCGCCGCTTCCCCGTTCTCGGTGACCCGGCCGGAGCCGGATCCGGGCTGCGGGCGGCGCCCGGTGCCAGAGTCGCCCGGGCCGCTCCCGTTCCTGGCGCTATCGCCCGGGCGTCCCGGCTCGTTCGGTGCAGTCACCCACGGCTCCTTACCTGTGTGCCCGCCGCCCCGGTGGGCGACGGTCGCGTCACGTCGCGTCGGGCGCGGTCTCCAACTCGGTCTCGGCCGCTCCGCTTTCCTCGGCATTGCGCGCGATGGCTATCAGTGTGTCGCCCTCGCCCAAGTTCATCAACCGAACGCCCTTGGTCTGCCGCCCGGCTTTGCGAACCTGGCGCGCCGCGGTACGGATCACGCCGCCGCCGGAGGTGATCGCATACAGCTCGCTGTCGTCGTCCACGATGAGCGCCCCGACCAGCCTGCCTCGACGTTTGTCGTACTGGATGGTCAGGATGCCCTTACCGCCGCGGCCCTGGACCGTGTACTCCTCGATCGCGGTGCGCTTGGCATATCCACCCGAGGTGGCGACCAATAGATAGGTGCCTTCCCGGACCACGTTCAGCGACAGCAGGTAGTCGTCGGTGTTGAACCGCATCCCCTGGACCCCGGAGGTGGCGCGGCCCATCGGGCGCAGCGCCTCATCGGTGGCCGAGAATCGGATGGACTGCCCGTTAGCCGACACCAGCAGCAGGTCATCGTCGGCCGAGCACAACACCGCACCGACCAACTCGTCGCCGTCCCGCAGATTCACCGCGACGATGCCGCCGGAGCGGTTGGAGTCGAAGTCGGTGAGCTTGGACTTTTTGACCAGCCCGTTACGGGTGGCCAGCACCAGGTACGGCGCGTCCTCGTAGCCCTTGATCTGGATCACCTGGGCGATCCGTTCCTCGGGTTGGAACGCCAGCAGGTTCGCCACATGCTGACCGCGCGCGGTCCGGGACGCCTCCGGCAGGTCGTAGGCCTTGGCCCGATACACCCGGCCCTGGGTGGTGAAGAACAGGATCCAGTCGTGCGTGGAGCACACGAAGAAGTGCGCGACGATGTCGTCCTGCTTCAACCCGGCGCCCTGCACACCCTTGCCCCCGCGTTTTTGGCTGCGGTACAGGTCGGTCTTGGTGCGCTTGGCGTAGCCGGTTTCGGTGATCGTCACCACCACGTCTTCGCGGGCGATCAGATCCTCGTCGCTGACCTCACCGTCGGCGGCGATGATCCGGGTGCGACGGTCGTCGCCGTGCTTGTCGACGATCTCGGCGAGCTCGTCGTGCACAATGCCGCGCTGCCGCTCCGGTTTGGCCAGGATGTCTTCCAGGTCGGCGATCTCGGCCTCGATCTTGGCCAGATCGTCGATGATCTTCTGGCGTTCCAGCGCGGCCAGCCGGCGCAACTGCATATCCAGGATGGCCTGGGCCTGGATCTCGTCGATATCGAGCAGCTCGATCAGGCCTTGGCGGGCGATATCGACGGTTTCCGAGGCCCGGATCAACGCGATCACTTCATCGAGCGCGTCGAGCGCCTTGACCAGACCGCGCAGGATGTGGGCCCGCTCGTTGGCCTTGCGCAACCGGTACCGGGTGCGCCGGACGATGACGTCGAGTTGGTGATCGACGTAGAGGCGGATCAGCTGATCCAGCCGCAGCGTGCGCGGCACCCCGTCGACGATCGACAGCATGTTGGCACCGAAGCTGGTCTGCAACTGGGTGTGCTTGTACAGGTTGTTGAGCACCACCTTGGCCACCGCGTCGCGCTTGATCTCGACGACGATGCGCAGCCCCACCCGGTCGCTGCTCTGGTCCTCGATGTTGGAGATGCCGGCGAGCTTGCCGTCGCGGACCTGTTCGGCGATCGAGGTGATGAAGTTGTCGTGGTTGACCTGGTACGGCAACTCGGTGATCACCAGCGAATTGCGGCCCCGGGAGTCCTCTTCGATCTCCACGACACCGCGCATTTTGATCGACCCGCGTCCGGTCTTGTAGGCGTCGTTGATGCCCTGTGAGCCGACGATCAGCCCGGAGGTGGGGAAGTCGGGGCCCTTGACCCGTTCCATCACCGCGGCCAGCGTCGCCTCTTCGTCGGCGTCGAAGTGCTCCAAGCACCAGAACACCGCGTCGGCGAGCTCGCGCAGGTTGTGCGGCGGAATGTTGGTGGCCATCCCGACCGCGATACCGCCCGACCCGTTGGCCAGCAGGTTGGGGAACCGGCTCGGCAGCACCGTCGGCTCCTGCACCCGGCCGTCGTAGTTCGGGATGAAATCGACGGTCTCCTCGTCGATTTCGCGCAGCATCTCCATCGCTAACGGGGTCAGCCGAGCCTCGGTGTTGTGGCTGACGAAGCCGTTGGTGATGAAGGCGTGGTCGTCGGTGTCAACGCGGAGGCTGTACACGGGCTGGACGCCGGCGTCGGTCACAGAGGCGACGCGGGCGTAGTAGAACCGCCCGTCGGTGAGGTCGGTCGCGATCGCCCGCACGTCGGGATCGGCGATGTGGCTCAGAATTTCCGCCCCATGCTGCCGCCATCTCGACAGCCGGTCGATGTTGTGTTTGCGCAGCCACTCCTTATCGACCCAACGACTGCCGCAGTGCCTACGGATGAATTCCGCCAGGCCGGGCACATGATCACCGTCCAGGCCTGCTGGCGCTTCGGGCAGTGCACCAAGCAGCGCCTTGAGTTTGTCCTGTTTAACTCCGCCAAACCCGATTTGTGCGGCGAAAAGTTCAGCCTGGGCGCGGTTGGTGATGACGACCTTGTGTTCGCCGACCGTGTGGCGATAGCGGTGACTGACGACGCCGAACTCCAGCAGCATGTGCTGGACGTCCTTTGCGAGCCGTTCGCTGCGTGTCGAGTAGGACACCTGGATGGTGTTCCGCGGCAGCCCAGAGCACGATCCATCACCCTCGAACAATGTCTGCAGGAATACCCGCTTGACCGCCGCAGGCGCCTGCCACAGCCATTCTGGTACCGCTTTATCTGCCGAACGCTGGCCCAGTACCTCCCACAGACGGCTACCGCGCAACGGTGTGACGTTGTGGATATCAAGCTCGTACAGCAGCGATCCCGACGCGATCGTCCGCTCCGACACGTAACGCGGGCCGCCTACGACAGCGTCATAAGCGGTGACCACCGCGTTGAAGAAGTCGCGGTCGAGGTTATTGAACCCGGCACGCGCTGCCGATACGAAGCCTTCGCTGATGAACGCCCCCAGCAACAGGGCCTCCATCGTCGGCCGCCAGTCCGCTGGACCGAACTCCACTGGCGGGGTCCGCTGCAGTACGACGTGGTCGTCCGGTCTGATCTCTTCGATGAGTTTCCATAACAACGTGGGCACGCCACCCACATCAACTAGGCACAGCAGCGGGTGGTTCGCGGTGCCAGTGACTTCATACCCTTCGCCGGTGCGCACGGTGTAGGTCAGGTGGTCACCCGAATGGAACAGTCGGTCGGCGACAACGGGGTTGCCGTGCCGGTCGAGGACCTTCAACTCGACAGTGTTGTCGGAGTTCGGTCGAGCCCCACCAACAACATCACCGATCCGCACCGACTGCCCAAAGGGCAACCGCACCAGGGCATCCCCGGTAATGCAATACCGCATCGCCGCTGGGGGATCGTTGCCCGGGGACCCGAAGTTGCCCTGGCCGTCGACCAACGGATACCGCAGCGACCAGGGCTGGGCCATCCGCACCAGGGTGTCGTAGATCGACGCGTCGCCGTGCGGGTGGTAGTTACCCATCGTCTCGGCGACCGAGCGCGCCGACTTGGCGTGGCTACGGTCCGGCCGGAACCCGGAGTCGAACATCGCGTACAGCACCCGGCGGTGCACCGGCTTGAGGCCGTCGCGCACCTCGGGCAGCGCACGACCCACGATCACGCTCATCGCGTAATCGATGTAGCTGCGCTGCATCTCCTGCTGGATGTCGACCGGCTCAACCCGGTCGACGGAGTCGTCGCCGGGTGGCAGCGTGGTATCGGTCATCTGTTCCTCGTTCGTCGATGAGTCAGGTCAAGGGCGTGGCGATCAGACGTCCAGGAACCGAACGTCCTTGGCGTTGCGGGTGATAAAACTGCGGCGGGCCTCGACGTCCTCGCCCATCAGCACGGAGAACAACTCGTCGGCGGCCGCCGCGTCGTCGAGGGTCACCCGGCGCAGCACCCGCACCGACGGATCCATCGTGGTTTCCCACAGCTCCTTGGCGTCCATCTCGCCCAGACCCTTGTAACGCTGGATGCCGTCGTCCTTGTTGATCTTCTTACCGGCTTCGAGTCCGGCCTTCAGCAACCCGTCGCGTTCCCGGTCGGAGTAGGCGAACTCCGGGTCGGTGCGCTGCCACTTCAGTTTGTACAGCGGCGGCTGCGCCAAGAACACGTGCCCATTTTCGATCAGTGGCCGCATGAACCGGAACAGCAGCGTCAGCAGCAGCGTGGAGATGTGTTGGCCGTCGACGTCGGCGTCGGCCATCAGCACAATCTTGTGGTAGCGCAGCTTGGAGATGTCGAACTCATCGTGGATACCGGTGCCCAGCGCGGTGATGATCGACTGCACCTCGGTATTTTTCAGCACCCGGTCGATGCGGGCCTTCTCGACGTTGATGATCTTGCCGCGCAGCGGCAAAATCGCCTGGAACATCGAGTCGCGCCCACTCTTCGCGGAGCCGCCGGCCGAATCACCCTCCACCACATACAATTCCGACTTGCGTGGGTCGGTGGAACGGCAGTCGGCCAGCTTGCCGGGCAGGCCCCCGAGATCGGTTGCGCTCTTGCGGCGCACCAACTCCCGGGCCTTGCGGGCCGCGATACGGGCCTGCGCCGACGACACCGCCTTGTTGACCACGGTCTTGGCGTCGGCCGGGTTGGCCTCGAACCAGTGGCTGAGCTGCTCGTTGCAGACCTTCTGCACAAACGATTTGACCTCGGTGTTGCCCAGCTTGGTTTTGGTCTGACCCTCAAACTGCGGTTCGGCGACCTTGACCGAGATGACGGCGGCCAACCCTTCCCGAATGTCGTCGCCGGTGAGGTTGGGGTCCTTCTCCTTGAGCAGTTTCTTGTCCTTGGCGTACCGGTTGACCACCGAGGTCAGCGCGCTGCGGAACCCTTCTTCGTGGGTGCCGCCCTCGTGGGTGTTGATCGTGTTGGCGAAGGTGTGCACCGACTCGGAGTAGCCCGCATTCCACTGCATGGCGATTTCAACTTCGTGGCCGGTGCCCTTGCCGGAGAAATCGACGATGGTGGTGTGGATCGCGTTTTTGGTCCGGTTGATGTGCTTGACGTAATCGACCAGGCCGCCGGGATAGTGGAACGTGCGGTGTTTAACCTTGTGCGGCGCAACGGACTCGGCTGCCTGCTCCTCGGCGGTCTTCGGCGCGTCGGCCACGTCGCTGACGACCTCGTCGACCACCTCCTCCTTGGTGACCCGCTCGTCGGTCAGCGTGATGGTCAACCCCTTGTTCAGGAACGCCATCTCCTGAAGTCGGCGGGCGACGGTCTCAAAGTTGTATTCGGTGGTCTCGAAAACGTCCGGATCGGCCCAGAACCGCACCGTGGTCCCGGTCTTTTTGGTCGCCGCACCCTGCTTGAGGGTGCCGGGCACCGAGTGGTCATAGAACTGGGACCACTCATAGCCGTCGACCGAGATCTCCACTTCGAGCCGGGTCGACAATGCGTTGACCACCGACACGCCGACCCCATGCAGGCCGCCGGACACCGCGTAGGCGTCCGAGTCGAACTTCCCGCCGGCATGCAACTGGGTCATCACCACGTCGACGGTGGGGATACCCGAGGCGTGCATGCCCACCGGGATCCCGCGGCCGTCGTCGCTGACCTGCACGCCCCCGTCTTCCAGTAGTTTGACGTCGACAGTGGTGGCATACCCGGCCATCGCCTCGTCGACGGAGTTGTCGACCACCTCCCAAACCAGGTGGTGCAACCCGCGCTCTCCGGTGGAGCCGATATACATGCCCGGACGTTTCCGGACAGCCTCCAACCCCTCTAGAATGGTGATCGATTGGGCGTTGTATTCGTCTTTTGCTTTCTTCTTTTGGGCAGCCACAGTCGGAAAGCTCTCCTTGGGGGTCGCGTGCGAGCGGTCCGGTCACCGCAGCATGTCGTCCCGGTCAGTCTACCGCGATCGGCCGTCGGCCTCGATTCTCTGGGGGCGTTTCTGCACAGCTATCCGAGCCGTGCGCTCAATATTTTGGCTGTGGGCGCGTCCCGACGCTGGACAGCGGGGTTTGTAGCGTCCTGGCGGCTCTGAGCGGCACGGCGCCGGGTCACCCGTAGGTGTCCCGGGGTCCGCGACCGGCGATGTGCCGGGGTCCCTTGCGCCACGACGGCGCCGACGGACCGGTGATCTTCAGGCTGGTCACCACCCCGTCGCCGACCGCGGCGGCGATCTTGGCCAGCAGTTGTGCCTGCACCATCCGCAGCTGGGTCGCCCACGCGGTCGACTCGGCCGTCACGCTGAGCACCCCGTCGCGCAACTGGGTGGGGGTGGCGTGGTCGGCGATCTGCCCGCCCACCACCGACGACCATTGCCCGAACACCGCGCCCTCGGCGACCCGCGGGGTCCAGCCGCGGGTGCGGGCGAGATCCCGGGTGGCCGCACCCAGCGGTTGTGGGTCCCGGGAGTCGGGCCCGGGTCCTGACCAGCGGCGGCGCCGGGCGGCGGCGCCAGCCACCCGGCGCGAAACCGGTGCCCGGCGGCCCTGACCGACATCCTTACCTTGCACCCGGGCGGCGCTGCGGGCTTCTTCCAGGGTGCGCCGCACCAAATCCATCCCGGACAGCCCCGCCAAGTGCTCGGGCGGACCGGCCGGCGTGTCGTCGTCGTTCTCGGTCATAGCTGGACCGCCGAGGCGCGCCCGGTTTCGGAGTCCGCGGCGCTGATCGGCACCTGTTTGGCGTCCCAATCCGCCGGAATGTCCTCGGCAACCGCGGCGGTGACCAAGACCTGTTCGGCGGTCGCGGCGACATTAGCCAGGGCGCGACGGCGGGCGGTATCCAGCTCGGCGAACACGTCGTCGAGTAACAACACCGGTTCGGCGCCCTCGGTGCGCAGCAGTTCGTAGGCCGCCAGCCGCAACGACAACGCCATCGACCACGATTCCCCGTGGCTGGCAAAGCCTTTCGCGGGTGTGTCGCCGAGCCGCAATTCCAATTCGTCGCGATGCGGGCCGACCAGGCAGACCCCTCGGTCCAGTTCGGCTTGACGGCGCCGGGCCAGCCCGGTCAACAGCGCGTCCTGCAGTGCGGCGACGTCATCGGCCCACTCACCCGGCGGCATCTGGACGCTGGGGCGGTAGGCGATCGCGGCGGGCCGCGAGGTCGGGGCCAACAACTGGTAGGCCTTTTCCACCTCCGGCGCCAACAGGTTGACCAGGTCCAGCCGAGCCGCCATCAGCTCCGCGCCGTGGGCGGCCAGTTGGCTGTCCCACACCTCCAGGGTGTCCAATACGCCGCGCTCACCGCGGTGCAACGCGCCGGCGGCCGACTTGAGCAGCGCCGTGCGCTGCCGAAGAGCCCGGTCGTAGTCGGCGCGCACCCCGGCGATCCGGGGCCGCCGGATCGTGGCCAGCTCGTCCAGGTAGCGGCGCCGCTCACCCGGATCGCCCCGCACCAACGCCAAATCTTCGGGCGCGAACAACACCGCCCGCAACACGCCGAGTACCTCGCGCGGGCTCCGCACCGGACTGCGGTTGAGCCGGGCCTTGTTGGCCCGCCCCGCCGCGATCTCCAGGTCCACGGCCAGCTCCCGGCCCTCGTTGACCACGATCGTGGACACCACCGCGCGGGACGCCCCCGCCCTGATCAGCGGCGCATCGGTGGCGACCCGGTGAGAGTTCAGCGTCGACGAATACCACAACGCCTCAAGCAGGTTGGTTTTCCCGTAGCCGTTGGGCCCGACGAACACGGTGCGGCCCGGCTCGAGCTCGATGTCGGCGGACGGCCAGGATCGGAAATCGGTCAACCCCAGCTGGCGGATGTACAACCTAAATCCTCGACTGCAACGCCGCAGTGTTAACCCGGCAACCGAACCGGCATCAACAGATACACGTAATCCGACGGCTGCGCCTCGAACGGTCCGGCGCCTTCGGGTCGTGGGTCATCCTCGCGCACCGGCCGCAGCACCGCTGGTTTCTTCGGCGTGGTGAACCCGAAACACACCTTCTCGGAGTGCAGCGACCCCAAGCCGTCGGTCAAATACGTCGGGTTGAACGCGATCGTCAACGGTTCACCCGCGAACTCGACGGCCAGGTCCTCCTCGGCGCGGCCGACGTCGTCGGCCCCGGCCGACAACCGCAGGCTGCCGTCACCCAATTCCATCCGGACCTGCGCGCCCCGGTCGGCGACCAGCGCCACCCGCTTGATCGCTTCGGTCAGTTCGGCGACATCCATGGTGGCCACCGCCGTGTGCTCGCTGGGCAGCAGCTGACGGAACTTGGGAAACTCGGCGTCCAGCAGCCGGGTCGTGCTGCGTTTGCCGTTACTGCTGATCCCCAACAGGCCGTCGCTGCCCAC
Source organism: Mycobacterium sp. pUA109 (assembly GCF_041287095.1). Taxonomy (NCBI): domain Bacteria; kingdom Bacillati; phylum Actinomycetota; class Actinomycetes; order Mycobacteriales; family Mycobacteriaceae; genus Mycobacterium; species Mycobacterium sp. pUA109. The sequence continues at coordinate 150,932 of NZ_JBGGKS010000011.1, read as the reverse complement.
CGACGACCCGGTTCCCAGCGATAAGTGCACCTCCGACCCGTCGACCCCGGCCTTCGCCGCCTCGGCCAGCGTCTTGGCCGGCACCAGGACCGCAGCCTCGATGTCGGCGCCCGCCGACCAGGTCAGCTCGCGAACCGCCAGCCGGAACCGGTCGGTGGCCGCCAGCACCACCGTCTCGCCCGAAATTTCCACCCGGATCCCGGTCAGCATCGGCAGTGTGTCATCGCGACCGGCCGCGACCGCGACCTGACCGATCGCCTCGGCAAAGACGTCGGCGGCCACCACACCGGTCTCGTCGGGCAACGCCGGCAACGCCGGATAGTCCTCGACCGCCATGGTCGGCAGCGAAAACCGGGCACTTCCGCAGGTCAACGACACCCGGGTGCCCTCGACGCTGACGTCGACGGGTTTGGCCGGCAGCGCCCGGGTGATGTCGGACAACAATCGGCCGGATACCAAAACGCTTCCCGGAGAAGCGATTTCAGCGGGCACGCGAACTTCAGCGGAGACCTCGTAGTCAAACCCGGAGACGGTCAGGCCCTCATCGGAACCGGTCAGCAACACCCCGGCCAGCACCGGTTGCATCGGCCTGGTGGGCAGGTTCTTCGCCACCCAGGCGACCGCATCTGCGAAGTCCTCTCGCATCAAGCGAAACTTCAAGTCGGTCAATCCGACTCCCGTCGACGCCACGTCCATAGTGTCCCTCATCACCCCTACATCAAGCTCTCGATCGGCTACCGGCCCCGCGAGCGGGTAAGTGCCCCGGTGACGAACACCTTGACCGTGGTACGCCGCGACGGCCGCATACGGCGGTCGAGACACAACCGTAGAGCGTTTGACGGCATCTTGAAAGCTAAACGACCACCCCGACAGGACAGGCCTCGGGGTGAGAACCCAGCTCGAGCCGATGGGTGTGGACAGTGCGATCCCCAGCGGTCTGTTTCTAAAGGAAATCTAGGTAGAGATACCAGTAACAGTATTAAGGCCTGTGCATGTTGGGTACAGCCCGGTGTCAGCGCTGCTAAACGGCTTGCGGGGCTGTGGATTCGCCGTGCACAACGGTGTGGCGTGGGGCCCCGGGTTGGGGATGTGTGCCGGGTTGTGCACGGGGTTGTGCGGTCGCGGCGGGTTAGTCCGCCGGTTGTGCACACGGCTATACACAACGCACGGCTGTGATTGGTGGTGCCAACGAGCCAGAAGTTTTTGGTGATTGGTGGGCGAAAATCAGCGTTTGGCGCGCTGGCGGATGCGGGTGGTGAGCTCTTTGACCTGATCGAAGACCTCGCGCCGCTCGGCCATCTCGCCGCGAATCTTGCGTTCGGCGTACATCACGGTGGTGTGGTCGCGGCCGAAGGCCTGACCGATCTTCGGCAGCGACAGGTCGGTGAGTTCCCGACACAGGTACATCGCGATCTGACGTGATTGCGCCAGGGCGCGGGTCTTACCCGGCCCGCGCAGTTCCTCGATCGTGGTGTCGAAGTACTCGGCGGTGGCCGCCATGATGGTGGCGGCGCTGATCTGCATGGCGCTGGCGTCGGCGATTAGGTCCCGCAGCACGATCTCGGCCAGGGCTTTGTCGATCGGTGTCTTGTTGAGCGAGGCGAACGCGGTGACCCGGATCAGCGCACCCTCTAACTCCCGGATATTGCGTTCGATGCTGGTGGCGATCAGCTCCAACACGTCACCGGGCACGTCGAGGCGCTCGACCTGGGCTTTTTTGCGCAAGATAGCGATGCGGGTTTCCAGGTCGGGGGGCTGGACATCGGTGATCAGCCCCCACTCGAACCGGGTGCGTAACCGATCTTCGAGTGTGGCCAGCTGTTTAGGCGGCCGGTCGGAGGAGATGACGATCTGCTTGTTGGCGTTGTGCAAGGTATTGAAGGTGTGGAAGAACTCCTCCTGGATACCTTCCTTACCCTCGATGAACTGGATGTCGTCGACCAGCAGGACATCGACGTCGCGGTAACTGCGCTTGAACGCGACCTTGCGGTCGTCGCGCAGCGAGTTGATGAAGTCGTTGGTGAACTCTTCGGTGGAGACGTACTTCACCCGCATACCAGGGAACAGTCGTTGGGCGTAGTTGCCGGCGGCGTGCAACAGGTGTGTTTTGCCTAGCCCGGACTCCCCCCAGATGAACAGCGGGTTGTAGGCGCGGGCGGGCGCTTCGGCAATCGCCAACGTGGCGGCGTGAGCAAACCGATTGGAGGCGCCGATCACGAACGTGTCGAACGTGTAGCGCCGGTTCAAACTGGTGCCGCCGGCGTCGCTGGGATCGTTGCTGGGCGGGCGTTCGGTGAAGTAGTTCGGCCACGTTTCGTCGGCGTTCACCGGGGCTTGCCGGTCTGCCTCGACGTCTTCGATATCGGGGGCGCGGTCGTCGGGGATCGCGTCGGCGTCGGGTTCGGCGGGCGGGGGAGCGATGCGGACGCCCAGCTCTACCTGGTGGCCGAGCCGACGGCTGAGCGCCTCGGTGATCCGCACCCGCAGGTGCCGTTCGATCTCGTTCTGCACGAAGCTGCTGGGCACCGACAGAAGGGCGAAGCCCTCCACGATGGTCAGCGGCTGCACCAGGTTTAACCAGGCTTTTTGCTGAGGAGTGAGGGCCGGGACCAGGGCGTCGCCGTTATTGGCCGGATGAGCATCACCGTTGAGTTCGGAAACGACTGCATCCCACACCGTCGGAAAAGCGGAACCGGGATCATCGGTCAATGCCAAATCCCCCCTGCTTCGGTGTCGCGACACAACCTTACTAGCGGGGACGAACTGTCCACACGGTTATCCACAAGTGTGGAAAGGACGTCCGTCCTTGCGTCGCGACCTAGTGGCCGCAGTGTGTGGGGTCGGCGCTCGAGACAGCCAGCATGGGTTGTCTGGACAGGGAGCCGTTCCGCCATCCTCGCATCGTTGTCGGGCGCCGTTCCGGTGTGAAACGGCATTGCCCGAAGCTAACAGTTTTCCGGGCGGGGGACCAATCGTTCGGCGACATTGCCGGGGGTTCTGTGCGATTCGTTGACACGGCGTGACAGCAGTGACGACAGTTAACGATTGTGTTGCGGTCCGGTGGGCCCGCGGGGCGAGGTTTGACCGGGACAACGTGCATCAGTACCCTCGAACAGTCGCCCGAACGTCGGCGATACGGCTGCGACCCGGTGTTGTGTCGGGGACCGCGCCGGTTACCAGCGAGACGCAAAGTTTATCGAGGCTCCCGCCTTCGACGGACACGACTGCACGGTCTGATGTCGAAGACGATGCCAGACGTATGAGGAGAATTCGCCGTGGCCAAGGGCAAGCGGACCTTCCAGCCGAACAACCGTCGCCGCGCCCGGGTGCACGGCTTCCGGTTGCGGATGCGTACCCGTGCGGGGCGCGCCATTGTTTCCGGCCGGCGTCGTAAAGGCCGCCGTTCGTTGACTGCCTGATCCGGTCGCGGGTATCAAGGCGGTGCTTCCCGCGCAGTACCGGATGCGTCGGTCATCCGATTTCAGTGCGACGGTCAAGCATGGAACGCGCGCCGTGCAGCCCGATATCGTCCTCCACGCCCGCCGGGTGGGCGGGGCCGGCGCGGAGCCGGGGCCGCGGGTCGGCTTGGTCGTGGCGAAGGCGGTCGGATCGGCGGTGGATCGGCATCGGGTGGCGCGCCGGTTGCGGCACGTCTGCCGTACGGTGCTTCCGGAGCTGAGCCCGACCGAACAGCTGGTGATCCGGGCGCGGCCCAGCAGTCGGCATGCGGTGTCGGCGCGACTCGAACAGCAGCTGCGGGCCGGGCTGCGGCGTATCCATCAGGTCGAGGGATTCGACCGGTGAGGCCAGCCGGGGCCCTGCGACAGTGGCGAAACGTGCGGGCACTACCGGTTCGTGGGCTGCTGTTTGTGATCAATCTGTATCGGCATCTGGTGTCGCCGCTGCGGCTGCCGAGTTGCCGGTTCATCCCCACCTGCAGCCAATACGCCGTGGATGCGTTGACCGAGTACGGGCTGCTCCGCGGCGCCTGGCTGAGCGTGCTGCGGCTGGCCAAATGCGGGCCGTGGCATCGGGGAGGATGGGACCCGATACCCGAACGAGCCGGATCTTGCGCGCACCACCACGACGTCAGCGAGGTCTGGGACCCCCCAGCGAAGCGAACGGAGAGTGAGCGCCTTGTCCTTTGATCCGGTCAGCCTCGACTACGTGTACTACCCGGTGTCGGGGATCATGTGGCTCTGGTACAAGGTATTCAGTCTCGTGCCGGGACTGGGCCCGGCCAGCTTCTTCACCTGGGTGCTGTCGGTGATGTTCCTGGTTTTCACCCTGCGCGCGCTGCTGTACAAGCCGTTCGTCAAGCAGATCCGCACCACCCGCCAAATGCAGGAGCTGCAGCCGCAGATCAAGGCGCTGCAGAAGAAGTACAGCAAGGACCGGCAGCGCATGGCGCTGGAGATGCAGAAGCTGCAGCGCGAACACGACTTCAATCCGTTGCTGGGCTGTCTGCCGATGCTGGCGCAGGTGCCGGTGTTCCTGGGGCTGTATCACGTGCTGCGCTCGTTCAACCGGACCAGCACCGGGTTCGGCCAACTGGGGCTCTCGCCCGAGGAAAACCGGAAGCTGGGCAACTACTTCTTCGACGCGACCGACGTCGGCCACTTCCTCGACGCGAACCTGTTCGGGGCGCCGCTGAGCGCGAGCATGACCCAGAACCAGGCCAGCCTCGCGGCGTTCTCGAATTTCGAGTTCAACCGGTGGGCGGTGATCGCCGTCGGTGTGCCGGTGATGATCCTGGCCGGGATCGCGACCTACTTCAACAGCCGGGCGTCGGTGGCCCGGCAGAGCCCGGAGGCCGCCGCCAACCCGCAGACGGCGATGATGAACAAACTGGCGCTCTACGTGTTCCCGCTGGGCGTGGTGGTCGGTGGGCCGTTCCTGCCGCTGGCGATCATCTTCTACTGGTTCTCCAACAACATCTGGACCTTCGGCCAGCAGCATTACGTGTTCGGCATGATCGCCAAGGAAGACGAGGCGAAAAAGGAAGAGGCGCTGCGCCGCCGGGCGGCGAATGCGCCGGCACCGGGAGCCAAGCCGAAACGCACGCCGAAGGCCGCCGGCGGTAGCGGGGTGTCGACGACGGTGGACAGCGCCGAGGCCGACGGCGAGGTAACCGACGCACAGCCGGCCGCAACCGAGACGGGGAAGCCCACCGCGGCGAAGAAGACCACGCGGCCAGCGCCCAAACAAAAGAAGCGTAAGCGGTGACCGAGACCGGAACCGGGACGACGGTGACCGAGGGAAGAGGGAGACAGGCATGACGGACGCCGACACCACACAATCTGACGCCGAGACGCAGTCGCTGGAAGGGGAGTACCGCGACGGGGCCGAGGGCACCGACACGGGCTCCGATCTGGAGGAGCGGCTGGTGGCCGAGGGCGAAATCGCCGGCGACTATTTGGAGGAGCTGCTGGACCTGCTCGACTTCGACGGCGACATCGATCTCGACGTCGAGGGCGACCGGGCGGTGGTGAGCATCGACGGCGGCGCGGACCTCACCAAGTTGGTCGGCCGCAACGGTGAGGCGCTCGACGCGCTGCAGGAGCTGACGCGGCTGGCCGTGCACCAGAAGACGGGGGAGCGTAGCCGGCTGATGCTCGACATCGCGGGCTGGCGGCGCCGCCGCCGCGAAGAACTCACCGCGCTGGGCGAGAAGGTGGCCCGTCGGGTGCTGGACAGCGGCCAGGACGAGCAGCTGGCGCCGATGACGCCCTTCGAGCGCAAGATCGTTCACGATGCGGTCGCGGCGGTGGCTGGGGTGCACAGCGAGAGCGAGGGCGTGGAGCCGTCCCGCCGGGTCGTCGTCCTGCCCGACTAAGAGTTACATCGATGTAGTTCGGCCGCACAGCCGTCCCCGGAAGACCGGAGGAATGTTTCACGTGAAACAGGTCGTTGTGGCTGAACCGCCTGCCGCCGCCCGAGACGTGTTCGGGCCGCGACTGGAACTCGCCCAGCGCTACGCCGAGGTCCTCGCGGGGGCGGGGGTGGAGCGGGGCCTGCTCGGCCCGCGGGAAGTCGACCGGCTGTGGGAGCGACACCTCCTCAATTGTGCGGCCGTCGGCGAACTGCTCGAGGCGGGGGAGCGGGTGGTCGACATCGGCAGCGGGGCCGGGTTGCCCGGGCTGGTGTTGGCGATCGCCCGGCCGGACCTGACCGTCAGCCTCGTCGAACCCCTGTTGCGCCGGAGCGAGTTTCTGCACGAGGCGGTCGCGGAGTTGGGTGTGGATGTGGACGTGGTGCGGGGTCGCGCCGAGGAGTCGCCGGTGCGTCGCCGGATCGGAGAAGTCGACGCCGTGGTGTCACGGGCGGTCGCCGGGTTGGACAAGCTCACCAAGTGGAGCCTGCCGCTGCTGCGCCGGGACGGAAGGATGCTGGCGATCAAGGGGGAGCGGGCCGCCGAGGAAGTCCGGGAACACCGGCGTGTGATGACCGCACTGGGTGCGGACAATGTCAGGGTGGTGAGATGTGGCGTGAACTATTTGACTCCGCCCGCAACCGTGGTGTCAGCGCGGCGCGGGGAGCGAACGGCGGCGCGACGCGCGCCTACAGCGAGGAGGAACGCATGAGTGCGCCACGTGGCCCGGCGGCCCCGGTACCCGGGGCGGCGCCGGTGACACCGCGACCGGTCCAACAGCCGCCGGAGGTGCGGCCGGTGCCCAACACCGATGTTTCACGTGAAACGACGAACGAGTACGACACCCCGATCGGGGCGGCGGCGGAGCGCGCCATGCAGGTGCTGCACACCGCCCACGACCGCCTGCCGCGGCCGCGACACCGCCGGGTGTTCACCGTCGCGAATCAGAAGGGCGGGGTCGGCAAGACGACGACGGCCGTCAACCTCGCGGCCGCGCTCGCCGTCCAGGGGCTCAAGACATTGGTCGTCGACCTGGACCCGCAGGGCAATGCCAGCACCGCGCTGGGAATCGCCGAGCGCCAGTCCGGCACCCCGTCCTCGTATGAGGCGCTGCTCGGCGAGATCTCGCTACAGCAGGCGATCCGGCGCAGCCCGCACAGCGACCGGTTGTTCTGTGTGCCGTCCACCATCGACCTGGCCGGCGCCGAGATCGAGTTGGTCAGCATGGTGGCCCGGGAGAACCGGCTGCGCAATGCGCTCGCCCAGCTCGACGAGTTCGACTTCGATTACGTGTTCGTCGACTGCCCGCCCTCGCTGGGCTTGCTGACCATCAACGCGCTCGTCGCCGCGCCGGAGGTGCTGATCCCGATCCAGTGCGAGTACTACGCCCTGGAGGGCGTGTCGCAGCTGATGCGCAATATCGAGATGGTGAAAGCTCATCTCAACCCGCAGCTCGAGGTGACGACGGTGGTGCTGACGATGTATGACGGTCGGACCAAGCTGGCCGATCAGGTGGCCGAGGAGGTGCGCCGGTACTTCGGCGACAAGGTGCTGCGGACGGTGATCCCACGCAGCGTCAAGGTCTCCGAGGCGCCCGGCTACAGCATGACGATCATCGACTACGACCCCGGTTCGCGCGGCGCGATGAGCTATCTGGACGCCAGCCGCGAACTCGCCGGGCGGGACCATCCGCCGACGGGGCAGCGCTGATGTCGGCGACAATGACGATGGCGTGGCGGCACCCCCAGCCGCGCGGTGACGACGGGGACGGAGCGATGAGGAGGAACGGCGGCGATGACTCAACCATCGCGTAGGAAGGGCGGCCTGGGCCGCGGCTTGGCGTCACTGATTCCCACCGGCCCGGCCGACGGTGAGTCGGGGCCCTCGCCGCTGGGGCCGCGGATGGGTGCTGCGGCCGCCGACGTGGTGTTGGGCGGCCCGGCGCTGCCGGACACCGCCGGGCCCGGTGCCGTCTACCGCGAGATCGACCCGGCGTTGATCCAACCGAACCCGCGCCAACCGCGTCAGGTGTTTGATGAGGAGGCGTTGGCCGAGCTCGTGCACTCGATCCGCGAGTTCGGGTTGATGCAGCCGATCGTGGTCCGCGCGCTGGACGTCACCGAGGACCAGGGCCCCCGCTACCAACTGGTGATGGGGGAGCGGCGGCTGCGTGCCGCCCAGCAGGCCGGCCTGGACACCATCCCGGCCATCGTGCGGCAGACCGACGAAGAGAATCTGCTGCGCGATGCGCTACTGGAAAACATCCACCGGGTGCAACTGAACCCGCTGGAAGAGGCGGCGGCCTACCAACAGCTACTCGATGAGTTCGGCGTCACCCACGAGGAACTGGCGGCCCGCATCGGGCGGTCGCGCCCGTTGATTACCAACATGATTCGGCTGCTGCGGCTGCCGATCGCGGTGCAACGGCGCGTCGCGGCGGGGGTGCTGTCCGCCGGGCACGCCCGGGCCTTGCTGTCCCTGGAGGCCGGCCCCGAGGCGCAGGAGGAATTGGCGGCCCGCATCGTCGCCGAGGGCCTGTCGGTGCGAGCCACCGAAGAAGCGGTCACGTTGGCCAATCACGGCGGCACCACCACGCCGGCCCCGCCGCGACGCAAACCCATCCAGATGCCCGGGCTGCAGGACGTCGCCGAACGGCTGTCGACGGCGTTCGACACCCGGGTCACGGTCAGCCTCGGCAAACGCAAGGGCAAGATCGTCGTCGAGTTCGGATCGGTCGATGACCTGCAGCGCATTGTGGACCTGATGAGCAGCTCCGAGGGCTGACCGGACATACCACCCGATTCCGTCACTGTGACACCGCGGTCGCCGACGCCCCGGGCTCGGCTCGGCCGCTGTGGGAAACCGACTGTGCACCAGGGCAATTGGTACCGAAAGTGACGCCCGAGGGGTGGTCGCAGTGACCCTAGCCCGCCGGAGCGCGACTCCCTATCCTAGAAGCATCGTGATGCGTTTATTTATCGGTCGACGAGGTGGCCCAGGGCGGGCACCGCGGTGCCGCCCGGGCCGATCCTGGCAACCGGATGTGGCGTCGCACGGGAGACCAGGGATCTAGTGTCTGCTCGAATTACACCGCTGGCACTCGACGCCTTCGATCAGTTGCCCAAGCATGCCCGCCGTTGCATCTTCTGGGAGGTCGATCCGGCGACGCTGCGCACCGACGACCATCTCACCGACCCGGAGTTCGAAAAAGAAGCCTGGTTGTCGATGGTCATGCTGGAGTGGGGTTCGTGTGGGCAGATCGCGACCGCGCCCCCGCCGGAGCCGGCTTGCCTGGGCTACATCCTGTACGCGCCGCCGCGGGCGGTGCCGCGGGCCCAGCACTTTCCCACTGCGCCGGTGTCGGCGGACGCGGTGCTGCTGACGTCGATGGGGGTGGAGCCCGGGCATGCCGCCGAGGGCCTGCAACACGACCTGGTCGCCCGGGTGGTCGACGAACTGGTCCGTCGCGGCGTGCGCGCGCTGGAGGCGTTCGGCCGCACGCCGGCCACCGCTGAGTTGCAGGAGGCGCCCGCGGTGGACGACGACGTGCAGCGGGTGCTGAGCGCTCCGGGGGACTGCTCGGTCGAGCACTGCGTGATCGACGCCGACTTCCTCCAGGACGTGGGTTTCACCGTGGTCGCCCCGCACCGCTACTTTCCCCGGCTGCGGCTGGAGCTGGATAAGGGCTTGGGCTGGAAGGCAGAGGTGGAAGCGGCCCTCGAACGGCTGTTGGAGAACGCGCAGTTGCAGCAGCCGGTGGGGGCCGGCGCGGCGGCTACCGGCCGGTGACCCGGCTGGCCTGTTCGACGGCCAACTCGTGCGCCAGCAGTTCGGCGAAGGTGAAGGTGCCGGTGGGGCGGTCGTTCTTGCCCAACAGGTACAGGCGTTTGACCGCCGCCAAGATGCCTTCGGCGATCGCGTCCCGGGTTCCGGTGGTGACCAGCATCGCCCGGTCACGCGGGTTGGTCATGTAGCCGACGTCGACCTGAACGGTGGGCATCCGGGTCAGCCGGAGCAGGTCCCACGTCCGGCCGTGCGCCCGGCAATCCTGTAAACCGGTGCGCGCCACCACTTCTCGTTGAATGAAGTCCGCCAGGTTACGACCGATGGTGGACACCGAGCCGTGTGAGTTGCCGAAGTGGAACGACGCCACACCGTTGGCCGCCGGGCTGGGGTGCGCCGCGCATCGCAGGCTGATCATCAGATCGGCACCGACCGCATTGGCGGTGTTGGCCCGGTCGGTGTCCGACGGACTGTGGCTGGGCGGCCGGGACAGGAATGTTTCCATGCCGATCGCCGTCATCCGGCCCTCGAGTCGACTCGCCAAGTCCCACAGCACATCTGCCTCGCTGATCGGGCCCTCCGGGCCGCGCATGATGGGGCCGTGGTCCGAGCCGCCGCGGCCCGGGTCGATGATGATGCGTTTGCCCGAGAGTTTCGGCCCGGATCGGCGCACCAGCTCTTCCTCGCGGATCGCGTGCGGCGAACCGCCCGTCACCCGTGACGACAGGAAGTACAAGGAGCGCAACGTTTCTGGGCCGCAGATACCGTCGGCGGAAAGCCCGTACTCGCGCTGGTAGGACATCAGCGCGTTGTGCGTCTGCAGACCGAAGTACCCGTCGACCAGGCCGGTGTAGAAACCGAGGTCCTGCAACCGCGCCTGCAGGGTGGCGACATCGTCGCCGTACATCGGGGCGCCGAATTGGTGATGCAGCGTGCGGGCGCCGAGCCGGTAGGAGGCTTCTTTGAGCGCCCGATAGGTGGCCGCGCCGACGATTCCGTCCACCAGCAGCCCGCGCTGCTGCTGAAACGCGCGCACCGCCTGATCGAGTTCGGCGTCGAAGACGTCGGGCAGCACATGCTTGCCCGTGGTCAGGTCGGCGTCCGGGCTGTCCACCAGTCCCAGTGCGGCCAGCGCGGCGCGGATCTCGATGACCGCGCTGCTGCGGTCCCCGCGACGCAGCGGGTCGCCTGCGCCCCGACGCAGACTCGATGACATAGCTCAGACCCTCCGGTCACCGTTATTAGCAGCACTGAGCCGGGCTAACAGCGCTGACGAGTACAAGGCAGACTCGTCAGCATTGTCGCAGATACCCGCCGATTTTCGGAAAACACCAGCCGAACAGTGACCAGATCGGTGTGTTCGGGCCGACTCCTCAGACGAGGTCAGCGAGCTCGCGCAGCAGGGCGGCCTTGCCCTTGGCGCCGACGATCCGTTTGACCGGCTGACCGTCCTTGAACAAGATCAGCGTGGGAATGGAGACGACCTGGAAATCGCGGGCGGCTTCCGGGTTGGCGTCGACGTCCAGCTTGGCGACGGTGAGTGCGCCGGCCTTCTCGGCCGCGATCTCTTCGAGCACCGGGGCCACCATCTTGCACGGGCCGCACCAGGTTGCCCAAAAGTCCACGAGCACAGGCGTATTGCTGGACAGCACCGCCGAGGCGAAGGAAGCGTCGGAGACGGTCACGGTGGCGCCGCTGTTCTCGGTGTTGGTCATCGGGATGCTCCCATCAAAGCGTCGGTTTCCCTGGTGTCTTCGGATTCCGCCAGCCAGCGTTCGGCGTCGATGGCCGCGGCGCAGCCGGTTCCGGCGGCGGTGATTGCTTGTCGGTAGGTGCGGTCCACGAGGTCGCCGGCCGCGAAGACGCCCTGCAGTGAGGTGTGGGTGGTGGGTTGGCGGACTAGGACGTATCCGTCGGGGTCGACGTCGAGGGTGTCGCGGACCAGCTGTGAGCGGGGGTCGTGGCCGATCGCGACGAAGACGCCGGTCACCGCCAGGGTGGTTTGCGCGCCGGTGGCGGTGTCGCGCAACTGTAATCCGGTCACCGTGGTGTCACCCTGGACCGCGGCGACGGTGTGGTTGGTCAGGAAGCGGATCTTGTTGTTGCTGCGGGCGCGGTCGAGCATGATGCGCGATGCGCGGAACTCGTCGCGGCGATGCACGATGGTCACGCTGCGGGCGAAGCGGGTCAAAAAGGTGGCCTCTTCCATCGCCGAGTCGCCGCCGCCGATCACCGCGATGTCTTGGTCTTTGAAGAAGAATCCGTCACAGGTGGCGCACGAACTGACGCCGCGCCCGAGCAGTTCCTGTTCACCGGGCACGTGCAGGTAGCGCGCGGCCGCGCCCATCGCCAAGATGACCGCCCGCGCCCGATAGGTTTCCCCGTCGGCGGTGGTCACCGATTTGACCGGGCCGCCCAGATCGACGGATTCGACGTCTTCCATTCGCAGGTCGGCGCCGAAGCGTTGGGCCTGTTCGCGCATCTCATCCATCAACGCCGGGCCCTGGATGCCCTCGCGGAATCCGGGGAAGTTCTCCACCTCGGTGGTGGTCATCAACGCCCCACCGAAGGAGGTGCCTTCGAACACCACCGGCGCCAACTGCGCCCGCGCGGCGTAGATCGCCGCGGTGTACCCAGCGGGCCCAGAACCGATGACGATGACGTTATGGACAGGGGATGTGCCGGTCATAAGAACCTTTCCGCTGGGCAAGCTACAGCGTCTACCAACGCCAGGGTAGGCCGCGCTGTTCCCCGAGCACGTTACCGGCGGGTGACGGTGGTATCGGCCAGCAGCCCGGTATCCACCGCGCTGCAGTTGGTGGCCACCGCCAATGCGATGACGGTGTCAGCCTTGTCACCGGGCACGACCAGCAGCTCCGCCGGTTTGCCGTCGAGCTGGATCGGGCGCGCACCCAGTATCCGGGTGGAGGCCGGGTAATCCAGGCCACGCAGGCACGACGCCAGCCGTTGCGGGTTGCTCAGCTGCCCGTAGTCGGGGTCGCGGGTCAGCAGGGCGAGAATCTCCACATCGGACAGCGGGATGACCGGGGTCACGGTGATCTGATGCAGGGTCTGCTGGGCGGGGGGCGTCGGGGCGGGGACACGGACCAACGCGGCGGTGCCGATCCCGACGGCGGTCAAGGTGGCCGCCAGCCCGGCGACCGCCGCCACCAGCGCGGGCCGGGTGCGTGGCCGAATCGAGTGGGCCGGCCGGCTGCGGCCGGGCGACTCCGCCGGAGCCGGCGGGCCGGCGTCGGCCGGCGTCGGGTCCTCGGGGTCGTCTTTGACGGCATTCATCCCGATCAGTGTCCGCCATGCCCAGTTGGCCCGTGATGCACAGGTCCCGGTCGCGTCGACGCCAACAGCGGGGCCAGCCGCGCGCGGGCCCGGGCACAGCGGCTTTTGACGGTGCCTTCGGCCACCCCCAGGACGCGGGCCGCGTCGGCGATCGAGTACCCGTGCATATCGACGGCGACGACGGCGGCCCGCTGCTCGACCGGCAGGCGCAGCAATGCGCGCTGCACCACCACCGCGGTCTCCACCTGGGCGGTGCGGTCGGCGACCGCGGGACTGCAGTCATCCAAGACGGCGGTGGGATGCGCCTTGGCGCGCCGGCGCCGGTCCAGGCAGGCGTTCACCACGATGCGGTGCAGCCAGCTGCCGACCGCGGCGTCGTGGCGAAATGCGCCGGCACCGCGATGCACCGACAGCATCGCGTCCTGCACGGCGTCCGCCGCGTCCTCGGGGCTGCAGCTGGTCAGCCGCGCCAGCCGGTGCAGCCGCCGCCGGTGCCGGTTGAAGAGTTCTTCGAAGGCGTAGCGGTCCCCGGCGACATGAGCGGCCAGCAGCTCCCCGTCGCTGCGCTCGGGTCCTCGGCACTCCATGGCCGGACCCTAGCCACCCGGGGCCAAGCCGGCACTTCACCCGCGGTGGGGTTGCCTGGCGGCCGCTGAGATTGCCGTGGGGGCTGCGAATCCGGCGGCGGACGCAACGACCGTGTGCGCAATCTCGGCGACGCGCAACCGCTAGGTGGTGCCCTGGATGGTGATCTCGGAGATCTCGGTGCGGCTTTCGCCGTTGGTGGTGCCCAGCGTGGAGATCCACACCAGCAGCGTGGACGTCGACGACGTGGCGTTGACCTCGATTTTGTTGGGGCCCGGCCGCAGCGACTGCGGCGTCGACGTCAGCTTCGATTTGTCGTCCATCTTGGTCGAGGTGAACAGTTCGACCTTGGTGCCGGTGCTGGGCACGTTGATGGTGACGGACTTGACGTCGGTGGGTTTCGGCAACTGCAGCAGCAGCCCGACACCCTTCTTGAAGCTCGGGAACGGGACCGGGTCATGGTAGGTGTCGGTGGGCCAGGCGGTGGCGGGGTTGCCGTCGATCGCCTTGTCGGCCTGCCCGGGGTTGTCGGCGTCGGGTCCTTCCGGAACCACGGTCGCCCGCACCGGTTTGACGGTGCTGCCCGGCCCGGCGGCACTGGTCGGTTCGGCCGACTCCGATGACTCGGCGGCCGACGGGCTGTTGAGCCCCAGCTGGTCCTTGCGGAAGCCGCCGACGTCGCCGAACATGCTGTTGAGCACCGACGCCAGCACCACCAGGGCCACCACCAGGATGACCGCACCCACCCCGATCCCGATCATCAGGCCGCGGCGGCGGCGTTCCCGGGCCGCGTCATCGAGCGGGGCGCCGGCGCGGCGCTGGTCCGGCGGGGGCTCGGACTCGTCGATCGGGGTCAACAGGTCGGTGCGGTCGGCCACCGCGGTCGCCTGCTCCAGCAGGTTCAACAGTGTCGACGCGCTGCGGATCCCGCCGTCGGATTGCACGGCGTGCGACGCCGCCGCCGAGATCTGGAACGGGATGTCGGGGTCGACGTTGCGGGGCTCGCGGGGATTTCCGCTGTTGTCCCGCTCCGCGGGGGCCAGCCCGCTGGGCGCCCCGGACTCCGGCAACGGCCACCGGTTGACCAGCAGCGCGTACAGGGCGGCGCCGATGCCGCGGATATCGTCTTCGGGCTGGGCCTCGGGCATGGTCGCCGGGAACGCCAACGCGACGTCGCCTTCGATGCTGACCCGCACCCGGCTGGGGTGGTCGATCGACAGGGCCACGCCGGCGTGGTGGGCGGCCTCGGCGGCGGCGGCCAGCGACTGGACGGCGCGGGCGGCACCCACCGGGGAGGGCGCGGTGTCGGCCACCTCCCGCAGCGATCCGCCCCGGATAAACTCGGCGACCACCAGGCCACCGGACCGGGTGTGCACGACGTCGAGGACGCGGGCGATGCCCGGCATCTCGATCCGGCTCAGCCGCAGGGTGCGGGACAGGATCTCGTGCACTTCGTCGGCGTGCAGCAGCCGATCCGGGTCGACGAAGGTCAGCGCCACCTGCCGGTCCAAGGCGGTGTCCAGCGCCTGCCAGAACTGCAGCACCGGGGTGGTGCCGTGCAGCACCAGCAGCCGGTACCGGCCGCCGGCGATACTGGCGCCGGGGACCAGTTGCATATCGTCGGCCGAGGCCGAGGAGTCCAGCGCCGATTCGTGCGGTGCGTCGAACGCGATCGGCTCCCGGGTGGGATCGCCGGCGAAATCGCTGTTCGGCCGGGTCGGCGCCACCGACGGGGCCACGGTGCCGATCTGCACGTCGGCCCCTACATCGGGCTGGAAGTCGTCCGCGGCCTGCCCCTGCGCCCGGTCGGAAACCTCGGGCGCAGGTGTGGCCGAGGTGCTGTCCGAGTGGTTATCGGCCACCTCCGACCCCTTCCGTATCCCGCCGCCGGCGATGGGCGCCGGAGGTTCCCGTCGGACGGGTTGCTCGACCCGGTACCCCCCCGGCGTGAACGAATTCCTCCGCTCAGAGTACGTGACCTGGGGACGGTGGGGCGGCTGGTCGCGGGCAACGACCTGTCCGGGCGGGGGCAGGATTAGTTGGCTGCCCCCGAATCGGCGCCGGATTGCAGCGTGCGCGGCCCGCGCCTCGGGCACCTCGGCGCGCAGCAGCGTGGCCGTCACGATCGGGACCATGATCACCGCCAGCACCGCCAGCCGCAGCAGTGAACCCAGACCGCCGTGGTCGGTCAGCGCCGCCAATCCCAGCAGCCGATCCGACACGTAGGCGACCAGCCCGGCCAGCAGCGATGCCGCGACGGTGACCAGAATGGTGCGCACCACCGTGAGGTCGACCAGCTGACCCCCGGCCGGGCGCAGGGTGCGTCGCAGCAGGTAGTAGCCAACGACGGCGCCGGCCAAGAATCCGAGGCCGTTGGCCAAGCCCAGGTATCCGGCCACCAGGTCCGGGTGGGCGGTTACGTGCGGCGCGATCAGCGACGCGATGATCTTGACGGTGGTGATGACGACGACGATGGTGATCGGCGTCCAGGGCTGCTGGCGGGCGTAGAAGACCCGCAGCTGCAGCAGCACCAGCGCGTACGGGATCAGCGTGAACGCCGACAGTGAGATCGCGGCGCCCAGGTAACCGGCGTCGACGTCGCCGAAGTTGCCGTAAGCGAACAGTGCGCTGCCCAACGCGGGGCCGCCGACGGTCATCAACGCCACCGCCGGAATCAACGTGATCATGGTCAGCCGGGTGGCCAGCGACAGGTCGCCGAGCACGGCGGGGGTGTCGTTGGCGGCGGCGTTCCGGCTCAGCCGCGGCATCACCACGGTCAGCACCGTCACCCCGACCAACCCGAACGGCAGCATCAACACCAACCAGGTGTAGCTGTAGATGGCCGGCCCGGAAGCCGCTGCGGTGGCGGCGATCTGGTTGGTGACCACCAGGCCGACCTGGCTGATCAGGACGTAGAGCACCATCGCGGCGGCCATCGCACCGAACTGTTTGAGGCGCGCGTCGATCCCCCACAGCGGCCGCAGGCTGATGTGCTGACGGGCGATCGCCGTCAGCAGCACCGCCATCTGGGCGACCACCCCCAGCGTGGTGCCGATGCCCAGCACCAGCAGCTTGGCGTTGCCCATCCGCACCGGATCCACCGAGAGTTCGCCCGGCACCGCCAGATACAGCACCAGCGTGCTGATTGCGACCACGTTGTTGATCACCGGGGCCCACGCCGGCGGCCCGAATACGTTGCGGTTGTTGAGGATCGCCATGAACACCGAGGACAAGCCGTAGAACACCACCTGCGGCAACAGCAGGTAGGCCAGCGCGACGGTCAACGGCTCGTTGACCTGCGGGTCGCGGCCCAGCATCAGCCGGACCAGCAGCGGCGCCGCGGTCACCGACAGCAGCGTGACCACCAGCAGCATGGTCGCGGCCAGTGTGACCAGCCGCCGGACGAAGGCCGCCCCCCGGTCGGCGTCGTCGCGTTCGGCGCGGGCCAGCACCGGGATGAAGATCGCGGTGAAGGTTTCCTCCAACACCAGCGCCGAGATCAGGTTCGGTAACTGGTTGGCCACCGAGAAGGCACTGGACAGCGCCGCGCCCAGGATCGCGGCCAGCAGCACGATCCGGATGAAGCCGGTGATCCGGCTGACCAGGGTCGCCAGCGCCATGCCCCAGGACCGCGACACCACCGCCGCGTCGGACAGTTCCGCGCGCCGCGGCGCCGGGAGCCGCTGATTCGGGGCGCTCATGCCGGCGGCTCTTCGTCGGTGGCGCGGTGGCGTCCCGGGTGTACCGCCTGCTCCGGATCGGGGCGGTCCAGGTCGGCGGGGTCGGGTTGCCCGCGGAAGCGGTGCCACAGCCGCCGGCCGGCCAGCGTGACCAACACCGCCGCGGCGGTCAGCGTCAGCGCGAACAGCACCTTGCCGTAGGCGTTGGCGTGCACCGAGAGCCGGGCCGGTTCACCCAGCGGCAGCCCGTCGGGGGTGCGCAACGCCACGTCCACGGCGACGCGCTGGTTAAACCGCACCTCGATTGGGACCCGCAGCGGTAGGTAGCCCGGGGGCAACTCGATCTCGCCGACGTCGGAGACCGTCATCCCCGGCGGGGCGTCGACCTGCAGGCGCACCCGGACCGGCACCGCCAGGTCGTTGCGCAGCGCCAGCGGCAGCGGACTGTGTTCGGTGGCCAGCGTGTAGGAGCCCCCGGGGTTGACGATCGTCACCCCGGCGAACAGGTCGTCGATGGCGGCGCCGACGGTGCCGAGCCGATGGTGGGCCAGCCCGTTGCGGCTATCCGGCGGCTCGGCCTGGGACAGCGCCCGCAGCATGTCTTCGCGCAGCGGCGCGGTGTAGGCCACCCCGGACAGCCCGGTGCGCACGTCGGTGGTCAGCGCGGAGGTCAGCCCCCACAGCCGGGTCACCTGGGTGTTGATCTCCGCGACGACGCTGTCGTCGAAGTCGCCGCGGGCGACGACGCCGTCGGTGCTGCGGGGCTGCGGCGCGCCGACGGCGGTCTGCGCATCGGTGATCGTCACCGTCAGCGGCCGCGGCACGGCCAGCCCGGCGCGGATGGTGGTGGCCAGCGTGGTCAGGATGGCCTGCGCGTCGTCGGGCTGCGGCGCCCAGGAGGTCGGCGGCATCAGCACCTCCACCCGCGGCCCGGCGCCGGGTTCGAGCGCGCGCCACAGCATGGAGCCCAGCGCGTCCTGGCGCCGCGCGACCGCCGAGGCGTGGCGCAGCCGGACGTTGAGCGACGCGTCCAGGTAGGTCGGGGCCACCGGTTCGGCGCCGGCGGCGGCCAGCGCCGCGCCGACGGCCGGGTCAAACGGTGCGGCGATGACCTGCGGTGACATCCGCCGCGGCTTGACGTCGGTCGTGGTCAGGGCGCCGGTCGCGGTGTCCTGGGCGGCGCAGTCGCCGGCGGTGACCGCCACCGTGTTGCCCTGGCCGCTGAGCAGGTCGACCACCCCGCCGGTCAACGGTCCGTCGCCGAGCAGGGTCACGCCGCGGGTGGAGGTCACCCCGAGAATCTGATCGACGACGTCGGCGGGGCTGGTGACCGCGATCGCGTTGAGGCCCGGGTCGCCGACCCGCTGCAGTGCGCCGAGATCGGCCTGGGCATACGGGGACGCCGCCACGCACATCCGGTGTGCCAGGGACCGCAACCGGTCCAGCCAGGCGCCCGCCGCGGCCTGCCCGGCGCCCGGGCGGGTGGCGCCGTCGGAGGAGTCGGCGACCACGTAGCCACTGGTCATCGCGTTGACCGTGACCAGCAGGTCCGGGTCGACGGCCAGGCACAGCGAGCGGCCCACGGCCCCGTCGGGGTCCACGGCGGGGCTGGTGGCGAACTCGGGCGCCGAGAGCAGGGTGTCCAGCCGGCCCCCGGCGGCCAGCGATTTCGCCAGCTCGTCGTCGCTCAGCCGAACCGGCCGGCTGCCGCCCGGCGCACCGGGCGCCAGCCGGGGCCGGTCGGCCAGCGGCCACAGCATGGTCAGCTGCAGCGGTTTGGAGGTGTCGGGCGCAACCACCCCGGTCAGCGGGTCGGCGGCCGGCTCGTCCGGGTTCGCGGGGACCCCCAGCACCGGCAGCAGGAACCGGGCGTCGTCGAGCCGGGCGGGTTCACCGTAGTCGGGGGTGCCGTTGACGTTGACCAGCACGGGGTACACCCCGGGCCGGTCAATCTCCAGCGACGGCTGGTCCACCGCACGCACCGGGGCGGACAGCGTGAAACCGATCTCCTGTCCGCGCTGCAGTTCCTCGGAGATCGTCACGAAGGTGTCCACCGGACGGAACTGATCGTTGGCGCCGTCGAGGTTGGTGCGCAACCCGGCCGAGGAGGCGACGGCCGCGGCGTGCTCGAGGCGCACCATCACATCCCGGACCGGGCGGTCGCCGACGTTGGCCACCGTCCCGATGACGGTGACCACCGGCTCGCTGGTGGTGGTCACCACCGTCGGGGTCACCTTGTCGATCCGCACTTGGACAAACGGCGCCGTCCCGGGCTCGCCGGCCCCGGCGCGGGGGAGCGCGCCGGGCAGGGCCAGCAGCGCCGCTAGGCCGACCACGATGCCAACCACCGCGGCCAGGCACCTGGTTCTGCCCGCGCTGTGCACCGTCGTCGACTGGGTGGAAGCGCCGCCCCTGCTCATCGCTGCGCTGTGCATCGACATCGGCGCGTCACGGCACCGGCCCGCGACCGTTCCTCCGGCCCGGTGTTGGCTCGTCGACACGGTGGTTGCGGGTGTGCGAATGCGTCTGGGGTCGACGCCGCGGCGCGCTCGCGGGCAGCGGCGGTAACGCGGCCGGACCGCCGGTTTGCAGTTTGTCGATCAATTCGTCGGCCACCTGCGCCAGCCGCCGTTCGTCGGCGTAGGCCAGGCGGGATTCCAGTTCCCCGATCGGCACCCAGGCCACCTCGGCGACCTCCACATCGTCGTCGCACAGTTCACCGCTGGAGAAGCGCATCAAGTAGTGGTGCACGGTCTTGTGCACGCGCCGGCCGTCGGTGACGAACCAGTAGTCGATGCTGCCCAGCGCCGCCAGCACACTGCCCTGCACCCCGGTCTCCTCGGCGACCTCCCGGATCGCGGTTTGCTCGGCGGTCTCGCCGACCTCGATGTGGCCCTTCGGCAGGGACCACAGCATCCGGCCGCGGCGGTCGATGCGCCCGATCAGCGCGGCGACTTGGTCCTCGCGCGGCCCGTCGATGCCGTCGATGACCAGCCCCCCGGCGGAGGTCTCGTGCACGGTGCGCAGCCGACCGGGGCCGTGATGGGTCGAGCGGGGACGGCGCGGTTTGGGCCGACTGGTGGGGGTGGCGCCGTCGGCCGCGGTTTCGACAGTCCGGTTCTCGGCGCGGTTGGTGGCGGAGTCAGCAGCGCGCCGACCGCGGCGCCGGCCTCGGCGTCGCTTTGGTTGGGCTTTTTCGCCGTCCGACACCCATGCGATAGTAGCTGGCGCGCCTGGCCGCCTCCGGCGCACTCGCCCGTATACACCTGCCCGTGGGCAAACCGTGTCCCGCCCTTGTCCATGCGGGTGCCCGGCGTCGCGGCTTCCGCCGAGTGTGCGCGTAGGGCGGGATGTGCGCCGATTCTTCGCCCTGGACGCACATTCGGCGTGCCTCACCAGGTCGGACTAGGCTGTCCGAACGTGCCCGAAGCCCCTGACGACGCCGAGCTGCTGACCGCGGCCGCGGTCGCATTGAACCGCCACGCCGCGGTGCTGCGTGAACTCGGCGAACTGTTCGCCGCGGCCGGCCACGAACTGTTTCTGGTCGGCGGATCGGTGCGCGACGCGCTGCTGGGCCGGTTGAGCCCGGATCTGGACTTCACCACCGACGCCCGCCCCGACCGGGTGCAGCGCATCGTGCGGTCCTGGGCCGATGCGCTGTGGGACACCGGCATCGAGTTCGGCACCGTCGGCGTCGGCAAGGACGATCACCGGCTGGAGATCACCACCTTCCGTGCCGACAGCTACGACCAGGTCTCCCGCAATCCGGAAGTGCGGTTCGGGGACCGCCTCGAGGACGACCTGGTGCGCCGCGACTTCACCGCCAACGCGATGGCGGTGCGCGTCACCCCGACCGGACCGGGCGAGTTCCTCGATCCGCTGGGCGGGTTGGCGGCGCTGCGGGCCGGCGTGCTGGATACCCCGTCGGCGCCGCAGGTGTCGTTCGGCGACGACCCGCTGCGGATGCTGCGCGCCGCGCGGTTCGTCGCGCAGCTCGGCTTCACCGTCGCGCCGCGGGTGCGGGCCGCGATTGAGGAGATGGCGCCGCAGCTGGGCCGCATCACCGCCGAACGGGTGGCCGCCGAACTGGACAAGCTGATGCTCGGCGCTGACCCGGTCGCCGGGGTCGACCTGATCGTGCAGACCGGGATGGGGGAGGTGGTGCTCCCCGAGATCGGCGGCATGCAGATGGCCATCGACGAACACCACCAGCACAAGGACGTCTATCAGCATTCGCTGACCGTGCTGCGGCAGGCGATCGCGCTCGAGGACGAGGGCCCTGACCTGGTGTTGCGGTGGGCGGCGTTGCTGCACGACATCGGCAAGCCCGCCACCCGGCGCCACGAGGCCAACGGCGGGGTGAGCTTCCACCACCACGAGGTGGTCGGCGCCAAGATGACCCGCAAGCGGATGCGGGCGCTGAAGTACTCCAAACAGATGGTCGACGACGTGTCGCAGCTGGTGTACCTGCATCTGCGCTTCCACGGCTACGGCGACGGCAAGTGGACCGATTCGGCGGTGCGCCGTTACGTCACCGACGCGGGCCCGTTGCTGCCACGGCTGCACAAACTGGTCCGCGCCGACTGCACCACCCGCAACAAGCGGCGTGCCGCCCGGCTGCAGGCCAACTACGACCAGTTGGAGCAGCGGATCACCGCGCTGGCCGCGCAGGAAGATCTGCAGCGGGTGCGGCCCGACCTGGACGGCAACGCGATCATGCAGCTGCTGGGGATCCCGGCCGGGCCCCAAGTCGGCGAGGCCTGGCGCTACCTCAAGGAGCTGCGGTTGGACCGCGGCCCGCTGTCCCACGAGGAGGCCACCGCCGAACTGCTGGCGTGGTGGAAGGAACGCGGGAACCAGTAGCCACCGGTAGCCGTCTCACCGGTATGGAGTACTGCTTGGGCGACGGCGACGGTTCGGCCTCGATCTGGGACGCCGCGCCCGACCTGGATCTCGACGGGGACGGCCAGCTGGACGCGGTCGGCCTGGATTTCGACGGCGACGGGCTGCGTGATGACGCGCTGGCCGACCTGGACGGGGACGGCGTGGCCGATCACGCGGTGCTCGACCTCGACAACGACGGCACCCCGGAGGCCTACTTCACCGACGACGGGTCCGGCACCTGGGCGGTGACGATGGACCGAGGTGGCGGAGTGCGCTGGTTCGGTCTCGACGGTGTCGAACACGCCGGCGGCCCGCTGGTCGACTTCGACGGTGACGGTACCGCCGAGGATCGGTTGGTTGACTTCGACGGCGACGGGCTGGCCGACCGGGTGATGGTGGGCAGCGGCAGTGGCGGCTACCACACGGCCTACATCGACACCGACGGCGACGGGCGGTGGGACATCAAGCTCACCGACAGCGACGGCGACGGCACCGCCGACGGGGCGACAGTGTTGTGACCCGCCACCGACTCGGCCGTACAGTGGACGTACAGAGTGAGGGAGGCGGGGCCGTGGGTACGGAATTGCGCCGCCGGAATCGGCGGATGGACTTGCGCACGACGCCAGAGGAGCGCGAGTTGATCGACCGCGCCGTGCGTGCCAGCGGAACTGACCTGACCGACTTCGTCATCACCCACGCCTCCGAAGCCGCTCGGCGGATCCTGGCGGACCGGGACCGTTTTGACCTGGATCCCGCGGCGCGGCAGCAGTGGGACGACGTGAACGCGCGACCCGCCCGCGACCTCACGGGGTTGCGCCGATTGATGCAGCGCCCGTCGCCGTTCAGCGAGTGACCGCGTACGGACCGCCCGAGCGGTTGGCCGACAAACACGACCTGACCGGTTTCCGCTGCCGTTCCGACGAACTGCACCTGGTGCTGCTGATGAAAGACATCCGGCGGACGCTGCGGCCCGAGTAGGCCGCGGGGCGGCCCACCTCCCGTCCAGTGTGCGAATTGATACGCATCGGTCGAGAAGACGCGGATGAATCGGCACAGTCGGCGCAAAAGCTACCGCCCGGGCCCCGGCGGGCCCGCGAAGGCTTGCGCGATCTGCAGCCAGCGCCGGGCGTCGTCGCCGCCGGCGGTGATGTCCAGGGTGCTCAACGCGCGGCGCTGGGTGACCAAAAAGCAGAAATGCTCCGCGGATCCGGTGACGTGCTGGGCGGCGTCAGGTGGGCCCCAGGACCAGGTGTCGCCGCCGGGGGCGCGTAGTTCCACGTGAAACTCTTCGGCCGGCGGGGTCAGGCCGTTGACGATGAACGCGTAGTCCCGGGTGCGCACCCCGAGGTGGGCAATGGAGCGCAGCCGCGCGGTGGCCGGGCGCGTCACCCCCAGCGCGTCGGCGACGTCCAGCCCGTGCGCCCAGGTCTCCATCAACCGCGCGGTCGCCATCGACGCCGCGCTCATCGGCGGCCCGAACCACGGCAGCTTGCGACCATCGGCGACGGTCAGCAGCGCGTCGTGCAGCCGGGTGCGGGTGTCGCGCCAGTCGGCCAGCAGCGCCGATGGCGGGGTGCCGGCCAGCTCCTCGGCCCCCGCATCGACGAACCCGGCGGGGTTGGCCGACGCGGCGGTCAGCACCTCGCCGAAGCCGGGCTCGTCGGTGATCGCGATCAGCGACACCCGGTCGGTCCACAACAGGTGGCCGATCTGGTGGGCGATGGTCCAGCCCGGGGCCGGGGTCGGGGCGGCCCACCGCTGCGCGGGGAGCGAGGCCACCAGCGCGTCGAACTCGTCGGATTCGGCGCGCAGGTCGGCGACCACCGGGGCAGCATTAGCCATTTCGGCAGCCTAACGCGCGGGTACTCCACGCAAAGCCGGCGCCGAGATCTGCGTTAGCGAGGCGGCTACTCGGGATTCTCCACGGTTATGTCGATCTCGGCGTGACGTCGGGGGCCGCCAGCGCACGTTGCCCCCCGCCCGATCACAGCGTGCGCGACAAGCCCGGCCAGATACACGAGTGTCCCGGCCAGGATCAGCAGCGGGGCGTGCCCGTCGTCGGGGATCAGCGCCGCCGCGGCGGTGATCGCCGCCACGAACGACACCCAAAACACCGAGTCCTGTACCGCGAACACGTGCCCGCGCAGGGCGTCGTCAACATCGATCTGCATGGCGGTGTCCACGCACAACTTGACCATCTGGCCCGCCACGCCCAGGAAAAACCCGCACACCATCATCACCGGCAAGTACAAGAAGGCCCCGGCGGTCTGAATGAGCGCGGCCGCGACCAGGGCGCCGTTGGCGGTGGCGTAGCGGCCCCACCGGCGCACCGCGGGCGGGGTCAACACGGTGGCCAGAAACGACCCGGTCCCGGCGGCGGCGACAAACAACGCTGCCGGACCGAACCCGGCCACCTCCTGCGCGCCGACGTGGCGGATCAGCACCAGCAGCACCAGCGTGTTGATACCGAACACCATCCGGTGGGCGGCCAACCCGGACAGGGTGGCCGCCACCGTCGGGCGATCCAGCACGGTGCGGGCGCCGTACAGCCAGCCGGTGATCACCAGGTAGGTCACCGAGCCGTGGATGGCGCGCTTGGTGTCGTCGGGGCCCAGCATGCGGGGGGCGAACCGCACCGACAGCACCAACGCGATCGTCACCGGAATGGTGACGATGAAAATGACCGTCGCGCCGCCGGTGTCCCCGGAGCCCATCAACCAGCGGGGCACCCACATGAACACGAAACCCAGGAACGCCGCGACGGCGCCGGTGGCGATGGCCACCGCGTTCATGGTGACCACCTGCTCGCGCGGCACCACATGCGGCAGCGCCGCCGACAACCCAGAGGACACGAACCGGCTGAACCCGGTGGCCAGCAACGCCGCGCACAGCACCAGCAGATCACCGGCCCCGACCGCCAGCAGGGTCCCGATCCCCAGCACCAGCACCAGCCGGGCCACATTGGCCGCGATCAGCACCAGCCGCCGGTCCCACCGGTCCAGCAGCGCCCCGGCGAACGGGCCCAGCAGCGAGTAGGGCAGATACAGCACCGCGGCGCCGCCCGCGATCACCCACGGGTCGGCGGGCCGGTCCGGGTTGAACAGCAGCGCCCCGGCCAGCCCGGCCTGAAACAGCCCGTCCCCGAATTGGCTTACCGCCCGCAGCTCCAGCAGCCGCCAGAACTCGCGCAGGCTGCGCGCCGACCGCCACAACGTGACGTGTGCGCGCGTATCAACCACAGAACCTACTTCCGAATGCGGGGGAAAGCCGCCGACTCCAAACCACAGTACAAATATCGGCGCGGCCCGCGCCTGTTCCCCACAGGGAGTGGGTACGGGATGCCATGATGGGGGAGTGGCAGCACCTGAAGACCCCGAGGACTACGTCGCGCCAGCGGCGTATCGGGTGCGCGCGGGCACGCTGTTATTGGCCAACACCGAGCTACTGGAACCGACCTTCCGGCGCAGTGTGATCTACATCGTCGAACACAACGACGGCGGCACCCTGGGCGTGGTGCTCAACCGACCCAGCGAAACCGCGGTGTACAACGTGTTGCCGCAGTGGGCCAAGCTGGCAAGCAAACCCAAGACGATGTTTGTCGGCGGACCGGTGAAACGGGACGCGGCGCTGTGCCTGGCCGCGCTGCGGGTCGGGGTGGATCCGCAGGGCATCCCGGGGGTGCGCCACGTCGTGGGCCGGATGGTGATGGTCGACCTGGACGCCGACCCCGAGACGATCGCGCCGTTCGTGGAGGGGGTGCGGATCTACGCCGGGTATTCCGGCTGGACCATCGGGCAGCTCGAAGGGGAGATCGAGCGCGACGACTGGATCGTGCTGTCCGCGTTGCCCTCCGACGTGCTGGTGGAGCCGCGGGTGGATCTATGGGGTCGGGTGCTGCGCCGCCAACCCATGCCGCTGGCGCTGCTGGCCACCCACCCGATCGACCTCAGCCGGAACTGACCGGTTCAGTCCCCCCGGACAGTCGGCTGGCGATCACCGCGCACACCACCAGCTGAATCTGGTGAAACAGCATCAACGGCAACATGATCAACCCCACCGTGGTGGCCGGGAACAACACCAGCGCCATCGGCAGACCCGACGCCAGGCTCTTTTTGGAACCGCAAAACAGCAGCACGATCTGATCGCCGCGGTCAAAACCGGCCAGCCGGCCGGCCGCCGTGGTGAACGCCAGCACCGCGGCCAGCAGCGCGGCGCTGACCGCGGCGACGGCCGCCACCCGCCAGGGCTCCACCGTGCTCCAGATCTGCTCGGTCATCCCGATGGAGAACGCGGTGTAGACCACCAGCAGGATGGACCCGCGGTCGACGGCCTTGGTCAACAGGGCGTGGCCGGCGATCGGCCCGGCCAGCCACGGCCGCATCAGCTGCCCGACCGCGAACGGCAGCAGCAGCTGCAGCACGATGTCGCGGATCGCGGTCGCATCCACGTGAGGTGCGCCACTGGTGTGCATCAGCAAAACCACCAGCAGCGGGGTGAGCGCCACCCCGAGGATGTTGGACAGCGAGGCGCTCACGATGGCGGCCGAGACGTGACCGCGCGCGATCGAGGTGAACGCGATCGACGACTGCACCGTCGAGGGCACCAGACACAAAAACAGCAGCCCGCTGTACAGGTCGATGCTCAGCACCGACGGCACCAACGCGCGCGCGGCCAGGCCGAGCACCGGGAACACCACGAACGTGGTGGCCAGCACCAGCAGGTGCAGCCGCCATTGCCGCAGCCCGTGCCAGGCCTGCTGCGGGGACAACCGGGTGCCGTAGAGCCAAAACAGCAACCCGATCGCGATCTTGGTGGCGACGGACAGAACGTCAGCGGCGCCCCCGTGGGCGGGCAGCAGGGTGGCGAGGCCGACCACCGCCAGCAGCGCCAGCAAGAACGTGTCGACCGGGAAGGCCGACAGCCGCTTCAGCACGATCCGCGGCGCATTTCGGTCAATGACAAGACAGGGTGCAACTCGCGCAACTGCCGGTGCACGCGGCCGCCGCCTCGCGCCGGGCGAGGTAGCGGGCACCCTGCCACGACCCGGCCGCCAGGGTGCCCACCGCGCCCAGCACACACACCGCCAGCACCGGCACCGCGCCGTGCGGCGGCCCGGCCAGGGCCACCGCGCCACCCACGCCGAGCAGCACCGCGGCGGCCAGCTGGGTGGGCGCCATGGCACGCAGAACCTGTTGGCCGGGGTCGCCGCTGGGCGGCCGGCGCAGCGTCCACAGCCCACCCATCGTGGACGCGACGGCCGCGCACAGGCATAGCACACCCGCGATCAGCATGGCCCCACAATACGAGGCGCGGATCGCCGCCGAATGCCCGGCTCACCCCGCGTCGGGGCCGGGTCAACCCGAGAAGCCGGGCGCCCTCGGGGGTGCAGGCACCGCGGGCGCGCCCGGCACACCCGCCGGCCCGGGCGGCGGCGCCGGCGCATGCGCCGTGGTGGGGGCCGCCACCCGGAAGCCGTTGATGATGGCGTCGGTGGCCGGGGCGGCGGCGATCGCCCGGGTCGCCGCGGTGGTCACCGCCAGCGACACCAGATACCGGTCCGACCCCGAGGTGGCGATGACGTAGCGCTGCGAGGTGTTCAGCGTCATCGCGTCTTGCCGGTAGGTGCCCTCGATCAGCGAGGAGGGGAAGCCGCCGAAGGGGGCCAGCGACGCGTTGGTGGTGCGCCAGCCCAGCTGCTGCTGGCTGTCCACGTAGCCGTGGCTGATGGCCTCCGCGGGGTCGAAATCGCCGACGAGTTTGTAGACCACCACCTGCGCGTTCGGGGTGTACAGCGAGTCGGCGTGCCGGTCGGCGATCACCGCGAACGCGTCCACCACGTTGGGATCGGGCACCTGGGTCCACCCGGGCGGCACCGGCAAGGTGATGTCGAGCGCGTCGAAGCCCTGCGGTTTCTGCGGCTCGAGCGCGACGTTCTTGGCGGCGAAGTAGTCGCGCAGCGTTCCGGCGCGGGCCGGCGTGAGCACCGGCTGCTGGACCGGCGGGACCGGCGCGCCGGGCACCCTGGGGAAGGTCGCGGGTGGCGCCAGGGCCGCCGGGTTGGTGCCGACGGCGTTGGGGGTGACCGGCACGGCCGCCGGAGCTGGGGCCGGGCTGGGCGGCGACGGGAACAGGGGCTCGGCGGATGCGGTGCCGCCGGCCAAGCCCGCGGCGGCGACCACACCAGCGGCCAGCCCACCGATCAGTCGTCGCCGGCGACGGGCAGTCTGCGTCATGGGTCGGGTCCTTCCGAACGGCTACGGGCGGGTGCAGCCCGCATCACGAGGCGACTGTAAGCAGCGCCACGCGCGCGGGGACAGAGCCGGAATCGACCTGGAACCGACCTGGAATGAAGCCCTGATCGGTCCGCAACGCAACCGAGACCAACCTGGTCGCCGACCGGGCCGCCGGTACGGCCCTTATACCCTGTTCACGTGACGGAATCCTCGACTACGCCGGTTCGCGGCGCCCCCGACGCGGACGCCGACGCGCCCCCGCACCGCTACACCGCGGAGTTGGCCGGACGCATCGAAGGCAGCTGGCAGGACACCTGGGTGCGCCGCGGCACGTTCAACGTGCCCAACCCGGTCGGCGAGCTGGCCCCGGCCGACGGCGCGGCGGTGCCCGAGGACAAGATGTTCGTCCAGGACATGTTCCCCTACCCGTCGGGCGACGGGCTGCACGTCGGGCATCCGCTGGGCTACATCGCCACCGACGTCTACGCCCGGTACTTCCGGATGACCGGCCACAATGTGCTGCACGCCTTGGGGTTCGACGCCTTCGGGTTGCCCGCCGAGCAGTACGCGGTGCAAACCGGCACCCACCCGCGGACCCGGACCGAGGCCAACATCGTCAACTTCCGGCGCCAGCTGGGCCGGCTGGGGTTAGGCCACGACAGCCGACGGACGTTTTCCACCACCGACGTCGACTTCTACAAGTGGACGCAGTGGATCTTCCTGCAGATCTATAACGCATGGTTTGATCCCGACACCAACAAGGCCCGCCCGGTCGCCGAGCTGGTCGCCGAATTCGATTCCGGGGCACGCACACTCGACAGTGGCCGGGACTGGTCCGCCCTGTCGGCGGGGGAACGCGCCGACGTGATCGACGGCTACCGGCTGGTCTACCGCGCCGACTCGCTGGTGAACTGGTGCCCCGGATTGGGCACCGTGCTGGCCAATGAAGAGGTCACCGCCGACGGCCGCAGCGAGCGCGGAAACTTCCCGGTGTTCCGGAAGCGGTTGCGGCAGTGGATGATGCGGATCACCGCCTACTCCGACCGGTTGCTCGAGGATCTGGATGTGCTGGATTGGCCGGAGAAGGTCAAGACCATGCAGCGCAACTGGATCGGCCGCTCCACCGGTGCCGCGGTGCTGTTCGGCACCGACGCCGGCGATATCGAGGTGTTCACCACCCGCCCCGACACGCTATTCGGGGCGATGTACATGGTGCTGGCGCCCGAGCACGAACTGGTCGACACCCTGGTGACCGACGCGTGGCCCGCCGGCGTCGATGCGCGCTGGACGTACGGGGCCGCCACCCCGCGCGATGCGGTGGCGGCTTACCGCGCCGGCATCGCCGCCAAGTCCGATCTGGAGCGGCAGGAGAACAAGGCCAAGACCGGGGTCTTTTTGGGCAGCTACGCCACCAACCCGGTGAACGGCGAGAAGGTGCCGGTCTTCATCGCCGACTACGTGCTGATCGGGTACGGCACCGGAGCCATCATGGCGGTCCCCGGCCATGACCAGCGCGACTGGGAGTTCGCCCACGAGTTCGGTCTGCCGATTGTGGAAGTCATTGCCGGCGGCGATATTTCGGAGGCCGCCTACAGCAGCGACGGGGTGCTGGTGAACTCCGGTGAGCTCGACGGCTTGGGGGTGGCCGAGGCCAAGAAGGCGATCACCGAACGGTTGGCCGCCGACGGCCGCGGCTGGGCCCGCACCGAATACAAGTTGCGCGATTGGCTTTTCGCGCGGCAGCGGTACTGGGGTGAGCCGTTCCCGATCGTCTACGACAGCGACGGGCGGGCGCACCCGCTGGACGAGGCCGCGTTGCCGGTCGAGTTACCCGACGTGCTGGACTATTCGCCGGTGCTGTTCGACCCGGACGACGCCGACAGCGAACCGTCCCCGCCGCTGGCCAAGGCCACCGACTGGGTGCATGTCGAGCTGGACTTCGGTGACGGCCTCAAGCGCTACACCCGGGATACCAACGTGATGCCGCAGTGGGCCGGCAGCTCCTGGTACGAACTGCGCTACATCGACCCGCACAACCCGGAGCAGTTCTGCGCCAAGGAGAATGAGGCCTACTGGATGGGTCCGCGGCCGGCCGAGCACGGCCCGGACGACCCCGGCGGGGTGGACCTGTACGTCGGCGGTGTCGAGCACGCGGTGCTGCATCTGCTGTATTCACGGTTCTGGCACAAGGTGCTCTACGACCTGGGCCACGTCAGTTCCCGGGAGCCCTACCGGCGGCTGGTGAACCAGGGCTACATCCAGGCGTTCGCCTACACCGACGCCCGCGGCGCCTACGTGCCGGCAGCCGAAGTCGAGGAACGCGACGGGGTGTTCATCTACCCGAGCGCCGACGGCGATGTCGAGGTCTTCCAGGAATTCGGCAAGATCGGGAAGAGCCTGAAGAATTCGATCTCACCGGACGAGATCTGCGACAACTACGGCGCGGACACGCTGCGCGTCTACGAGATGTCGATGGGCCCGCTGGAGATGTCGCGGCCGTGGGCCACCAAGGACGTCGTCGGCGCCTACCGGTTTTTGCAGCGGGTGTGGCGGCTGGTGGTCGATGAGCAGACCGGGACCAGCCGGGTCGCCAACCACGCCGCCCTCGACGACGACACCCTGCGGTCACTGCACCGCACCATCGCCGGGGTGTCGGAAGACTATGCGGCGCTGCGCAATAACACCGCGGTCGCCAAGCTGATCGAATACACCAACTACCTGACCAAGCAACACCGCGAGGGGGTGCCGCGGGCGGCGGTCGAGCCGCTGGTGCTGATGCTGGCGCCGTTGGCGCCGCACCTGGCCGAGGAGCTGTGGCAGCGGCTCGGGCACGATACGTCGTTGGCGCACGGCCCGTTTCCGGTCGCCGAGTCCGCGTACCTGGTCACCGACACCGTCGAATTCCCGGTTCAGGTCAACGGCAAGAAGCGGGGGATCATCACGGTGCCCGCCGATGCGGACGCCGACACGCTGGAGGCTGCGGCGTTGGCCGACGAGAAGGTGCAGGCCTTTTTGGCGGGCGCGGTGCCCAAGAAGGTGATCGTGGTGCCGGGCCGGCTGGTGAATTTAGTGGTCTAGTTCTTCCCGTTCTTCCCGCGAGCGTGCGCAGTTGTACGCCCACAGGCGGCGAAAGCCGGCATTCTGCGCACGTTCGCGGCGAAGGTCAGCGCGGCCGCAGCACGATCTCGTGGACATGGGCGTCGGGCGGCGCGGTCACCGCGTGCGCGACCACCTCGGCCACCGTTTCCGGCCGCAGAAACCGGGCCGGGTCATACTCACCGCCCTCGAAGGCGACCAGGTCGCGCTGCATGGCGGTATCGACCCGGCCGGGGTACACCGTGGTCACCCGCAGCGACGGCTCGTCGTCGCGCAGCGAATCGGCGAACGCCCGCAGCGCGAACTTGCTGGCCGAATACGCGGCCATCCCGGCCGAAACCTTGTGTCCTGCCCCGGAATTGATGAACACCACCCGACCCTCCCCGGCGCGTAACGCCGGCAGCAGCGCCAGCGTCAGCGCCACCGCGCCGACGACGTTGACCTCGAAGGTGGCCCGCCACTCGTCGGCGTGGGATTCGGCGACCCGGCCGGGCACCATCACCCCGGCGTTGTGCACCAGCACGTCGAGGGTGTCGATGGTTTCGGTGGTGGCTCCGATCGTGTCGGTGTCGGTCAGGTCCATCGGCCAGGTGGTCGCACCCAACCGGGTGGCCAGCGCATCGAGTCGGGGCGAGGGACGCCCGCTGAGCAGTAAGGTGTGGCTCGGCGCCAGCGCGGTGGCGATGGCCGCGCCGATTCCGCCGGCCGCGCCGGTGATCAGTGCGGTGGGCATCCGCGAGTCAGGTTTGCTCGTCGGCGGGCGGGGTGTCGGCGTCGCACGCCGGCTGCTCGCAGGCGGCCAGCCGTTCCAGCGGCGCCAACGCCTGCGTCAGGGTGTCCAATTCGGCCTCCGACAGCCGGCTCAGCATTGTCGCCAGCACCGCCCGCCGGTTAGCCAGCGACTCCCGATGCACCGCCAGGCCGCGCGGGGTGATGTCGACGAGCACCGCCCGCAGGTCCGACGGGTCCCGGGTCCGCTTGACCAGGCCGATCTTCTCCAGTCGGCGGATCGCGACCGTGGTGGTCGGGGTGCGGACCCGTTCATGGGCGGCGAGTTCGGTCATCCGGATCGGGCCCCGGTCAAGCAATGTGACCAGGATCGACAGCTGTGCCAGGGTCAACTCGCCGGTGGTGGCGCCGCTGGGATCGCCGCGACGCAGGATGGAAAACAGCTTGGACAGGGTGCGGTGCAGTCCCTCGGCCAGTGCCGTCACCTCCGGCGCGCTGGCTTTGCTCTCCGCCATAGTTCGCTAGTCTAACCTGCTTGCCGGTTGGCGGGAGCACGGTTCCGTGATGTTGGCCACCACGGGCCATCACAGCACCTGGGACAGGAACTTTTGCAGCCGTTCGGTCGCGGCGGCTTCGAAGATTTGCTCCGGCGGCCCGGACTCCACCACTTTGCCGTGGTCCATGAACACCACCGCATCCGACGTCGAGCGGGCGAACCCCATCTCGTGGGTGACCACCACCATCGTCATCCCCTCGGCGCCCAGGTCGGCGATCAGCGCCAGGATGCCCTTGACCAACTCCGGATCCAGTGCCGAGGTGGCCTCGTCGAACAGCATCACCTGGGGCTCCATCGCCAACGCGCGGGCGATCGCGACCCGTTGCTGCTGACCGCCGGACAACGCGCCGGGCCGCACCTCCGCCTTGTGTTTGAGGCCCACCCGATCCAGCAACCGCAGCGCCAACTCCCGGGCCGCGTCCTCGGACAGCCGGCGCAGTTTGCGCGGCGCCAGCGTGACGTTGTCCAGCACGCTGCGGTGCGGAAACAAGTTGAAGTGCTGGAACACCATCCCGATGCGCTGACGCAGATCGTCGGGATCGTCGGCGAGCACCGACCGGCCGCCCAGCAGCACGTCGCCGCGATCGGGTTCATACAACCGGTTCAGGGTGCGCAGCATGGTGGACTTGCCGGAGCCGGACGGTCCGATCACCGCGACCGTGCTGCCCGCCGGCACCTCGAGGTCGACGCCCCGCAACACCGTGTTCTTGCCGAACGACAAGTGAATGTCCTTGCCTTCCAGGGAGACTGGCTCACGGTCGGCCATTACGTCATCTCCTGCCCGGACGTCGTGGTGAGTAGATCGGCGGGTTCTTCGGGTTCTCCGGCCCGGCCGCGACGCAGCCGGGCGTCGACGACGTTGACCAGGTGGGTCAGCGGGATGGTCAACACCAGGTAGAGCAGCCCGGCGGCCACCAGCGGGGACAGGCTGCCGGTTTGGGCGTTGAAGTCGCGGCCGACCTGGAACAGCTCGCGCTGCCCGGCGATCAGACCCAGGAAGTACACCAGCGCCGAACCTTTGAGCAACGCGATGAACTGGTTGACCAGTGCGGGCAGCACCCGCCGGATGCCCTGCGGGATCACCACCAACCGCATCGAGGACGAGTAGCTGAACCCCAGCGCCCGGGCCGCCTCCAGCTGGCCGGATTCGACGCTTTGGATGCCCGAGCGCAGGATCTCGCCGACATAGGCGGCGGCGGTCAGCCCCAGCGCGGCGATGCCCAGCGGATACGGGTTGTTGCCGGTCAACCCGCCCACCAGCGGGCCCACGCCCAACCCGATGAACAAGATGATCAGCACCTCGGGCAGGCCCCGGAAGATGTCGGTGTACACCCGGGCCGGCCAGCGCAGCCAGCGGGTACGCGAAATCCCGGCCACCGCCAGCGCCATACCGGCCACCAGGCCGATGACGCCGGCGCTGATTGTCAGCAACAAGGTGTTGGGCAGCCCGGTCTTGAGCAGCACCGGCAGCGCCTCGGCGTACAGCTGCCAGTCCAGGAAGGAGTCCCGCAGCTGCTCAAGGGTGGACTTCGGTTCGGGCGCATCCGCTTCGAGTTTGTGGTTGCGTTTGGCGATCGCGGCGAAGTCCGGCAGGTGCGGGGTGGCCGCGGACTTCGAACCCGGCGCCCAGCCCGGCGGCAGCGGCCGTGGCACCCAGTCGGTGTACAGCTGGGGCCAGGTGCCGTCGGCGATCACCGCGTCCAGCCCCGAGTTCAGCGCGTTGATCAGCGCCCGGTTCTCCTTGGCGACCGCATACGCTTCAAAGTTGCCCAGGCTGAACGTGTTTCCGACGATCGCGGTCGGGTCGCCGGGGCGCACCACGTTGAGGGCTTCCAGCGCCGGCGCGATCCAGGCGTCGACCTGGCGGCTTTTCAGGGTGGCGTACAGGGTGTTGTAGTCGGGGAACCGCACCGGTTCCAGCTCCAACGTGTCGACCACGTAGGCGTCCTCGACGGTGCCCTGCACGACGCCGATGCGCTGCCCGGCCGCCAGATCGTCGAACCCGGAAATCGCCGAGCCGACCGGGACGACCAGCGACATGTACCCGAAGTTGTAGCCGTTGGTGAAGCCGACGGTGCGGCGCCGCGCGTCGGTCGCGGTGATCGAGGCCGAGCCGACATCGAAGCGGCCGGACGCCACCTGGGCGAGCATGCCGAAGAAATCGGTCCCGACGAAGTTGACCCGCAGACCCAGCTTGTGGGCGATGGCGCGCAGCAGTTCGTTATCGAAACCGGTGTAGTGCCCGACGGCGGTGATGCAGGTCGCCGGGGGGCTGTTGGACAGCGTGCCGACGGTCAACACGCCCGGCGTCCCCAGTCCCAGCGTGTTGATGTCCACGTCTTCCAACGGCTCGACGTCGGCGGTGGTGTACTTGTCTTCCTGCGGCCGTTTGGCCTTGGCCAGCTTGGGCGGCAACGCGATCGCGTTCTCCATGCCGGGCGGGGCGCACTGGTCCGGGGCGGCCCCGGCCGGCGGCGCCGTGCCGAGGCTGCCCACGATCAGCAGCGTGGCGATCAGCGCCGGCACTCGTCTGCCGAGCTGGATAGCCCGGTTCGGGCGAAACGTCATTTCCTCACGGTAACGGGCAAAGCTAGCGGCGGGGCTTGGTGTGCGTCAGAACACGGCGGCGGGTTGCTCCGGGGTGGGCGCCGCGGTGAACACCCGGCGTCGCACCAACTCGGCCAGCATGAGCTGGGACATCAGCTCGGAACGGCCCAGGCACGCCGCCCGCGCGGCCTCCGGGTCTCGCCGATGGATCGCGGTGTGTTCGGCCTCGTAGAACGGCAGCATCTGGTCGGGTTTTTCCATGTAGGTCACCCAGAACGTCAGCGGCACCAGGCTTTGCGACGCGCGGATCATCGCCTGCAGCCGCGGCCCGGCGTAGGCGGTGTTGATGATGCGCCGGTATTCCCAGCCAGCCTCCCGGAATGCGCGGGTCTCCATCGACGCCCGCATCCGCGCCATCAGCTCGTCGAGCCGGGTGATCAGCTCCGGGGTGGGGTTGGCCGCCGCCCGGGCCGAGGCGAGCCCGATGAGCAGGCCGTACAGCTCGTGGTGTTCGCGCAGCGCGGCCTCGTCGAAGCGTTCAACGAACGCCCCGCGGTGGTAGCGGGTGGACAGGATGCCGTCGTGTTCGAGTTGCAGGATGGCCTCTTGGATGGGCACCCGGCTCAGGCCCAGCTCCTCGGCGATCTCGTTGCGGTCGACCCGGTCACCGGTGCGCAGCTTGCCGGTCAGCACCAGGTTGAGGATGTGCGCCACAACCTGGTCCTTCTCTTTGACCCCATACTTCTTCGGCACCGATGTGGGAGTCTTGCACGCTACTGCCGGTCGCGCCAGCGGCAAAGTGCTTCGGCGCCGGTCAGGTCGTAGTCCGGGCCGCTGCTGCCGATGGTCAGCAGGTTCACCCCGAGTTCGGCCAGCGCGTCGGCTTCGGCGAGCAGCGCGTCGACGCCGGCCTGCCCTTGTTCCCCGCCGACCGCGGCGGAGCGTTCGATGCTGGCCGGGTCGCGCCCGACGGCGGCGCAGTGCTCGGCCAGCACCGCGGACTTGTGCGGGTAGGTGTCGGCGGTGGCGAAGCTGTGCCACATGTCGGCGTACTGGGCGACCAGGCGCAGTGTCTTGCGCTCGCCCTCGCCGCCGATCAGCAGCGGAATGGCGCGGGTGGGCGCCGGAGTGAGCTGCCCGAGCCGGGATTGGATGCGCGGCAACGCGGCCGCCAGCTCATCGAGTCGGCTGCCGGCGGTGCCGAACTCGTAGCCGTATTCGCGGTAGTCGCGGTGTTTCCAGCCCGACCCGATGCCCAGGATCAGCCGGCCGTCACCGATGTGATCGACGGTGCGGGCCATGTCGGCGAGCAGCTCGGGGTTGCGGTAGGAGTTACACGACACCAGCGCCCCGATCTGGATGCGGGAGGTCTGTTCGGCCCAGGCCGCCAACATGGTCCAGCATTCGAAGTGCGGGCCGTCGCGGTCGCCGTAGAGCGGGAAGAAGTGATCCCAGTTGAACGCCACGTCGACGCCGAGATCTTCGCAGCGCCGGACGGCGTCACGGATCAGCTGGTACTGCGGGGCGTGCTGTGGCTGCAGCTGCACACCGATGCGGAGGGGATGGGAAGCCATAGGCCCACGGTAGGCGGTCGGCCGGCCGAAGTGGGCGGGCGCCCGTTATCCGAGGCGCTGGGCCAGCCGGTCGAGTTTGCGGGTGACCTCGGTGTCGTCGGCGTCCGGCAGCAGGAACAGGCAGCGCTCGATCCCGGCGGCGGCGTAGCGCTCGGCCATGCCCTCGGCCGCCGACGCGCCGAACAGGCTGATCGGAACCCGGTCCCGGCCGG
The DNA here is from genome assembly GCF_041287095.1 of Mycobacterium sp. pUA109. NCBI lineage: Bacteria > Bacillati > Actinomycetota > Actinomycetes > Mycobacteriales > Mycobacteriaceae > Mycobacterium > Mycobacterium sp. pUA109. The sequence continues at coordinate 113,884 of NZ_JBGGKS010000011.1, read as the reverse complement.
CGTCGGCGGCGCGGCGCTGCAGCTTGTCGGCGCGCTCGGCGAAGGCGTCGAGGTTGTCCCCGGTGACGTTTTGGGCCAGCCAACCGTCCCCGAAGGCCAGGATGCGGTCCTCCACGGTGGGCCCCATCCCGCCGACCAGGACCGGCGGCGGCGATTGGATCGGCTTCGGGTACGACCAGATCGGGTCGAAATCCACGTACTGGCCGTGGTATTCGGCTTGCTCGTCGCGCCAGATGCGCCGCATCGCCTCGACCCGTTCATGCAGAATCGACATCCGCACCCGCGGATCGGTGCCGTGGTTGGCCATCTCTTCCCGGTTCCAGCCGGCGCCCACCCCGAACAGGAATCGGCCCCCGGAGAGCCGGTCGACGCTGGCCACCTGCTTGGCGGTGGTGATCGGGTCGCGTTCGACCACCAGGCACACGCCGGTGCCGATCTTGAGCCGGCGGGTCACCGCGGCGGCCGCCGTGCACGCCACGAACGGATCGTAGGTGTGGATGTACATTCGGGGCAGCTCGCCGCCACCGGGATAGGGCGACTCGCGGCTGACCGGGATGTGGGTGTGTTCACAAAACAGCAGCGACTCGAAGCCCCGCTCCTCGGCGGCCGCCGCCAGAGCGTCGGGCTGCATGCCGTAGTCGGTGGGGAAGTAGCACAAACCAAACTGCATCGGGGTGCCTCCTTGCCTATCGGCGCACTGCGCGGCTACCCGCACATTGCGACCACCAAACCGGCTCAACGCCCATCGAGTACCCCGCGCAAGATGTCGACCAAGGCCCGGGGTTGATCGCTTTGCACGGAGTGCCCGGAGTCGGCGACGACATGGCTGCGCAGCCCCGGGCTGCGTCGCGCGTATTCGTCGACGTCGGCGTCGGAGACAAACGCCGAGTCGGCGCCGCGGATCAGCGTGGTCGGCGCGGTGATCGCCGACACGTCGGTCCACAGTTCGGCGAAGTCGCGGAATGTGCGCATGGTGTCGTAGCGCCAGGTCCACTGGCCGTCGGGCAGCCGCTGCGCGTTGTGGAATATCCCGCGCCGCAGCGACTTCGGGTCCCGGTGCGGCGCGGCCGCGACGGTCAGGTCCAGGATCGAGGCGAAGTCGGGGAAGGTCCGCGGCCCGTGCGCCAGCTCCACGGTGCCGCGGTCGGCCGGCGTCATCTGCGAATGCCGTTGCAGCGCTGAGGGAGTGACGTCGACCACGGCCAGGTGCCGGACGAGGTCCGGTGCGGTGGCCGTTAACCGGATCGCGGTCAACCCGCCCAGCGACATCCCGACCAGCAGGTCGGCGTCCGGCGCCAGTTCCCGCAGCACCGGCGCCAGCGCGGCCGCGTTCTGCTGCGGCGTGTAGTCGCCGTCGTCGCGCCACGTCGACCGTCCGTGGCCGGGCAGATCCACCGCCACCGCGGGTTCGCCCAGGCCGAGGATGACGGTGTCCCAGGTGTGCGCGTTCTGCGCCCCGCCGTGCAGGAACACCACCCGCGGCGCGGCGGTGCCCCAGCGCAGCGCGCTGACGGCGCCGACCTGCACCCGTTCGACGGGCGGAAGCGGGCCGGCCACACCGGCCTGCTCGGCGTTCTCGGACAGCAGCGCGAATTCGGACAGCCCGGCCAACTCGTCGTCGGAGATCACGAAGCCGACGTTACCTCGCCCTGATGGGGTCAGCTCTCGCACTGACTCTGCGCGTACCAGGCAGATGTGCGAGTAGCTTGCCTGGTCAGCGCAGAGTCAAGGGCTAACCGGAAATGAAGTCTTCGAGCTGGGTGCGGGCCACGTCGTCGGGCAGTTGCTGCGGCGGGCTCTTCATCAGGTAGGCCGAGGCCGGGATGACCGGTCCGCCCACGCCGCGGTCCAACGCGATCTTGGCCGCGCGCACCGCGTCGATGATCACGCCCGCCGAGTTCGGCGAGTCCCACACCTCGAGCTTGTACTCCAGGTTCAGCGGCACGTCCCCGAAGGCGCGGCCCTCCAGCCGCACGTAGGCCCACTTGCGGTCATCGAGCCAGCCGACGTGGTCGGACGGGCCGATGTGCACATCCTTGGTGTTGAACTCGCGGTGCAGGTTGCTGGTGACGGCCTGGGTCTTGGAGATCTTCTTGGACTCCAGCCGCTCCCGCTCCAGCATGTTGAGGAAGTCCATGTTGCCGCCCACGTTGAGCTGCATGGTGCGGTCCAGTTGCACGCCGCGGTCCTCGAACAGCTTGGCCATCACCCGGTGGGTGATGGTGGCGCCGACCTGGCTCTTGATGTCGTCGCCCACGATCGGCACGCCGGCGTCGGTGAACTTCTTGGCCCACACCGGATCCGACGCGATGAACACCGGCAGCGCGTTGACGAACGCCACCCCGGCGTCGATCGCGCACTGGGCGTAGAACTTGTCGGCTTCCTCGGAGCCCACCGGCAGGTAGGAGACCAGCACGTCGACCTTGGCGTCGCGCAGCACCTGCACCACGTCGACCGCCTCGACGTCGGAGACCTCGATGGTGTCGGCGTAGTACTTGCCGATGCCGTCCAGGGTCGGCCCGCGCTGCACCACCACGTTGGTGGGCGGCACGTCCGCGATCTTGATGGTGTTGTTCTCCGAGGCGAAGATGGCCTCGGACAGGTCGAAGCCGACCTTCTTGGCGTCCACGTCGAACGCGGCGACGAACTTCACGTCGCGGACGTGATACGGCCCCAACCGCACATGCATCAAGCCGGGCACCGTCGAGTTCTCGTCGGCGTCGTGGTAGTACTGGACGCCCTGTACCAGCGAGGACGCGCAGTTGCCGACGCCGACAATGGCGACTCGCACATCCGTCGACGCCTCCGGCGCGGTTTGCTCACTCATGGACGCTCTCCTTCTCCTACCTTCTGATTCGTGCTGTGCACTGGGTTGCTGGACCTGAACCCGGCCCTAGGTCTGTTCGGCTCGGCCTTGCGCCACGTGTTCGGCGGCGATCAGCTCGTTGAGCCACTTGACTTCGCGTTCGCTGGACTCCAGCCCGAGCTGGTGCAGTTGGCGGGTGTACCGGTCGAACGAACTGCTGGCCCGCGCGACCGCGTTGCGCAGGCCTTCGCGGCGTTCCTCCACCTGACGGCGACGGCCCTCCAGGATCCGCATCCGCGCCTCGGCGGGGGTGCGGTTGAAGAAGGCCAGGTGTACCCCGAAGCCGTCGTCGGTGTAGTTCTGCGGGCCGGTGTCGGCGACCAGTTCGGTGAACCGCTGCCGGCCGGCGTCGGTCAGCTGATAGACACGGCGGGCGCGCCGCACCGGCGTCCCGGCCGGGGCGGCGTCCTCGGCGATCAGCCCGTCGGCCTGCATCCGGCGCAGCGCGGGATACAGCGAGCCGTACGAAAACGCGCGGAACGCCCCCAGCAGGCCGGTCAAGCGTTTCCGCAATTCGTAGCCGTGCATCGGTGATTCGAGCAGGAGCCCAAGGATGGCGAGCTCCAGCATCGGGTCACCTCCTCTGCTCGGCTGTTACGACGGTTCGACGCTTCGCGCCATAGTATCGCCCCGATATATTCGCCGCCAAACGTTGGCCGAGATCGTTGCCCCGCGGCGGGGGCCGGTGCGGCTCACGCGTCGCTGGCACCGCGGCGGTCTGCCGGGGGTCGTACTCTGGTCAACGTGCGATTGCAGCGACAGGTGGTGGATTACGCGCTTCGGCGCCGCTCACTGCTGGCCGAGGTGTATTCCGGGCGCACCGGCGTCACCGAAGTGTGCGATGCCAACCCCTATCTGTTGCGCGCCGCCAAGTTCCACGGGAAACCCAGCGCGGTGGTGTGCCCGATCTGCCGAAAGGAGCAGCTCACCCTGGTGTCGTGGGTGTTCGGTGATCACCTGGGCGCGGTGTCCGGCTCGGCGCGCACCGCCGAGGAGCTGGTCCTGTTGGCCACCCGGTTCGAGGAATTCTCGGTGCACGTGGTGGAGGTCTGCCGGACCTGCAGCTGGAATCACCTGGTGAAGTCGTATGTGCTTGGCGCGGCCCGCCCCCCCAAGGGCACCCGCAGCACGCGGACGGCGCGCAACGGCGCGCGCACGGCCAGTGAATAACGACGGGCGCGGCGACCGGTCAGCCAATGATGATCTGAACGGATCGCCGGCCGACGACGCGGCGCAGCGTCGGCCCGGCGAGGAGGGGCGGCGCGGCGCCGATCACGACAATCCGCGCGGCCCGCGGCGGCCGGTTCCCCCCGACGACCGGCTGACCACCATCCTTCCGCCGGTCAGAGACGACACCTCGCGGCGGCTGCGGGACCCGATCGAGGCCGTCAAGGCGGCCCTGGATGGCGGCGCCCCCCGCGAACGTGACCAGCGGCTCAGCGGTGCCGGGTCGCCGCCGCGGCGTGAGCCGCGGCCGGACCGGCCCGAGCCTCGCGAGCCGCGCGACCCCGACCAACCCCGGGAGCGGCGCCAGGCCCTGGAGCCGCCGCCCCGGCTGCTGCCGCCGGTGAACTGGAAGTGGGTGCGGCGCGGGCTGTACGCGGCGGCCGCGGTGCTGGTGGCGTTGCCGATCATCACGTTCGCGATGGCGTATTTCATCGTCGACATTCCCAAGCCGGGGGACATCCGCACCAACCAGGTGTCGACGATCCTGGCCAGCGACGGCTCCGAGCTGGCCAAGATCGTTCCGCCGGAGGGCAACCGGGTCGACGTCAACATCGACCAGGTGCCGGTGCCGGTGCGCAACGCGGTGATCGCCGCCGAGGACCGCGACTTCTACTCCAACCCCGGGTTCTCGTTCAGCGGTTTCGCGCGGGCGATCAAGAACAACATTTTCGGCGGTGACCTGCAGGGCGGATCCACCATCACCCAGCAGTACGTCAAAAATGCCCTGGTCGGGGCGCAGCGGTCCGGTATGGGTGGGCTGCTGCGCAAGTCCAAGGAGCTCGTCATCGCCGCGAAGATGTCGGGGCAGTGGTCCAAGGACGACGTGCTGCAGGCCTACCTGAACATCATCTACTTCGGTCGCGGCGCCTACGGGATCGCCGCGGCCTCCGAGGCGTATTACGGCAAACCCGTCGAGCAGCTCAACGTCGCCGAGGGCGCGCTGCTGGCCGCGCTGATTCAGCGGCCGTCGACGCTGGATCCCGCGATCGACCCGAAGGGCGCCGCCGAACGCTGGAATTGGGTGCTGGACGGCATGGTGGAGACCGGCGCGCTGTCGGCCAGCGACCGCCGCGGGCAGGTCTTTCCGCCCACCGTGCCACCGGAGGCGGCCCGCGCCCAGAACCAAACCTCGGGACCCAACGGGTTGATCCAGCGGCAGGTGACCAAGGAACTGCTCGACCTGTTCAACATCGACGAGCAGACCCTGAACACCCAGGGGCTGCAGGTCACCACCACCATCGACCCCAAGGATCAGAAGGCCGCCGAGGACGCGGTGGGCAAGTATCTCGATGGGCAGGACCCCGATATGCGGGCCGCGGTGGTGTCCATCGATCCGCACGACGGCGCGGTGAAGGCCTACTTCGGCGGCACCGACGCGCACGGGTTCGACTTCGCGCAGGCCGGGCTGCAGACCGGGTCGTCGTTCAAGGTGTTCGCGTTGGTGGCGGCGCTGGAGCAGGGCATCGGGCTGGGCTATCAGGTCGACAGCTCCCCGCTCACCGTCGACGGCATCAAGATCACCAACGTGGAGGGTGAGGGCTGCGGTAACTGCAATATCGCCGAGGCGCTGAAACGCTCGCTGAACACCTCTTACTACCGGCTGATGCTCAAACTCAAAAACGGGCCGCAGGACGTCGCGGACGCCGCGCATCAGGCCGGGATCGCCGAGAGCTTCCCCGGGGTGCCGCACACGCTGTCCGAGGACGGCAAGGGTGGCCCACCCAATAACGGGATCGTGTTGGGCCAGTACCAGACCCGGGTGATCGACATGGCGTCGGCGTACGCCACGCTGGCCGATTCCGGGGTGTATCACCGGCCGCACTTCGTGCAGAAGGTGGTCAACTCCGAGGGCAAGGTGCTCTTCGACGCGGCCACCGCCGACGACAGCGGTGAACAGCGCATCGACAAGGCCGTCGCCGACAACGTCACCTCGGCGATGCAGCCGATCGCCGGCTACTCCCGCGGGCACAACCTGGCCGGCGGAAGGGCGTCGGCGGCCAAGACCGGCACCACGCAGCTCGGGGACACCGGCGCCAACAAGGACGCCTGGATGGTCGGGTACACCCCGTCGCTGTCGACGGCGGTGTGGGTGGGCACCGTCGAGGGCGACCAGGCGCTGGTGAACAAGTGGGGGTCACCGGTGTACGGATCGAGCATCCCGTCGGACATCTGGAAAGCGACCATGGACGACGCCCTGAAGGGCACCGACAAGGAGTCGTTCCCCAAGCCCACCGAGATCGGCGGCTACGCCGGCGCACCCGCGGCGCCGCCCCCGCCGCCGGCCGCGCCGCCGCCCTCGGAGATCGTCATCCAGCCCACCATCGAGATCGCGCCCGGCATCACGATCCCGGTGGGGCCGCCGACCACCATTCCGGCCGGCCCGGCCGCGCCACCACCCGGGCCGCCGCCGGAAAGTCCCGCAGAATCGCCGCCCCCGCCGCCGCCGTGACGCCCGCCACCGACCGCGCCATCGTCTCGCCGGGGCCCCTGGCCGCCGATCTGCGCAGCGCCGACGACCGGGACTGTCCCAGCCGCACCGACATGCTCGGGCATGCGCTTTCCGGGGTGGTGGGCGGGCCGGTGGGCCGGCACGCGCTGATCGGGCGCGCCGGGTTGTTCACCCCGCTGCGGGTGATGTTCGTGATCGCGTTGGTGTTCTTGGCGTTGGGCTGGGCCACCAAGGCGCCGTGTCTGCAGAGCACCGGCGCCGGAACCGGCGATCAGCGGGTCGCCAACTGGGATCACGAGCGGGCCTACTACGAGTTGTGCTACTCCGACACGGTGCCGCTGTACGGCGCGGAGCTGTTGAGCCAGGGCAAGTTCCCGTACAAGTCCAGCTGGATCGAAACCGATTCCACCGGGAAACCCCAAACCCGTTACGACGGGCAGACCGCGGTGCGCTACATGGAGTATCCGGTGCTGACCGGCGTCTACCAATACGTGGCGATGGCGTTGGCCAAAACCTACACCGTGATCAGCAAGCTGGTCGCGATCCCGGTCGTCGCCGAGGTGGTGGTGTTCTTCGACATCGTCGCGCTCGGGCTGGCGCTGGCCTGGCTGGCGACCGTGTGGGCGACCGCCGGGCTGGCGGGACGCCGGGTGTGGGATGCGGCGCTGGTGGCCGCCTCGCCGCTGTTGATCTTTCAGATCTTCACCAACTTCGACGCGCTGGCCACCGCGTTCGCGGTCGGCGGGCTGCTGGCCTGGGCGCGCCGCAAACCGGCGCTGGCCGGGGTGCTGATCGGTTTGGGCGCCGCCGCCAAGCTGTACCCGGTGCTGTTCTTAGGGCCGTTGCTGGTCCTCGGGCTGCGCACCGGGCGGCTGCGCCCGGTGGCCCGCACCGCCGCCGTCACGGTGGCGACCTGGCTGGTGGTGAATCTGCCGGTGCTGCTGCTGTTTCCGCGCGGCTGGTCGGAGTTCTTCCGGCTCAACACACGCCGCGGCGACGACATGGATTCGCTGTTCAACGTGGTCAAGTCGTTCACCGGGTGGCGCGGATTCGATCCCGCGCTGGGGTTTTGGCAGCCGCCGGTGATCCTCAACACCGTGGTGATGATCGCGTTCCTGCTGTGTTGCTTAGGGATCGGATATATCGCGCTGACCGCCCCGCAGCGACCGCGGCTGGCCCAATTGGCGTTTCTGGTGGTGGCGGCGTTCTTGCTGACCAACAAGGTGTGGAGCCCGCAGTTCTCGCTGTGGCTGGTCCCGCTGGCGGTGTTGGCGCTGCCGCACCGCCGGATCCTGTTGGCGTGGATGACGATCGACGCGTTGGTGTGGGTGCCGCGGATGTACTTCCTGTACAGCGTGCCCAACCGCGGCCTGCCGGAACAATGGTTCACCGCCACCGTGCTGGTGCGTGACCTCGCGGTGCTGGGGCTGTGCGTGCTGGTGATCCGGCAGATCTATCGGCCCGCCGAGGATCTGGTGCGCTGGCGCGGCCGGGTCGACGACCCGTCCGGCGGGGTGTTCGACTGGGCGCCGGACCGACCGGTTAGCTGGTTGCCGGGTTGGCTGCGGCCCGCGGCGGCGCGCAGGGCGGTGAAGGTTGCCGAGCCCGCTACCGTGCCCGAGTACGCCGCGGCCGGCCAGCATTAGCGCTCACAACAGCAGGTCGAGGCGACGCCGCACTTGCCGGGGCATGTACCAACTCCAGGCGGTCCCGGCCGCGATCAGCAGGGCCAGCACGCCGTAGGGCGCGGCGGCGGTGGGCTCACCGGCTTGCACCTCGGCCACCGCCACCACCGCGAAGAGCAAGATCAGGATCGGCGCGGTGACGACAATCATCGACCAGGAACGCTCCGCGGCGTCGAGGTAGACCTTGCCCACCCGAGTGGTGGCCGCCCGCACCGCCGGCGCCGTCGGCAGGGGTCCACGCAGGAGCGCGGTCAGCGCTGCCGAGCGGTCGGCGGCGCTGAGGCCGTCGACCGCATCGGTGTAGGCGCGGTGACCCCGCTGGCTAGCCGCGGTACCCACCGCGCCCACCGCCAGGCTCACCAGCGCAATGCCCGGAGCGGCCTGTGACCAGGACCCGCCCACCGATCCAAACGCCGCGAGCAGGCTCAATCCGGCCGCACACAGGCAGGCCAATATCACGAAACGCGCCCACCACGGCCACAGCGATACCCGAATGCTCATCGAAGCCTGAGCCTAACAACCGCGCCGCGGCGCCACCGGCGACACGATTTCGCTGGCCAGCCCCGCATCCGGTAGCCTAAGCGGGTTGCCGACGCAGGCGACCCTCCTGCCACGGAACACACCGTGGCCGTAGACGACCATAGGAGGTGATGAGGTTCCCATGCGTCCATACGAAATCATGGTCATCCTTGACCCCACCCTTGACGAGCGCACCGTTGCCCCGTCCCTGGAGACGTTCCTGAACGTCATCCGCAACGACGGCGGGACTGTGGAGAAGGTCGACATCTGGGGCCGGCGCCGACTGGCGTACGAGATCGCCAAGCACGCCGAAGGCATCTACGCCGTCGTCGACGTGAAGGCCGAGCCGGCGACGGTGTCCGAGTTGGACCGTCAGCTCAGCCTGAACGAGTCGGTGTTGCGCACCAAGGTGATGCGGACCGACAAGCACTAGTCGAGTACGAGTCGGTGAACGACTGCCGCGTGTCGGGCCGGTTGCGTAGGCTCGCGCAAAGCATCCCGCCGATCCCAGGAGGACCTTGTGGCTGGTGACACCACCATCACCGTTGTCGGAAACCTGACCGCCGACCCCGAGCTGCGGTTCATCCCGTCCGGCGCCGCCGTCGCGAACTTCACGGTGGCCTCGACGCCCCGGACGTTTGACCGGCAAAGCGGGGAATGGAAGGACGGCGAGGCGCTGTTCCTGCGGTGCAACATCTGGCGGGAAGCCGCCGAGAACGTCGCCGAAAGCCTCACCCGCGGCATGCGGGTGATCGTCACCGGCCGGCTCAAGCAGCGGTCCTTCGAAACCCGCGAGGGCGAGAAGCGCACGGTCTTTGAGGTCGAGGTCGACGAGGTCGGGCCCTCGCTGCGGTATGCCACCGCCAAGGTCAACCGGATCAGCCGCAGCGGCGGCGGAGGCGGCGGCTTCGGTGGCGGCGGCGGGCAAAGCCAAGCCCCGGCCGCGGCCAGCGGCGGCACCGGTGAGGATCCCTGGGGCAGTGCCCCCGCGTCGGGCTCGTTCGGCGCCGGTGACGACGAACCCCCCTTCTGATACCCCGGCGCGCGATACGGCGCGCCCCACCAAAACCACAGCACGAAAGAGATACACAGATGGCCAAGTCCAACAAGCGGCGCCCAGCTCCGGAGAAGCCGGTCAAGACGCGCAAGTGTGCGTTCTGCGCCAACAAGAAGCAAGAGATCGACTACAAGGACACCGCGCTGCTGCGGACCTACATCAGCGAACGCGGCAAGATCCGGGCCCGCCGGGTCACCGGCAACTGCGTGCAGCACCAGCGCGACATCGCGCTGGCGGTGAAGAACGCCCGCGAGGTGGCCCTGCTGCCCTTCACCTCCTCGGCCCGGTAGCCGCCGGCGGCACCACGGAACATAGGAACGTAGAACGATGAAACTGATTCTGACCGACGAGGTCGAGCACCTCGGTGTCGCCGGCGACACCGTCGAAGTCAAGGACGGCTACGGCCGCAACTATCTGCTGCCGCGCGGGCTGGCCATCGTCGCCTCCCGCGGCGCGCAAAAGCAGGCCGACGACATCCGTCGCGCCCGTGATGCGAAGACCGTGCGCGATTTAGAGCACGCCAACGAGCTCAAAACGGCGATCGAAGCGTTGGGCACGATTTCGCTGCCGGTGAAGACGGCACCCGACTCGGGCAAGCTGTTCGGCTCGGTCGGCGCCGGCGACGTCGTCGGCGCGATCAAGAAGGCCGGCGGCCCCAGCCTAGACAAGCGCATCGTGCGGCTGCCCAAAGCGCACATCAAAGCGCTCGGCACGCACCAGGTCTCGGTGCATCTGCATCCCGACGTCAACGTCGCCCTCGACGTGGACGTCGTCGCGCAGGGCTAGACCCCACACCACCAGCTACCCCGGTGGCGCCGTAACCGGCCGCCACCGGGGCGTTGCTGTGTGCGCCAGCGAACTCTTCGACCACCGGACCGGCCAGCGAATCTAACCGGCCGTTAACACGCTGCCAACCCGGCGGACACACAACACGCCCGAGATGGCAACCCGGCTCGACACGCCGAACGGATTCTCATCCACAGCTCGGACGTGTTCGTGTGGTGCGCTTAGCAGCAGAGATGCGGAACTGTCAGCCAATGATCCACAGGTTTTCCCCACCGCCTCAACACGGCCGGCGATGGCTATCCACACTCGATGCACAACTTCATGAACAAGCTCGCTTGGTGTTGGCGCCAGCAACACTTACCGTCGACCCGGCGCATGGCGATGGTCGGGTGAGCGTCTTCGATTCGGCGGAAACGCCGGTCGGGAGCGGCGCGACGAGGAGCCGGGCGAATGCCATGACGGCGGGCGATGTCAGTGCCTTGACCTACGGTCCGGGTACCGATGTCGGGTGGGCATTCGAGCGCGGTGCCGAAGGGAGGCGGGGGTAAATGGCAGTCGTCGACGATCTTGGGCACTCCGGCCTCGAGGAGCCACCCCGGGAAGACGTCGGCCGGCAGCCGCCGCAGGACCTTGCCGCCGAGCAGTCGGTGCTGGGCGGGATGCTGCTGAGCAAGGACGCGATCGCCGACGTGCTCGAGCGGGTGCGGCCCGGCGACTTCTACCGCCCCGCGCACCAGAACATCTACGACGCGATCCTGGATCTGTACGGCCGCGGGGAGCCGGCCGACGCGGTGACGGTGGCTGCCGAACTGGACCGCCGCGGCCTGCTGCGCCGCATCGGCGGGGCACCGTATCTGCACACCCTGATCTCCACGGTGCCGACCGCGGCCAACGCCGGCTACTACGCCGGGATCGTCGCGGAGAAGGCCCTGCTGCGCCGGCTGGTGGAGGCCGGCACCCGGGTGGTGCAGTACGGCTACGCGGGTGCGGAAGGCGCCGACGTCGCCGAAATCGTCGACCGCGCGCAGGCCGAGATCTACGACGTCGCCGACCGGCGGCTCTCCGAGGACTTCGTCCCGCTGGAGGACCTCCTGCAGCCCACCATGGACGAGATCGACGCGATCGCCTCGCATGGCGGCATCGCTCGTGGCGTGCCGACCGGCTTCACCGACCTCGACGATGTGACCAACGGCCTGCACCCGGGACAGATGGTCGTGATCGCGGCCAGGCCGGGTATGGGGAAATCGACCCTGGCACTGGATTTCATGCGGTCGTGCTCGATCAAGCACCGGCAGCCCAGCGTCATCTTCTCGCTGGAGATGAGTAAGTCCGAGATCGTCATGCGGCTCCTGAGCGCCGAAGCGAAGATCAAGCTCGGCGACATGCGCTCGGGCCGGATGACCGACGACGACTGGACCCGGCTGGCGCGGCGGATGAGCGAAATCAGCGAAGCACCACTGTATATCGACGATTCACCGAACCTGACCATGATGGAGATCCGCGCCAAGGCCCGCCGGCTAAAGCAGAAGGCCGACCTGCGGCTGGTGGTGGTCGACTATCTGCAGCTGATGACCTCCGGCAAGAAAGTCGAGTCGCGTCAGCAGGAGGTATCGGAATTCTCAAGGCAGCTAAAGCTTTTGGCTAAGGAACTGGAGCTACCGGTCGTCGCGCTCAGCCAGCTCAACCGGGGCCCCGAGCAGCGGACCGACAAGAAGCCAATGTTAGCTGATCTAAGGGAATCGGGCGCGATCGAGCAGGATAGCGACATGGTCATCCTGCTGCACCGACCCGATGCCTTCGAGCGCGACGACCCGCGCGGCGGTGAGGCGGATCTGATTCTGGCCAAGCACCGCAACGGCCCGACCAAAACAGTCACGGTGGCGCATCAGCTGCACTTGTCGCGGTTTACCAATATGGCGCACTGAGGACCCGCCGCCCATGTACCGGTAGGTCAACTGGCCTGGATGGTCGACAAGTTCAAATCCTGGACCTGGCCCACCGAGGCGCTACCCGAAGACGTGCTCGGTCTTGACCGTTTGCTTGCCCACGTGGCGCTCTACTGGTTCACCGGCACGGCAAGAAGCGCAGCCTTCGTCGGCTACGCCAACCCGAGCTGCGGCGACTCAGCAGAGCCATCGCCGGCGCTCACCGCGTTCATCCAGTTCGCCCCACCCGGCCTCGAGGTCGCCGCCGATGGCGCGGTCACGATCGGCGCCGACGACGATTGATGGCCACCAGCACCACCGTCCGATAGCGGATTGTGCCGCGGGACGTTATGAAGATCGCGGTGGAGCGGCGTCTTGAACGCCAAGGTAGTGGACCAGCGCGAGCTCGACCTCGACGAGCTGGTCTCGGGTCAGGTAGTCGACGGGGTCGCCCGCGACATATTGGATGTCGATCGAGCGGATCTGGTCGACCAGCATCCGCGTCGACCGACCGGCGATCTCAATCTCGGGGCGATGAATCGACGGGCCGGCCGAGGTCGACGTGGGGATCACGGCCACGACCGAAAGCGGCGAATCCGACGGGGACACGACCAGACCCAGGCGTTTACCGCCCTGCTCGTGTCCGCGGGGCCGCCCAAGATCGATCCGATAGACGGCTCCGCGTATCACCAGGCTTCGGGCTCCGCGTTGATATCCTCGTCCTTGAGCGCCTCCGCGTCAGCGCGGAACTGCGCCAACCACCGTTCGTGATCCAACAGCCGCAGTGCTCGGCGCAACGTGTCCGAAGTACTCTCGCCCGGCCGCGCGGCCTCGCGCAGGATGCGCTCGTCATCTTGCGTCGGACGGAAACCGATTGATCCAGGCATGTCACCCATGCTATCGCGTGTTCGACAAATGTTCGACAGTCGCGTGGCTGAGGCGCCATGCATCGAGCCACGAGCATGATCCGATTGCCGAACCCCGTATGGGTCCGAGCTTTTGCGCGCGAGTCATGGTTTCGGTGGTCTTAGACTAGCCAGGCAGGCAACGAATGCCCTGGCCGCTGGAAGGAGCATCGGCCGATAAACGCGCCGATATGCTGCGATCCGGTTATCACGCAGTCGGCTCAATGACGATCACAAGGGGGGGAACCACGGTGAAGGGCTGGCACATGGCGGGCAGCAATCCCGCCGACTACGAATTCGACCGCACGGCGGAGACCATCGACGACAACGCTGTCGTGCGTCTGCGAGCCGTCAACGACAACGCGGCAGGATTCGGCACGATGATGCAGACGATCGCTCCGACACGGTATCTCGGAACACGTGTTCGGCTGTCTGGTTTGTTGAAGGGCAACGATATTGATGGGTGGGCGGGCCTTTGGCTGCGGATCGACAGTCAACAGCAGACCGCTCCCTTGGCCTTCGACAATATGCAGGACCGCTCGATCCAGGGCTCGACTGGGTGGTCGAGCGAATCGATCGTGCTTGATGTCGACGAGCACGCGAGCGCCATCGCTTTCGGGGTGCTCCTTCAGGGAACGGGGTCTGTCGACATCGCGGGACTTCGTTTTGAAGAAGTCGGCTCCGATGTCCCCGTGACCGGCACGCCGCAGGCGACTGAACCCGTAAACCTCGACTTTAGCGAGCAGTAACCGCTTCGCGGTCTCTGTGACCGCCGGTTGGTTCTCGAGCGGCGAGCTGTGATCTCTGCACCTTGCCGCGTGATGTACCACCGGGTCTCGCTAGCCCTTTCCGTTACCCGGCAGCAGGCGGATGTGTCATCACGGTAGGGCGAAACCCATACCGGGGAGCGGCAAAGCCGGGGCTGCGTCCGGCCGACGCCGCCATCGGCGCACCGGGCATACCGGGCATACCGGGCATCTCCCCGGTGGCGACCTCCGGGGCGGCAGTCCAGCCGGAGGCCGGGAACGCGGTGGCAGCCGCGTTGGTCACCGGGGTGGCGGTGGCCCAGTTCTGCGGCACCGACAGCGCCCCGGCCAACGTGGCCCGGCCCATCCCCGCTGACACTGCCGATCCGCTCACGCTTGTTGACCCGGGCGGGGTTATGCCCGAAATAAGATGGCTCAACGTGCCCGCGCCGGACGCCGGAGCTGTCGCCGACATCATGATGTTCGGGTTGAGCCCGGCCCCGCTCGGACCGGTCACCGACAAAAAGGCGATGTCGGACAAGGCATTCGTGGATGCCTGGCTTACGGTGGCCGGGTTCACCCATTGTCCCGAAACGAATCCGTTCGCCAGCGTCGAGTTCATGAACGTCCCCATGGCCGAATTCGTCTGCCCATCGAAGAAATTCAGTAATCCAGCGAAACCACTGGTCGTCGTATTCGACCCTGCGGCAAACGGATTGGTACCGCCCAGCCCCGATGCCGATGACGCGGGTGACGCCAGCCCCTGCAGGGTGTTGGGTACCGTAGAAGCCAACTGCGACAGCGTCGCTTGCGCGCCGGCGCTCGACGACGTCCCGGTGGCTTGGGTGGCGGCTGCCGACTGTGCAGCCAGCCCGCCCGGGTTCGTTGTCTGTTCGGGTGAGGTGAACGACGGCACCTTCGAGGCCGCCGCCGAACTGGCGGCGTAACCGTACATCGCGGTGGCATCCTGGGCCCACATTTCGCCGTAGTGGGCCTCGGTAGCGGCGATTGCCGGGGTGTTCTGACCCAAAAAATTGGTCGCGACCAATGCCGTCAACTGGCTTCGGTTAGCCGCAATGTCCGCCGGCGGCACGGTCATCGCAAACGCATTTTCATACGCCGTGGCCGCAGCTTGGGCTTGCTCGGCGGTCTGCTCGGCTTGCCCGGCGGTGGTGGTCATCCAGGCCACATAGGGTGCGGCCGCGGCAGCCATTGCGGTCGATGCCGGCCCCAACCATCCCTCACTGGTCAGCCCCGTGATCACCGACTGGTAGGTTGACGCCGCGGAGCGCAATTCGGCGGCTAAATCATTCCACGCCGATGCGGCGGCCAACATCGGCCCCGAGCCGGCGCCGGCATACATGCGGGCGGAGTTGATCTCCGGTGGTAACGCTCCGAAATCCATTGCGACGATCCTCCTTAACTCGCAGTGACCGCGTCGGCGTACCCCGGTGTTCGGGTACCGCCCAGGACTGGTGCCGAGGGTGGCCACCTGTCGACAGAAACGTGAATTCACGCAAGTAAATTCAGACGGCGGAGTTACTGCCGTGACCGGGTCAAAACCAAATGATGATTGATCTGCGTACGTCAGGTGACGCTAACCCTGTCGGCTAACGAAGATCAACGCACAATGGTGGATCCCACCAATCTCACAGCCAACTGACGGGGCGCATCCAGCAGCTAACGCCAATTGAGCGAGATATTGCCGTAGAGTGCGCAATATTGCGAAACTCAGAAAAGCGATTCGCCACAAATCCATATATCAGTAAGTAAGCTGTAGCAGCGCTCTATCAATAGCATATACCCAGCTAGATAGCTTACGACAGGGATCCTGACACGCGTATCTCCGCTCTTCAGTAGAAGATTATTCTCGCAACCCTCTGGCGTCCAAGGGCTCTTCAAGTATATTCCGTAACGCCGGGTACAACGCGGAAGCTAGCAATCGACCAGGCGGCTGCTAGAGGCCATTAAATGGCACGTGACTGCCGCCATCAGGAGCAATGCACGCGCTATTTGCGCAAAGGAGCCGTGATCTATCGTGACACCGATGGTGTGTACCCGCAAAAACATTTGGACACGACTGATCTGCGGATTTACTGAGGCAGTAGCTTACTGCGGTCTCGCGCTAAAAAGCGCCGGCGGCCCAGCGCGCCAGCGACCGCGCTGGACGAACCCACGGTAAACAGTTGCCCCTTGCTCGGGGTCACTAGCCCGTGTGCTTGTCGAGAACGTCGATACCACCACGCTGGTGAAAATGACGGCGGCTCCTCAGTTCTGGTCCTCGGGCGGGCTCGCGGCGGTGTGGTCGTCAGGGCTTAGATGCTGTATTGCCGCAGCCTCTGCAGCCGCCGCATTCCGGCGGCAGCCACCTTTCCCGGGCAGGGACGCAGCGCCGCCTCTAGCCGCGCGCGAACGTCCTCGGCCTCGAGGTGCGCGCCAATTGCAACGAGGTGGCTCGCACCGGCGCCCGACGGCGCAGTCATCACATGGACGCAGGTGCCGACGACGTTGACGAGGTAGTGGCGCTTGCCGATCCTGACGGTGACCTTCATCCGGTAGACGCCATGCGGCGGCCGTTCGAGCAGGTCGATGAGCGGGCCCGGGTCAACCGCGCCGTCGCCGACGACGGTGACCGACGTCGCATGCACATGGTCGTGGTGCGCGTCGGCGGCGGCAGCGTTGTCCTCGAGCAGCAGTTCCCGAAACGACATCTGCCCGGACTCGTCGCCGTCGTTGACGTCGTAGAGAAGTCGGGGATCCACCCGTCCGGCCACCGCGCCCACGACGTGAGCGTCGGGATTCCGCTCGCGCACACGGGCCTCAACCCGGCGAAGGATATCTGCGCGAGCGTCCTCGGGGATCCGATCCAACTTGTTGACCACGACGAGCGAGGCCGCACCGTAGCGCGCAGGCGGCGTGGATCGCGTGTCGACGGTGTGGAAGTGCTCCACTGCGTCGATCACGTCAACGACACCGCCGTGGCGGATCCGATCCACCCCACTGAACCGAATAACTCGCGATACCGCCATCGGTTCGGCCACCCCGCTCGCCTCGACGATGATCGCATCGAGCGCGAGTTTCGGGTCGGCCAGCGTCTCCAGCGCCTCGTCAAGCCCGCCATCATCCGGCAGATGGCAGATGCATCCACCGGCGATAGACACCGGTTCGTCGACCTGGCCCGTGACCAGGCCAGCGTCGACGTTCAGTTCGCCGAAGTCGTTGATGACGACCCCGATCCGTGCTCCCGGCGCGCGCAGCACATGGTTGAGCAGCGTGGTCTTGCCCGCGCCGAGGTAACCAGTGAGGGCGATAACCGGGATAGCGGGCGCGTTGCGATCGACCATCCGGCCATTATTGCGTCCGCGGCGGACCACCGGCAGTCTGACTGGGACAGCGCCCTCAATCCGGCGCACCAAAACTGCGCTGCGGCATACCCTGTGGCGGGAGGCATACCGATTCTGCCTGGGCGCGCGGTTCATCACGCCACTCGCCGGCCGCGAGCAGATCGGCGGGACGCCACTCGCCGGCCGCGAGCAGATCGGCGGGCCACACGCCGCGCCGGACAAGCTCCGCGGCCTCGTTGCGCACCATCTCGCCGAAGCGGGTGACGAAGCCGCGCGGCAGCGCGGCCTGCGGTCGCACCGCCAGGCCGATGTGTTGGGTGATGACCGGATCGCATAGCGGCGCGTATCTCAGCCGGCCATCGTCGACCTCACGACGGCACGCCGCCAGCGGCAGGATGCCGTAGGCCCGACCCGTCTCGATAACGCTCTTCGACACCTGCAGGGAGTCGGTCTCGAACTGGCTGTCAATCGTGATCTTTCGACGCAGCGCGGTGTTCTGGATGGTGTAGTTGAGTCCGGGTTGCATCGTTGGGAGCACCAGCGGCAGGTCGGCCAGGGCGGTGAACGCGACGGGACGGGCGGGATCCAGATCGCTGTCGGGTCCACCGACCAGTACCGGATGCTCGGCCACGATGTCGCGGTAGAACAAGCGCTCGTCCGGCGGTGGGCCGTGCAGTACAGCGAAGTCGAGGTCATCTTTGAGCATCTTCTCCACCAGATGTACCGAATCAGCGACCGTGACACGGATATTCACCTTCGGAAAGACGCCTTTCAGGCGGGTCATCAGCGGTGCGGCGAGCACGCTGGCCACGGGCGCGGGCATGCCTACCGATAGCGCGCGT
Organism: Mycobacterium sp. pUA109; assembly: GCF_041287095.1. Classification (NCBI taxonomy): domain Bacteria; kingdom Bacillati; phylum Actinomycetota; class Actinomycetes; order Mycobacteriales; family Mycobacteriaceae; genus Mycobacterium; species Mycobacterium sp. pUA109. The sequence continues at coordinate 95,533 of NZ_JBGGKS010000011.1, read as the reverse complement.
TCGACCCGCCCCCACGGCGACCCGACCCACTGCATCGCTAACTCCAGCTGGCGCAGGGGCGCAGCGGTCGATGCACGCAGCTGCTCACCTTCATCGGTAAGTTCCACGCCGCGGGCGGTCCGCCGGAATAAGGCCACGCCCAGTTCTTCTTCGAGCTGACGGACCTGGCGACTGAGCGCCGGCTGGGCAATGCCCAGCACCGCCGCCGCCCGACTGATCGAGCCCTCGTCGGCGATACGCAAAAAGTACTTCAGCCGGTGCGTGTCCATCGGCCCCCAGGTATAGCAGCCATGCCGTGGCGGCATGGCTGAACGCCGAAATTGATATTGGCTTGCGCCGTCTCGACCGCCTTAGTGTCAGCGCAACAGACAGCGACGTCGAAGAGCGAGAGGTATCCACCGTGACCGTCCAGGACGAACAGTCCGCGCTCGGGGCACTAAACCTCGACAACCTGCCCACCAGCTACATGTGCGGCCAGACCATCGACGTCGCCGGCGGACAGTGGTTGGGCTGAGCAGTGTTCACGGTCCAGGAAGTTCACGACGCCGCCACCGCAGCAACAGGTTTGACCGACTCGGGCGGCGACTCGTACCGGGAAGGTCTGGAGATTCTGTTGACCTCGCTGCGTGACGAGGCGCGGCTCAACGCCCGCGGTGAGGCGTTTGTCGGGCAACGTATCGTCGGGTACCTGGGCCAACGTCTGCAGGTCGAGGACTGGTACCGGCGCCACCCCGAAATCGACAACGTTCCCATCGACGCTCCCGTCGTTGGAATCGGCCTGCCCCGCACCGGATCCACCGCGCTGTCGATGCTGCTGGCCCAGGACCCGCGGGTGCGGTATTTGCGCAAGTGGGAATCGACGCAACCGTGCCCGCCGCCGTCGACCGTGCAGGGCGTGGACCCCCGCATCCCGCCCGGCAAGGGCGAGATGATCGGCACGCGGCATCATGTGCCCACCGACGCCCACGGCCCGATGGAGTGCCACGAGTTGATGGCGCTCGACTTCAAATCACACATCTTCCAGTCGCTGGCCCAAGTCCCGACCTATTCCCGATGGTTGGTCGAGGAAGCGGATCTGTCGTCGACGATGCGCTACCAACGTCGGGTGATGAAGCTGCTGCAATGGGGCGAGCCCGCCCGCCGGTGGCGGCTGAAGTGCCCGTCGCACGTGCTGTGGTTGCAGGCGGTCGACGCCGCGTTCCCCGATGCCCGTTACGTCATGACGCACCGCGACCCGACGGACGTGATCTTGTCGGTAGCGGAACTGTACGCCGACATCATCGGGTCGTTCAGCGACGACGTCGACCTGCCCTTGATCGGCCGGCTGAACGTCGAGCACTGGTCGCTGGGCATGCAACGAGCACTGCAGTTCCGCGCCGCGGGCGCCGATGATCGCTTCTACGACATCGATTTTCGCGCCAGGCAGGACGATCCGCTGGGCGAGGTGACCGGACTCTATCGTTGGCTTGCGGAATCGGTTACCGACGAGTTCGCGGCGCGAATGCAAAGTTGGTGGACCGCCGCGGCCGCTGAGCGGGAACCGAGCCACCGGGCTGCCCCGACCAAATTCGGTATCGACCTAGACCGGGTGCGGCCGCTGTTCGCCGAGTACGTGGACGCGGCCGCCCGCTGGACCACCCACAACCAGAAGCAGGAGACCTGATGGCAATTGACCTGACCGGCGGCATCGATCCGGGCCGTGAGTATGTATTTGAGCAACGACCTGATGACCCGGAGATGCGGGACTCGGTGAGCTTTTGGACCGTCGATGATCGCGGGGAGGTTGGCCTGCCGCGCATCGGCATCGAGGCGGTCGCGGCCAACTGGGACAGCCACGACATCCAGGTCAATATCGCTTACCCGGACGGGCGGGTGTACCGATTGCGGACCAACGGCCCCTCGCTGCCCGCCACCGGGCCCGAGGGCAAGCCGACCGTGCTGGGTGCGGGCGGGCTGGCGTTCCGTTGTGTCGAGCCGTTTTCGGTGTGGACCATGACCTACGCCGGCAAGGCGCAACAGACGTCATCGCAGGATCTGGTCGAAGGCCGCAAGGGCGGCCCCCTGGTCGACATCGAGTTCGAAGTCGAGGCCACCATGGCGGTCCCACCGTGGGTGCAGGGCAGCCTGCACTCCGACGCCGGCCAGCGGCTCAAGACATCGGTCGAGGGCAAGCTGATGGGCGGACCCCGCTACGAACAGCTCTACCGCGCCACCGGTTCGGTTACAGTCGACGGTCAACGCCAGCCCTTCACCGGCAGCGGACTGCGGATCCGCCGCCAGGGGGTGCGCAAACTGGCCGGGTTCTGGGGCCACTGCTGGCAATCGGCGGTCTTTCCGAGCGGCAAGGCGTTCGGCTACATCGCCTATCCGCCACGGGCCGACGGTGCACCTACCTTCAACGAGGGTTTCCTCTTCACCGGTGACGGTGAACTCATTGCGGCTCGCGCGGTGCGGGCGCCGTGGCTGACCCGCCTGCGAGCGCTCGGCGAGGATGTGTCGGTGGTGCTGGAAACCGCCGCCGGCACCGTGCACATCGAGGGCGAGACGGTGTTCTCCACCCACGACATCCACCACGACGACGACATGTACTCCATGCACGCTCTCAAACAGGAGATGCCGAGCTTCCCGGCGCTGCAACAGGCCGGTGTGCGATACCGCTGGGACGGCGAGGAAACCTACGGGATGTTGGAACGCTCCAACCCACTCGACCAGCTTGCCCGGGGGTAGCAGCAGTTTGATGTGCAGCACGACCTCACGGATGCAGGTTCCACTGCCCGCAATCCTGGGCCAGGACGTCGTTAACGTCCACCTCGAGCCCGCCGACCACCGGGCCGGGGTTCGACGCGGTGCTCACCACGCGCTGGTAGAGAACCGCGGCGGGGTCGCGTTGACCGCGAGACCAGGACCGGGTCTGCCAGGCCCACCGGTGGCCGGGCGTGCCCGAGTTCCCGATGACACCATCGGCAGCCGCCCACTGGCACACGTTGATGCCCCCGTAGACGCCGGTGCGCTGCACGCCCAGCACGGAGTTGATCCCCCGGAACCACTGCAGCGCCACGGTTTCCCACGTGTGGCGGTCGATGTCGTCGTCGACGCTGAAGAAGATCGGTGCGCTGCGGCCGCCACCGGCCGCGGTGTGCAGCTGCCAGGCGGTGCGCGCATCGGCCACGCCGCCGGCGTACCCGCGCGTGAAGTCCGACGGCGCCGTCCCGCCCGGCTTGCCGTACTGGTAGTTGCTCACGATCACCAGCCCGGCAGCGGCCAGTGACTGAGCGTAGGGACGGGTGATCGGTTTGGCGCCGAAGGACGAGCCGGGCCGCGACATCGACACGTAGTTGATCACCCCGGCATGGCCGGCGGCGCGGATGTCCTGCGCCGGAATTTGGCGCGCGGCGTAATCGATCAGCGTGGGAGCGGCGGCCGAGGCCGGGGGCGCGCCGACACCCGCCGCGGCCGCACCCAGCCCGGCCAGCGCCGCCGCCGATGCGTACCGCAGCACGTCACGCCGGGAAAGCGGGCGTGCTGGCCGAGGGCCGTGAGTCCCCGGGGAGTCCTGCATCGGATGATGTTAACAATGAGGCTGTTGTTAACAGTGTTGCACGCGCCGTGCGGACGCAACCCGAGTATCAGCCGGAGGTTAGCCGCGCGCGTTGACGTGGCGGGCGGTCCACTGCGCCCCAAGCTTCACCAGCCCGGATTGCGGATAGCGAACATGGGCGTTGAAATCCGTACCCGTGGAACAGACCGGGTCGTTGGGCGCGCACAGGTCGGCGGTCCGCGAACCAAAGACCGGGCTCATCCGGGTCAGCGGCTGGCCGATGCGCGCCGAGGGGTTGCCGAAGACGACGACCGAGGCGACGTGCGGAACCACGGCCGCCGGCAGCGGAGCCGTGTAGCCGACGGCGCCGATCGGTGCGGTGGTGACGACGTCAACCACGGCCGCACCCTGCGAGTAGCCACCCAACACGATTCCGGTTTTGGGGCATTGTTCGGCGACCGCCTGCACGCGCCGACTCATGTCGGTGGCTCCGGCGGCAGCCTTGGCGAAATCCCACGACGCGGGGTACTGCACGGCATAACTGGCGAGCGTCTTGCCTTTCACCATCGGGCGCAGCGTGTCGACGAAGGATTGCCCGACGACGCCGATACCCGCCGGTTCATCGGTGCCGCGCGCGAAGACGACTTCGATGTCAGAGCAGGATGGCGCGGATGACGCGACGGGAGCCGCGATCGTTCCCGGCGTGATCGCGACCGCGGCGACCACCACCGCCAGGCGGCCGGCTGCGCCTACCCGATCGCACCTGCGACGAACGGCGCTGCCCACAGGCGTCGCTCTGCTCGCTCCGGACCCGGCCGACACCCTGATGAACTATACCCAACTGTCACGTCTGCCACTCTGACAACACGGGCCAAGCGGCATCAGGCGTCGTAGAGGTGAAGGGCCTGGCCGGTCACCGTGGCCACATCGCCGCTGAGCCCCGCGATGGGTGGCCCGCCACGCTGATGGATCACGTTCGCGAGGACGATCACGTAGGTGTCGGACCCGGGGTCGATCCACACCGTCACGCCGGTGAAGCCGGTGTGGCCGAAGCTGCCGATGGGAAAGACCCTGCCGCGCGGCCGGGAGTGCGGCGTATCGATGTCCCAGCCGAAGCCGCGCAGGTTTTGTCCAGCTATTGCCGGATAGCTCGCAGCGAGCAGAGGATCGGTCGGGTTGGGTGTGGTCGCGGACGCGTCCCGGGTGGCGGCGTTCGCCGCCGCGAGTTGTGCGGGGTCGTGGCCGGGCTGCTGTGGTGTCGTCATCAATTCCAGCGTCGATCGCCGCAGCGGAAAGGGGCTCGGGCGCCCGGCCAGCCGGTCGAGCAGGGCCTGCGCGTACCTGCCGACGTCGTGCGCCGTCGAGAACACCCCGGCGCTGCCGGCCACCCCGCCCATGCGGCGTGCCGTCGGATCGTGCACGGTGCCGCGAAGCAGGTGGTCGTAGTCGGGGTTGATCCCCGGCGTGTCTTCGTCATGCGCCGTCGGCGCGATCCGGACCAACAGATCGGTGCTCCACGTACCCGTCGGACATGCGGCGGCCGCGGATGCGGCGTTGTCGAACGCGATGGCCGTACCGCGGATCTGGTGCGGACCACACGCTTTGGCTGCGGGAAGAAAACGGGTGTCGGTCATGCCCAACGGCGCGAAGACCTTGTCCTGGACGTAACTATCCAACGGCTGGCCGGCGATCTTCTCGACCAGCGCGCCGAGGATAATGAAGCCGATGTCGGAATAATGAAACGTCTGGCCGGGGCCCAACTCCAACGGCGCGGTGAGCGCCCGATGGATGCCATCTCCTTTGTCCGCCTGCGTCAGGCCCCACGGGCCCTGGTGGCTCAGGTCGCCGCCAATGCCCGACGTGTGGGTGAGCAACATGCGTAGCGTCACCTGGGCACGCTGGGGGTCGTTCGCCGCGTTGAACTCCGGCAGGTAGGTCTGGACGGAATCGTCGATTTGAATGCGGCCTTGTTCGTAGAGCTGCAGCACCGCAGTGGTCGTCGCAAGGATTTTCGTCAACGACGCCAGGTCGAAGATCGTGTCCTCGGTCATCGGCTCGGCGGGTGCGGGCGATCCGTCGAGCCCTGGTTCGTCGGCGAGCTTGCGGGCGCCAAAGGCCTGCCTGAAGACGATCTCGCCGGCGTGCCCGATCTGAACCACCGCACCCGGCAGCCGGGGCGCCGCAATCGCGTCATTCATGAGCTGGGAGACGGGCGCCACCAGCTCTTCGCGAGGCAGGTAGGGCGCGTCGGCACGAGGCACGACTGGCGCGGTGCTGGTCGGCGCGGTGCTGGTCGAAGCGCTGGTGTCGGGGGCTGGGCGCTCCGGGCGGCCACACGAAAGGGGCGCCGCAACAGCAAGCACGACGCTGCCAACGGCGCAGGCCCGGGTGACGCGCGATCTGGCTACCGTCACCAGGTCGACGGTAGCCGGAGACCGGATACATGGGAGCTGCCGGGCGGGTCGGCGCGCCTGCCCTGACATGTCAGACCCCTTCGGAAGACTGCGGCGCATGAGCAGACGCAATCGGGAGAAGCGGGCAGCCAAACACAAGAATCGGCGCCGGGCTAAGCAAGAGCGCGTCGACTTTGATCCGGGGCCGGACCGCGCGCTGTTCCTCGAACGCCTCGTCGTGGCATTGAGCACGGCCGCTTCGTGTTCTGCCGACCAAGTGCCGCGTCGCGCCGCCGAACTGCTCGGCGAGTATCGGGGCTTCGCGCGCGAGCTCGACGTTGCGGCCGACCTCGCCGTGAACGAGGCCATCAGGGCGGCGTGGGAGCACGGCTGGCAACCGTCCGACTTGCACGAAATCGCCTGTCGCAAACTGAAGCCAGCCGAGGTCCGGTACCTCGACGAGGCCATCGTCGGAGAGTCTCGGCGGTACGCGGCCGCGACACTGCACCCGCACTGGCGTGCCGACATCGCCGGGCTCGCGGCCACCGTCGGCGCAAGCACACCATCGCCACAGATGTGGGGGTGGGCGGCGTCAAACGCCGTCGACCAGCGCGAGGCCGTGACTCTCGTCGTCAAACTGCTGAATTTTCTCGGCCGACTCCCCGTGCTGGAGCTGCTCCTGCCGCTGCCCGGTGCGTACCGGCACACGGCAACGGCGGTCAGCGATGATGGCGAAAAGGCGCTCAGTAGGGTGCGTGCTCTGCTGGCAAAAGCCGAAGCCACCGAGTTCCCCGACGAAGCGGAGGCGCTTTCGGCCAAGGCGCAAGACCTGATGAGCCGGTACGCACTGAAAGAAGCGCTGGCTGACCATGACCGTGGCCGCAAGCCGGCCGCTGCCGCGCGACGGATCTGGATCGACAACCCCTACGCCGCCGCCAAGGTGGGCTTGGTGCAAGTGGTGAGCCAAGCCAATCGTTGCCGCGCGGTGTGGGCGGAGCGCCTTGGGTTCGTCACCGTCATCGGCGGCGAAACCGACCTCAACCTGGTCGAGCTGCTCACCACATCGCTGCTCGTGCAGGCTAACCGAGCCATGCTCAGCGCCGGACGCGGCGGCGGTGCGCCAGCACGGTCCCGGTCATTTCGCCAGTCGTTTCTGGTCGCCTACGCCCAACGCATCGGCGAACGGCTCGACGACGCGAGTGCGTCGGTCACCGCCGAGGTCAAGCGCGACGCCCGACTGCTTCCCGTGCTGGCGGCCAACAGTCGGGCGACCGATGAACTCACCGGACGGCTGTTTCCGTCGACGGTGCCGCGCTCGGTAACAGTGTCCAACGGTGCCGGCTGGGGTGCCGGCCGCGCAGCGGCGGACATGGCAGTGCTCGATACCCGGGGATCGATAGCGGGCTAAACGGAGGCCGCAGCCTGACCCGTACCGGTAGCGCGCCTATTTCTGTGTACCGGCGAACGCCGGAGCGACGAAGCTTCGCAGTATGGACCGATAGCGCGGCACGTCCGCGTCGCCGTCCTCGAGCCCGCGCATCAGCATCAGACCCAGGCTGGTCAACCAGAGATAGACATCCGACCGTGGTAGGTCACGCGGCAGTTCGTTGTTGACGTAGGCGACGTCCAGGAACGGGTCGAAGAATTCCGCGGTCATCATCTCCAACATCCGCGATTCGACGATGCGTCGACCGAAACCGGAGCCCTCGGGGTGGACCACATGTCGCATCACGGGATCGAGGCGGGCCTCGCTGACGGTATAGAGAAGTCCCTCCACGATCTGGTCCTGGAGGCCGGCCTGTCGGGAGATGAACTTGTGGGTGCGGTCGCGCAGGACTCGGGCGTGCCGAGTGAGTAGCTCGACGAGCAGGTCGTCGCGATCACTGAAATAGCGGTAGACGCCGGGTCGTGACATACCCACCTCGGAGGCGATGTCCTCCATGGTGGTCTTTCGGACGCCGTGGCGGTCAATGCAGCGCTCAGCGCCAGCCAGGATCCGATCGCGCGGATCGTCCGCCGCCGCGGACGCGGTCGACCGGTTACGGGCTCCTCGAGGCATGCCCCCATCTTAGTCATACGCTGGACATTTTTCGTCATTCTGTAACTAGTTGTGCGTCCAGGCCACTTATTTGCCGCTATGGCCTTGACATATCTGATCTACAGGAGTCAACTGACACATTACGTAAAACGTCACAACGTCACACCCGGACGTTCTGACTTGTCGGGCCACCAAGAAGGGGGAGCCGCCACCATGACGACCAGTCACTTGCGAGGGACCGGCGCTCCGGGGGTGCGCTCGGCGCTAGCAGGCGCGCAGCGCCGAGTTGTGAAGACCCCAACGATCGGCCGTCGCCATGTGGACTCTCATCACTAGTGACGGGCGGCGGATCGCGAACATCCGTTCCGAAGAGGATGCCCGCCGCATCGTCCACGGGCTGGGCACCACGCAGTGGCGCGGACCGTCCTCGTGGGACGTAGTCGACGACGACGGCGCGCGCTTCATCGCCGAGATCAAGCATCGACGCGGATCGGCCACCTAGACGCCCGGGGTAGCAGACAGACAGCCTTGGAGGCAGCAACATGCAATTCGATATCGGCGACACAGTTCGCGAAGGCCAACGCGTTGGCACAGTCACCGACGTAGGAACCAACCCGGCTGCAATCCGGACGATCACAGGAGCGGCGGCCGTGATCACCACCATCGATGACGACGGCGCTCAACGGATCAGCGTTTTCGGGACGGACCGGGCAGAGATCTGCGGCGCGTTCAAACCCGTCGACCGTTCCTATTGGCTGGTGTACGTCACTAAGCGGATTGTCGACGCCGTGGACCGGTCGCAGGCCGCCGCGATCCCGCGCCGCATCCAGTTGCCTACGCAACGAGACGTCTACCGGTGGCTCCAACTCATCGCCGGCCTGTACCTGAGGGCGGCGAACCAATGAGACAGTCCGAAAGGCTCGCAGCATGACTACGGCTCCGATAGAGCAGGTAGATCGGTGCTGCTCACGCCAGGACGACGTTTGCGTGACGACGGTCGAGGCCGCCGGGGCCAGTATCGCCGGCCGGTTCGTGGCCAGCGTGTCGAGGCTGACGATTAGGCCCGCTTTGGCGCTGGGCAGCCGTATGCCGCATTTTCCCTGGCCGTTTGGCGGCATCGAATTCGCCTGCGGCGCCGTGCTTCCCACCCCCAGCGCAGTCCGGACGACGGTGACGTTGCCGGCAGCCACCGCGCAGCTGGTCAGAGCGCCCGGCGTGCCGCCCGCGGACGGCACCCGACGGGTGGTGCTCTACATGCACGGTGGCGCCTTCTTGAGTTGCGGAGTGAACTCGCATGGCCGGATGGTCACCTCGATCTCGCGATATGCCGACTCGCCGGTGTTGGTGGTCAATTACCGGCTGATTCCCAAACATTCGGTCGGAATGGCCCTCGACGACTGTTATGAGGCCTACTACTGGCTGCGACAACGCGGATACGAACCGGAGCAGATCGTGCTGGCCGGCGATTCCGCGGGTGGCTACCTCGCCCTCACCTTGGCGCAGCGGCTACAAGAGGACGGCGAAGAGCCGGCGGCGTTGGTCGCGATCTCACCGTTGCTGCAGCTGGCCAAGGAAGCCAAGCAGGCGCATCCCAACATCAAGACCGATGCGATGTTCCCGCCCAGGGCCTTCGACGCGCTGGTCGCGGTGGTTGCCGGTGCCTCCGCCAAGCAGAGCATTGATGGCAAGCCCGAAGAACTCCACGAGCCGCTCGACTGCATCGAACCCGGGCTGCCGCAAACATTGATCCACGTTTCCGGGTCGGAGGCGCTGCTGCACGATGCGCAATTGGCCGCCGCCAAGCTGACGGCGGTGGGCGTGCCGGTCGAGGTACGCATCTGGCCGGGTCAGATTCACGACTTCCAGCTCACGGCACCGCTGGTGCCTGAGGCCGACCGCTCACTGCGGCAGATCGGTGAGTACATCCGCGCGGTCACACCACAAACCATGGGGACCGGCGAACACCCACCGTGTCGACTCGTACCCAACGCAATTGGCGACACCGCCGCTGATTGCGCGGCGCGCTGATCGAGGCGGGCTCAACAAGGTGGCGCGGGAAACCCACGGCAACAGAGGGGTTGACGAGGTGGAGCCACGCGCCTATGGTCTAGATCAATCTATCAATCGACTATCGATTGCGTCACATATCGACGTCTTGCCATTGCCGAGGCGGTTTCAGGGTGCGACTGGACGCGCGAGGTTCGTGATTATCGGTTGCCGTGACCAGTCAGGGGAAAAGTTGCGCAGGACAAATCCCGCTAGACGCCGGTGGTGGGCTGTGGTTGCTGCCACGGTGACCGCCACGGTGCTGGCGCCCCTCTCGTCCGCAGAGCCGACCGCGGACCTCAGGTCGGCGATCGCGGCGAAACGGGGGAGTTGTCCCGCATTGCGCGCCGATCCGGTACTTGACGGGGTTGCCCAGCGCGCCAACCTCGAGACGCAGCACTACGTCCAGGGGATTGCACGGTTCCAGCCCATGGAGGATCCGATGCCGATGTTGAAACGGTTGTCCTACCCCGCCGGTAAGGCCAAGTTGTTAGCCGGTTTCGCGGACGCCAGCCGAGAAGACGGCCAGCAACGAGCCATCCACGGTGCCACGCTGTTTGGGTGGGAGGCCATTCCCGATTGCACCTACAACCGGTATGGCGCCGACGTGGTGACCGACCCCAAGACCGGCAACACCACGGCGGCGATCTTGTTGGCCGGCGACTAACCCACGACCAGCCCGACCCGTGCAAATCCGCGCCCCACGCCGTCCCCCTCCCAGGGGTGATCAGCGCTTGGCCCGCGACTCTCAGCAAACTACCGCGACTCATCCGCAAGCCCTGAGCGGCCAACGGTGCCGGGGCTCCGACTCCTTGTGGAGCGCCCCGTTCCTACCGACAGCTGCCCGCAGCCCCCAGCTGCCCGCCAGGGCTCCGATGGAGATCGGCCCACTCGTCCGGTGCGCACCAATCCGCCGGGGGAAGTCGGCAATCATCGTCGAACCACAGCTAGAAGTGCAGGGGGCGACCCCATACGGCGAGATTGGGCCGCGCCTGTGCTGTGGGAAAACCCTTGCCAATCTGACAATGCCGTGGTGTAAGATTCCCCAAGCTACTGAGATGGCGATCACAGTGGTGCCGGATGTCGGCGGTGCCTCACATCGGCGGCCGCGTCTCGGGTCCCGCATAACAGGAATGAGTCAGCAAACAGATGACAGCCACGCAAACCGGTGAACCTCCGCGTTCGCCGGCACTGGAGCGAGAAGCACCGGTGGTAAGCCCCACTGGTGGGCTCCACCGGGAAGCGCTGCCGGTCACCGCGAGCCGCCGTCGTCTACCCGCGGTTGTCCAGCGACTGGCGTCGACGCCGGTGGAAAGCACCAAGACCACTGGCCGGGGAGTCCTGATGGCGGCCGCGGTCATTCGGGGCGTCGTCCAGGATTCGCTGTCCCTGCGGTTTCCGGCCGGCGAGACGATCCAGCAATGCTGGGCGCTGTACAAGGTCACCGCGTTGCCCGCACTGTTGATGGCGATTCCCTTCGGGGGGATGGTGGCCGTCCAGTCCTCGGGGCTGATTAACCAGGTGGGAGCCGCATCGATCGTGGGCGCGGCCAGCGGCGTCGGTGTGGTCCGGCAGGGGGCGCCACTGACCGCGGGCCTGCTGATGGGCGGCGCCGCGGCATCGGCGATCGCATCCGACCTCGGCGCCCGCGCGATTCGTGAAGAGCTCGACGCGTATCGGGTGATGGGCGTCGACCCTGTCCGTAGTTTGGTCGTGCCGCGGTTCGTCGCTTTGATACTCCTGGCTCCGGTACTAATGGCCGTCATATTGGCCTCGGCGGTGATCGCTTCGTTTGCCTTGGCGATCACGGTCAGCGACGTCACCAGCGGAAGCTTCTGGGCGTCGTTTGGTGCATTCGCCAAGATGGTCGATGTCTGGTTCGCCGTCGGCAAGGCGGTCGTGTTCGCGGCGATCGTGGGAATCGTGTCATCGCTGAAAGGTGTTGAGGCCAGGGGTGGACCCCGTGGTGTCGCCGATGCGGTGAACGCGGCCGTCGTCGTGAACGTGGTCGGGATTGTCCTCGCGAATCTGGTGATCACGCAGGTGCAGGCGATGTTCTTCCCCATGGCGGTGGCATAGTGACCGACGAGGCAATGGCGCCGTCGGCGCCGTCGCAGTATTTCGACCAGTTCCGATTCGTCGAGCGGATCGTCGAGGCGCTCCAAGCACCCCTGCACACGTTGGGCGGAGCCCTGCTGTTTACGGGTCAGGTCCTCTACTACGTGCCGGTCACCGTCAAGCACTACCGCAAAGAGATCCTGGCCCGCACCATCAGCCTGTCCTTTGGCCGCGGATCCCTGGTAGTCGATGGCGGCGTGGTCAGCGTCCTGATGATCCTCGGCATTTCGATTGGCGCGTCGATCGCCATCGAGGCCTGGGCCACCTTGAACCTGTTGGGTTTTGGCGCGCTGTCGGGGATCGTGGGTGGGTTGGCCAACATCAGGGAAATGGCCCCCCTGGTCGCCGGAATTGCGTTCGCCGCCCAGGCCGGCTGCCGAACGACCGCCGAGATCGGGTCAATGCGCATCGCTGAGGAGATTGACGCCACCGAGGCCATGGGCCTGCGGGCGCTTCCATACGTGGTGGGGACGCGTTTCATCGGCGCGTTGCTGATCGTGATCCCGGGATTTGCGCTGACGCTCCTGGTCAGTTTCTTTGTGTCCAATGCGATGATCACCGCGATCTACGGTGCCGCAACCGGGACCTATCAACACTATTTCGTTCAATTCTTGTCGCCGACCGATCTCATGTACTCCACGTTGAAGGCGACGGTGTTCTGCGCGGCGGTGATGATAATCCATTGCTACTACGGTTATTTCGCCTCCGGTGGCCCGGTCGGTGTGGGCGTGGCCTCCGGACGCGCCGTTCGTGCGAGCCTGGTGGCGATCATGGTGCTGGACTTCGTCCTCACAGTGATGCTGTGGGGCCTGAAACCGACGTTTGTGTTCACCGGTTAGGGCCTCGGTGATGACGACATTACTGCGCGTAAGCGAACGGCAGCACAAGCGTATTTTCACCGCGATCGGCGCGGGATTCGTTGCGATTCTGCTGGCCGCTGTACTGCTGTACGTTACAGTGATCAGCCCGTCCGGGCGTCCCGCCAAGCACACAATCGCGGTCGTCTTCGAAACGCCGTTTGTGGGTCAGGGCGTCAGCCGTGGCACCGCAGTGATTTTGCACGGTGTCCAGGTGGGTGAGGTCACCGAAGTCTCCCGGGCTGCCGGCAGCAAGGTCCGCCTGGACGTGGAACTGCAGTCGGGCCCCACCAAGGGACTGACCGACGCCGTCGGTATCGACTTCCGCCCAGCCAACTATTTCGGGGTGACCGGTGTAAACCTGATCCCCGCCGACCAGGGCCAGCTGCTGAGTAACGGGGCGTCGATCAGCGTCGAATCGGCGGGCAACCTCACCCTGCAAACGCTGCTATATCGCCTGGGCGAGCTGACCCACGATGTGGTCACCCCGAAGCTGATCAGTGTCATGGACCGGGCCACCCGCTACACCGACGCACTTAACCCGCTGTTCGAGACGATGATTATCGTCTCGACCGCCGTCACCGACACTCAAACAGTCAGCACCGAGCAGCTGCTTCGGAACACGACCGCAATCAGTGTCGGACTACCGTCATTCCTCGACGGGACGATCAATGCCGGGCAGGGTTATGTTTGGAACGCCGTCGGTGCACATGTCGATCCGGATGCCATCCGCGCGAACACCAGGTATCTGAAGTACTACAACAAAGAGAAGTTGGACGACTTCAACTCGGCGCTCGACGACCTGGTCGCCAACCCGGACAAGTTTGCCTACGGCCGCCTGCGCGAGTACTTCGTGGGCGCCAAGTTCGATCTGTTCTCCAAGGTCGGGGACCTGGAGGGGTCGCACACCTTTGATCTGTTCCCGCTGTTGGATCAAACCCGTGCCATGGCTAATGTCGTGCCGCGTCTGGTTGATCCGGAGGATCTGGCGGACAAGCTGGGCGAGCTGCGCTCGCGGCTGGAACGCATGTACCAGGGCTCCGGTGACCAGCGCGCCCTGCAGGTGCGGATCATGTTGGATCAGCTGCCCGGGGTCGAGGCACCGCTGGGAGTCATGTTGGGAGGCGGTGAATGAAAAAGAACCTTGGCCCGCTATGGAAATTCGTCCTTGCGGTTGTGGTGAGCATGCTGTTGCTCGTCGTCATCTCGAATGTGATCCGGCAGCCCGTTGCGGGTGAAACCCGCGCTTTCAGCGCGGAATTCGCTGATATCGCCGGCCTACATGAAGGTGCCGATGTGCGCGTCCGCGGTGTTCGAGTGGGCAAGGTGCAATCACTGGCGCTCAACCGGTCGCAGGGACGCACCGTCGCCAACGTTCGGTTCACGATGGAGCGCCGCTACAGCGTCGTGCCCACGAGCCGCCTGGCGGTGAAGTTCCAGGCGTTGACCGGGTTGCGCTACATCGACATCGCCAACGCCGCCACGGGCGATGCACCCGATCAAATGACCAGCGTTCCGATGTCGATGACGATCCCCTCCTTCGACGTGACCGTGCTGTTCAACGGTCTGCAGCCGGTCCTGGCTGCCTTGGATCCCGGCGAACTCAACACCTTCACCGACAACGTCGCCACCTTCCTGGCCGGCGACGGCGATGGTCTGGGCCCGATGCTGGACAGCATCAAGAGACTGACCGGCCTGGTCTCCGACCGGGAAGCGGTGATCTCGACGATCCTGAACAATCTGAAGGTTGTCGCCGAGGGCGTCCGTGGGAAATCCAGCCAGTTGCCCAAGATTCTCGATCAGGTCAAGATCGTCTCCGATTCGACCCTGCTTGTGTTGGATGAATTCCGGAAGTCGGCGGCGTACGGTCCGGGCTTCACCGCTGAGGTGGATCGCCTCCTTGTTGCCTTGGGACTCGATTCGGGGCCGTGGCCTGTAGCGAATTACCGCCCCGGGTGGGATCCGGAGAAGGCCTTCGATAAAGCCATCACCAACCTCTACAACGAGATGGACGGCGTCAAGCGCATCCCCGTGGTCTGGGAGAACATCCCGGAGCCGCCGGAACAGGGCGCGCCGGCGCCCTGTTCGAAGGGCCCGGCCCAGCTTCCCCTTCCGATGGATGTGCTCCTCAACGGGCGCAAGGTGGTCATATGCAATCAGTGACGAGGTCCTTGCGGAACCCCCTGTGGTGGGGTGTCATAACGATCACCCTGACAGCGATCGTTGCACTGGTGGTCGCCTGGGTGTACATCGCACCCCCCAACCGGAAGTTGGTCACCTTCTACACCGATGACGCGGCGTCGGTGCGGACGGGTGATACCGTCCGCGTCGCTGGCATCAATGTCGGGACGGTCAAGAACGTCGCACTGGAACCGGAGCGGGTTCGGGTCCAGCTTTCGGTGGACGACGATGTGTTCATCGGCGACCAGACGCAGGTCGAGGTCCGGATGCTCACGGTTGTCGGGGGTTATTTCGTCACCCTGCTGCCGCTAGGTGATCGTGCCCTCGGCCGGAATCCCATCCCGATCGATCGAGTCACCATGCCCTACAGCCTGATTCGAACGCTGTCGGACGCTACAAAGATCACCGACCAGGTGCAACCCCGACCGATCAAGGAATCACTGGACCAGATTCAGGGGGGCCTGGCCGGAACCAACACCGAGATCTTGGCCAAGATCATTGACGCCGGCGATAGCGTCAGCCAGGTCCTGGAACGCCAGCGGGGCCAGCTGACCAGCATCCTCGAAATGTCCAACGAGTACCTCGGGACGATGAACAACAATCGGCAACTACTGGAGTACCTGATCGCCCGCGTCGCGATTCTCGAGGAAACGATGATGCTCTACGGCGACGGGTTCGCGGGAGGGATGCTCGGCCTGGGCAAGATCGTCGACAAGATCTACCCGCTCATCCCGTTCTACTTCGAGCACCGGGACGATTTCATCGCGCGGGTGCGCGGGGTGCTTTCCGAGTTCCAGACGATCGCGGATCGCAATGGTGCCTTGGTGCGGTGGCTGCGACGTGTCAGAGGCAGGATGCAAACGACCCTCGACGCACAAAACGCCGGTACACCACCGCAACTCCTCGCGACTGACCTGTGTTTCCCCATCGAGGGAAGGATCTGCTGATGCGCGGCCTAACCGGTAAATATCGTTGGCTGCTGGCGATAGTGGCGGCCGTTGCGGTGATCTTCGGAGTCACCTCATTTGGTTTTTCGTTCCAACCCGTGGCGAATGAGTACTGCGCCGTCATGTCCGACAGCGTGGGGCTCTACGTGGGCAACCACGTGACCCAGATGGGGTATCCGATCGGTAAGGTGCGCAGCATTCAGCCCCACGCTACCGATGTCAAGGTGGTGTTCTCCCTCGATGAGAGCCGACCCGTACCGGAAGAGGTGCGGGCGGTCACCCGCTCGCCCTCCATCCTCGCCGACCGTGCCCTCGAACTGGTGGGAAACTACATCGGGGGACCGAAACTGCGACCCGCAGAGTGTATTCCGCTGAGCCGAACCTCCACTCCGCTCAGCATCGCCCGGATCATCGGATCGGCCACCGACTTCGTGAAGGCGATCAATCCGGAAGGATCGACAAACATCGCCGACGCGCTTCAGGGGTTCGATCAGGCGGTCTCCGGCCAGGGGGATCGCGCCAATCAGTTGATGAGTCGCTCCTCGCGACTGCTGGACAACCCTGATCAAGCTATTTCCCAGATGGGGCAAATCACCCGCAACATCGCCGAACTGTCGTCGATGGTGCGGGACAACCGGGCGGATATCAAGACCAACGTCAACGACCTGCCCACGGTCGCGCAAGAAGCGCTGGACGCCCTGACGGGGGCGTACGAATTCGACGCGCCGGTGGCCGATCTCATGACCGTAGTCAATGACATCGAGGCCGAACTAGGGCCCGAGTTCCAGACCGCTCTGGACATGACGGGTGAGCAGCTGCGGATCGCGAGCCCGCATTACAAGGGCATCGCCAACATGCTCAATCCGGTGCCGCGATGGATCAGCGGCATCAACGGTGAACCGCCCGGGGCGACCGAAGGCGGACTGGCGAAACGCGCCAACCATCACCCGTTCATCGTGCTGCCCTACCGACCGCCGCTGTTCCGTATTCCGACCCCCAACGGGCTGGCGGCATGCGGGGCGATGAACGCGTCGGCGCCGGGCAGCTGCTTGGACGTCGCCGGCCGGCCCTACGCGGTCGACGTCGCGTTGTTGCAGTACGTGCTCACGGAGGCCGAGCGCCGATGACGATTCGGATACGTGCACTGATCAGTGCGCTGGCGTGCGGGCTTAGCCTGGCCGGGTGCTCAACGCTGTCGTCGCTGACGGTCGATTCGGTCCCGGTGCCGGGCCACAGCCACACGAACGGGTACGACATCGTCGCCGAGTTCGCTAACGTTCTGAACCTGCCCGACCGGGCGAAGGTCGTCATGGATGGCACGACGGTGGGGGAGGTCAGCAAGGTCGCCGAGGTCGGTAGCCATGTCGATGTGACGGCTCGCATCCAGGAGGGGATCGCGGTGCCGTCCAACGTGACCGCCGTACTGCAGCAGGCAACGGTGCTCGGTGACATCTACCTGGCGCTCGAGCGCCCGACCGACGGAGTACCCCCGGCGGCAGTGCTGGCTGCGGGTGGGCGAATTCCGTTGGCACAGACAATATCGCCGCCCCAGTTGGAGGACACCATAGCCAACCTGGCGAACTTCATCGGCAGCGGGTCGATTCAGCGAGCGCAGAATACGCTGGTCAGGCTGAACCGAATCACTCCGCCGAAGGACGAAGTGCGCCGAGTGGTGTCGCAGGTGACCACGGACCTCGATGAGCTCTCCGACAATCTCGACACGGTCGACATCCTGATCGACAGCATGAACCAGACGTCGACGGTGGCCGCTACGTATGCACCGCAAATGAGCTTCTGGTTCACCCCGGAGGGCGTTGGGGCCTTCCAGCGATCCACGGTTGTCGCCCGCGAGGTCGGTAACCTGCTGCCCTCTGTCGGCACTATCTATAGCCAGGGGTACTACCTTGTCCCGGTTTTCACCTCACTCGCGAACGCCATGACGGCGGTAAAAGGCGCCAAGCAGGTCGTGGAGGGTGAATACCCCCAGTGGCGCCGCTTCATCAATGAGTTCTACCTACCGCAAGAGAAACACCCGGCGATCAACATCACCTCGATCGTCGGTCCGGACGGCCGAGAGCTGTCCGACAATGTCGAGCAGGTGCTGCGGATGTTGGGAGCTGTCCCGTGATGCTACGAGCCAGCGCGGTATTTGTCGCCTTCACGGCAATGATTGCCGCCTTCCTGCTCTACGTCGCCCACCTGGGTGTCCGGATCGCTCCGCCGGAGAACCGGACCAACCTTACGATGGACGTCGTCGATGTCAACAACCTGGTCGTCGGCTCCCATGTGCTGCTGCGCGGGGTCCCGGTCGGGAAGGTGGACCGGATCGACACGTCGACCTCGAAGGCGACCATCCACTTCTACATCGACAACAAATTCGCGGTTCCCGCGGATAGTCTGGTCCGGCTGGAGAACCTCTCCGCGCTCGGCGAGTCCTATCTGGAACTCGAGCCGAGAAGCGCCGGCGGACCGGTGTTCGCTGACGGGCAACTCATCGCCGAGGAATCGATTGTGGCGCCCAAGTCGATCTCCGAACTCGGCGCAACAGTTGTTCGCACCTTGAAGCAACTCGATCCCGGCCAACTGCAGAACGTCGTCAACCAGGCCGACGCCGCGCTGCCCGATCCATATACCGTTTTGCCGAACCTGGAACGTGCGGGAAAGGTGTTGCACAACACCACCACCGGGCTCAACGGCCAGGGCAAGCGAGCGCTGGAGAATCTGCAGAGCCTGCTGGAGAACGCCGGATTCGTGGGTTCCCTAATCGCCCAGTCCGGACCGCCCCTCAAGGCCCTGGGTTCGAAAATAGACCTGTTGTGGACCCATGGTGCCGTCGCCTTCTGCCTGCGTAACGATATGCCGGGCGGTGTCTACACCTTCGGTAAGTTCATGCAACGGCTGCAGCAGTTCCTGGACGACCGCGGCGCGGACCTGCGGGTGTTGACGGAACCGCTGACACCCAATGTGCAGGCAATCGCGAGCGCGCTGAGCAATGTGGACAGCAGCCAGATCCTGACCAACCTGCTGGCGGCAACGCCCCCGGACGGAGCGATCGAGCTGCACGTGACGCTCCCGCAAGGCGGCCAATGATGAGACCAGACGCCGAAGCCACCGAGAAAGAAACAACGCGGAAAATGGTGACGATGTGAACACTACCGAGTCGACCACCCAGACCCTAGCGGCGGATCCCGACGACGCAGAAATCGTGGAGTCGGACACCGAGGTTATCGATAATCAGGAGCCCGACGATCCCGTCGCCGACGATACGCAGACGAAACCTGCCACCCGCAGGAAGGGACGGCAAATCTCCTTCTCTGTCCGCAGTTTGTCGCTGGGGTTCCTCATCGCCGCTCTTGTCGCGGCGTTGAGCGTGATGACCTGGCTGTACATCGGCGCCGATCGCAACTACGACGCCCAGATCCAGCAGACACGCGATAACCAGCACGCCGAGCAGGTCGCACTCGACTACGCCGTGCGGGCGGCGATCATGGACCACAAGGATCTCGGGCCATGGAGGCGCGCACTGGTCGAGGGGACGACACCCGAGCTGGGTAAGAAGCTCACGGATGCGGCGACCGCGATGGAGCAGATCCTGCTCCCGCTGCAGTGGTCGTCCTCGGCGAAACCCATCGCGGCCAAAGTAAGATCACACGACAACGGTGTGTATGTCGTCGATGCGTTCGTCAGCGTCATGACCAAGACGATCCAGGCTGAGGAGAACTTGCAATCGACCGCCACCTACGCCGTGACGATCAACCCGTCCGACGGTTGGAAAATCAGCGACGTCGGCGGTATCGGCCAGGTAGTCGGGGATAAGTAATGCGTCCCTACCGGCATCGTGTGGCTGTTCTCGGCGTCGGATTGGTGACAGGCCTGGCTGCCGCGTCGGGCATCGTTGGCAGCGCCTCGGCCAACGCCGACGCCAAGTCCTACATTAAGAAGCTCGACGACGCCGGCATCCACACCGTGCGCGGTGAGTACGAGCTCAAGGAGTGGGGCTATGCGGTCTGCGAACTCCGGAAGCGGGGGTTTCCTCCGCGGCAGTGGGTGGAGCAGGGGGTCTGGAGTTCGGCTCTCCACCCGCCGTACGGGTTCACCGAACAGCAGGCTAATTTCATCGTCGACACCGCGGTAAGCGAGCTGTGCGATGACCGTGACGGACCACCCCCGTACGAGCCTCTCCCCTAGACAAATGGAATTTCTCCGACGGCTTGACTGACCCGACTTAAGTGTGGCTGTGGGCCGGTCTGAGCGTATGGCGGACACGTTGCCCGGAGTCTGCCCCGTATGGCGGTTATTCCGCGGCTGCCGTCACGCCAACATGGTGGAGGCGACGAGCTGGCAGCCGCTCCAAGGTGACCGACCGCCCGTGCGGTCAGCAGGAGCCGATGAGGCGCAGTGAGATGTCCCAGGGGCGCTCGGCGTTGGCTGAGTCGAGGGCGTATGGGGCGACGCCGGAGGCTCCGTCGCCTCGTTCGGTGACGGTTTTGGCCTCGTTGACGTCTTCGAAGTACCGTCCGGTGACCCCGTCAAGGAGAGGTGAGGCGGCGAGCAGAACCGAAGTCGCGGCGCCCTGCTCGGGAGTCTTGGTCGGCATCGGCATGTTGTCCTCCTGGTCCTTAAACCAGGTGGGGTCCATGTGACGCATCAGGCCAGTCGGGACGGCGCCGGGCATGAGAGCGTTGGCGGTGATGCCGTCATCTGCCCAACGTTGCCCGACTCCCACCGCGAAGAGGACATTGGCGGTCTTCGACTGGCCGTAGGCACTAAAGCCGTTGTAGGGCACGAAGCTGTAGTTGAGGTCGTCGAAGACCACCGGCGAAAGAAGGTTTCCGGCGGAGCTGACCGAGACGATCCGGGCACCTGCGGCTGCGGCCAAGGCGTCGTGGAGACCGACGGCCAGACGGAAGTGGCCCAGATGGTTAGTGGCGAAGTGAAGCTCTTGGCCGTAGGTGGTAAGCGTCCGCTCGGGGATCGCCATGATCCCGGCGTTGTTGACCAGTATGTGCAACGGCCCACTCCAGTCCTGGACGAAGGCATCGACGCTGGACGGCTCGGCTAGCTCGATCGGCGCTACCTCGATGCGGTCATTTCCCGTGGTTTTGGAGATGTCCGCCGCGACCTCGGCACCCTTGGCCGTGTCGCGCACGGCCAAAGTAATCGCGGCACCAGCGCCCGCGAGAGCTCGGGCGGTCTCCACTCCGATACCGGAGGAGGCGCCGGTGACCACGGCCCGCTTGCCGGAGAGGTCCACGCCGTTGAGGACCTGGGCTGCAGTGGTCTGGGGACCAAAGGGCGTGCGGATCAGCGGGGTCACGGAAACTCCTGACGGGTTGAGAGCAACAAATAAAGACCGGCGGTCTGTTACGTCCGCCAAATTAACACACCGCCGGTCTGTAAACAACAGACAGGCGGTCTGTAGTCTGACCGCGTGGACTCGTTTCAACGAGCGCGCACCGAGGAGCAGCGCGAACATCGCCGGCAGGTCCTCCTTGACACGGCCGCGGAAATGCTGGCCGAGATGCCAGTCGCGGCAATGAGCTTGAACGAGCTCAGTCGGCGGGTTGGGCTGGCGAAATCGAATGTGCTGCGTTACTACGAGTCACGCGAAGCGATCTTGTTGGAACTACTCGACACTGAGGCGAGGGCATGGCTGGTCGACCTCGACCGATCAACTCCCCGCTCAGCCAAAGGATCTTTCCAGGAGCGTTCCAGATGCCTGGTTGCCGCGGTGGCCACAACATTGGAAGCAAAACCGGTGCTGTGCGACCTCATCAGTTCCCAGGCCGCGGTGCTAGAGCGCAATGTGTCCACCGAGGTGGTCCTTCGTCACAAGCGGTCGATGCAGAAGACCGTCAGCGAGATCACACGCATCGTGACGACCCTACTGCCGGAGCTGACAGCGGACGACGGCTTCCAATTCGCTGCGGTCACCATCCTGGCCGTCACCGCAGCGTGGCCCCACAGCACCCCGACGCCGGCATTGCAAGCCGCGTATGATGCCGACCCGGCGATCGCGGAACTGCATATGAGTTTCTCTGACATCGTCACCCGAACCCTCACCCTCACCCTCGCCGGGCTGCTCGCTGAGCGTGAGCGTCGGACTGCCGAAAACTGACCACGGCCCCCCGGTATGGTGTGCCAGGGTGATGGGACAACGAGGTCGATGAGCATGGGAACGGTTTCGACCTGATCGCGCCGCGCACGGCGGTGGCGCACGCCCAGACAAGTCCATTGCCCGCGCGGGGCGCTGCATAGTACGAAACATCCTCGGTACCGCGCCGTGCGCCGAGCAGGGCGGACCAGCCCTACAGGTTGCCGTTGCGGTCCGAGGTTCCGACTTCGATCAAGAATCGTCGCACCGGTGGCACGGACGCAACCGCGAGGTGGCCACCGGTGCGACGACGGGCTGGTTCAAATCGCCTCAGAGGCAGACGATGGTCCGGCCTTTGACGCCGCCGCCCAGGATGCTGGCGGTGACGGCCGGGACCTCATCCAGGCCGATTTCGTGAGAGATGCTCTGCGCCAGATTCTTCGGTTTGAGGTCTGTACCGAGACGCTTCCAAACGCCGGCGCGCACATCGGCCGGGCACTGCACCGAGTCGATCCCCAGCAGGTTGACGCCGCGCAAAATGAACGGCAGCACGGTGGTGTTTACCGCGAAACCGCCGGTGAGCCCGCATGTTGCCACCGAGCCGCCGTAACGCGTCGTGCGCAGCAGGTACCCGGTGGTGTCTCCACCCACCGGGTCCACCGCGCCAGCCCAGAGCTCGGCCTCCAGCGGGTTGTCGCTTTGGGCGGAGACCTCTTCGCGACTGAGGATCTTGGTGGCGCCCAGCTCTCGGAGATATTCGTGCTCGGCCGCTTTGCCGGTGCTGGCGGCGACCTCGTAGCCGAGGCCGGCGAGCATGTTCACTGCCGTGCTGCCCACACCACCTGTGGCGCCAGCCACGAGCACGGTGCCGCCGCCGGACTTCAGCCCGTTCTGCTCCAGCCGCTGAATCGAGAGTGCTGCGGTGAAGCCAGCGGTGCCGAGCGCCATCGCCTCCTTCAGCGTGAGTCCTGCCGGGAGCGGCTCCAGCCAATCGCTGGACAGGCGTGCGTACTCGGCGTAACCACCGAATTGCGCGGTGCCCAAATCGCGGCCGATCGCGAGCACCTCTTGGCCGGCTGTGAAGCGCGGATCGGCGGACTCGACGACGGTGCCCGCGAGGTCGATGCCCGGAACCATCGGGTACGAACCCACTACAGGGCTCTCCGGCAGGCAGGCGAGCCCGTCCTTGTAGTTGACACTCGAATATTGCACGCGCACGGTGACGTCGCCCGCGGGCAGATCGTCGAGCGTGAGCTGGCGCACGCCGGCGCTAAACCCGCCGTCGTCCTTGTTCACGACAAAGGCCTTAAAAGATTCGGACATGACACCTTCCTAGATCGGGCGCCCGGCGCCAATGACTGCGGAGGTCGCAGCGAAATATGGTCTCGGGCAAGCACTTTCTTCACTGGTTACTGCAACGGGAGACCGGATCGATCGTCGATGGGCATGCCACCTGCATCCTGAAACCCGTACGGGCGGCATCGTGCGTGTAACGGCGGCACCAGGCGATAGATTGATCTAGTAGCTAGAGGCTAGCTGCTGTGTCCCGACCTCGTCAACAGATGGGTCAGCGCCCTGGCGGGTGGTCGAAGCCGTAGATGTTGGCTCGGTGCGGGCATCGTTGACGACACGGGCAGATTGTGATTAGGCTCATTGCCGTAGATCAATCTATCTAGACGTGATGCAGGGCCGGATCCCACACCCGGTGGTGAGTGGCATCTCGGCATCGGGGGCGTGACCCAGGTGGATGATGGATCTGATCTCAGCCCAGTGATGGATCAAAGGAGACCCTGTAGGCCATGGCAGAAATGACCAAGAAGGAAATGGAAGAAATCCTGCTCGCGCACGAGAAAGGCGAGTTGGAAGAAGACCTCGATGCGACGATGGCAACCTTGGTTGACAATCCGCACTACGAGCTTCCGACCCTGGGATATGCCTTCGACGGCTACGATGCCGTTCGGGAGGCGTACAGCCGCATCATGCCCGGCACCCGGAACCGCAATGTGGCAGCCAAGATGAGGGTGCACGCCATTGACAGCAACACACTAGTCCGCGAGGCGCACGTGTCATTCAACGCCTCGTCCGGCGAGCGGGTTAACGGCAACTACATCGTCGTCATGTCGTTCGACCCCGAGCAGCGGTTGATTTCCGGCGAGCGGATGTACATGGACACTAACTTCGCACAGATGATGTCCGAAAACCTCGGTCCGGATTTCGCCGACGTGCCCGGCGTTACCAAGCTGAGCGACGTCGCTCCGACGATCGACCGGCATGATGCGTACGAGGTTGCTGCGCGCCGCGGAATTACCATCAACTAGTTCCGGTTCTCGCTGAACGATGGTGTCGCGGCGAGACGTTTGGCGTAGGACAGACTCTACTCGCGGTGGCCGGCCGTCAGGCGGCCACCGCGAGCGTCGTCAGCCCTATCCAGTTTCAGATTCAGATGCGTGGGTGATCAAGGCTTAGGAGCAACCCGTGGGCGAGATTCAACTCAGAGCCACATTTCCGAATATTGCGAACGAGCAACTGGAGGAGTTCAAGGCCCTCGCTCAAGACGCGGTCGTCTCGGTGCGGGGCGAGGCGGGGGCCCTCCAGTACGACTGGTTTCTGAGCGACGATCAGACGAAGTGTGTGGTCCTGGAGAAATACGAAAGCTCCGAGGCCGTACTCGCACACCTGGCGAATGCCGGTGCGCTGATCGGTCGACTGGCAAAGCTCGGAGGTGGCCTCGACATCGAGGTGTTCGGCGATGTGTCGCCAGAACTGCGACAGGCGCTTGCCGCCACGGGTCCACCCTTTTACGCGTATTTCAACGGCTTCTAGCCGATTTTGGCCACGCTGATCGGCGTAGGGCAATTTGGATGACGAGTGAGGACAACGGGTGCTTAGCTTTGAGGGACAGGTCGCGATCGTCACGGGCGCTGGGCGCGGCATTGGCCGCGCGACAGCATTGGCGCTGGGCAAACGCGGCGCGAAGGTGTTGGTGAACGACTATGGCGGCGGATTCGATACGCTCACGCCTGGCACGAGCGAGGTCGCACAATCAGTCGTGGATGAGATCCTTGCCGCTGGCGGCGAGGCGGTTGCGAACGGGACGGCGGTCGGAACCGGCGACAGTGCGCAGGCCATCGTTGAGGCCGCGGTCAAAGCATTTGGGCGCGTGGACATTCTTGTCAACAATGCGGGTGGTAGCCGGCCATTCCACAATGTGGACGAGGACGCCGACGAGAAGTTGGAAGGCGTGATTCGCAGCAATCTCATCGGCTCGCTGATGCTAATGCGTCGCGTCTGGCCGGTCATGCGGGCGCAGAACTACGGCCGCATCGTCAACACGTCCTCAAATACGGTGCTGGGACAACAAGGCATGCTGGCCTATGCCGCCGCGAAGGGCGGCATCATCGGTATGTCGGGGACCGCCGCCATCGAGGGCCGCCCCCTCGGTATCCTTGTGAATACGGTTTTCCCCCAAGCCTATACACGTAGCGTCGATGAAACCGCCGAGCCTGGCACCATGGACTGGTTCAAGTCGCACACACCCGAACTGGTGGCCGAGGGCGTCGCCTATCTTTGCAGCCGAGAATGCAACGTGTCTGGTGAATTGTTCCGCATCGGCGGCGGGCGGTTCAGCCGCTATGGCATTTACGGCAACAAGGGCATCGAGAATGCCAGTCTGACCACGGAGTTCGTCGCAGAGCGGTTCGATCAAAGCCGCGACATGAGCGACGCGGAAATCGTGCCCGATGCCGCGTACGACATGGCGCGCTTCAACACCAACCTCGCCTCGGATTGGCAGGGAGACCTCAAGTCGGATTGGCGGAAGTAGCACCCCGGCAAGTATCTATCGGCTCGCCGGTTTGCGTCGAGGCTTCGGTGAAGCGGCGTGTGCGGTAGCCAGTGTGCGAGCGGCGTCGATCACGGTGGCGCGGCGACGGGCCAGGGCGGCCTTGTCGGTGTCTTCGTCCAGGGTGATCCGACCCATTCTGGGGACTGCGAAATTCCATGAGATGAGTCCCGTGATGGTGAACAGCAGGTCCTGGGCGGCCCTGGACGCGGGTGGTCTTGGGTAGGTGGGCGACCATGCCGCCGTCCACCAGATCGTGGACTTTCTCGCGGAATTCGGTATGGCGGGCCGGCTCGCTCGCGTTGAGTTCGTCGCCGCCCTCCAGCGCCTCCCATAACAGCAGCCGCAGGCACTCCATCTATCGCAGATGGTGGTCAGTCCGTCTTAATGAGGATCTTCGCGCCAGTGCCGCTGCGCAGGGTGTGGAGGGCATCGACGATGCCCGTCAGCGGGATCTCCTGCACCCAGCCGGTGGTGTCGTACACCCCTTTGGCCATCGCGGCGATGACGGCATCGAATTCCTCCGGCTGGTAACCGACCGAGCCCACGATCTCGGTCTCGCCCATCATGAGCATGGTGGGCTGGAATTCCATCGGGTGTTCGTGAAGCGCGGCGACTGAGACACGGCCACCAGCGGCCAGGCCGGCCACCGCCGAGGTGATTGCGGCGCCGACTCCGGCCGCCTCCACCGCCACGTCCACACCGACGCCGTTGGTGAACCCAGCGATCACAGCGGGAAGGTCATCGTTCACCGGGTCGACGACGGTCGCACCCAGCGCAGCGATGATGGCGCGGCGGTCGGCGCTCGGTTCGGAGACCAGAACCCTTTCGACGCCGCGCGCCTTGAACGCGAACCAGGCGCCGATGCCGATCGGACCCGCGCCCGCGACGAGCGCCGTCCCGCCGGTCTCGACGCCGCTGCGCGCCACAGCATGCCAACCGACTGCCATCGGTTCGACGAGTGCACCCATGCGCAGGTCCACATTCTCGGGCAGCAGGTGCAGCGCGGACGCGTCGACGGTGGTGAACTCGGACAGACCGCCGCCGGGAGCGTTCGCACCGAGCGAGCCCATCATGTTGCAGGAGAAGCGCAATCCCCGCCGGCACGCCGCGCAGTGACCGCAGGAGGCAACCAGGGGATACACCGCGGCGCGATCACCGACCTTCACGCCCCTCACGCCCTCGCCGACCTCGACGACGGTGCCGGCGAACTCGTGGCCCAGAATCTGGGGGAGAGCAGCGCCGGTAAGAGGGTGCGGCTGGCTGGGGTCGAACGGCAGTGCTTCGGGGAAGAAATAGAAGTGCAGGTCGGAACCGCAGATGCCGGAGTATGCATTGCGCAACTTCACCTGGCCCGGTCCCGGGCTGGGCTCTGGCACCTCTTCAACGCGGAGGTCTTCCTTGCCGTAGAACAGCGCGGCCTTCATCGTTGTCTGCCCCTTCCTGTGGCGCTGCATCCTTCAGCCGGTCGCTGGGATAGAGAAACTTGCCCTTCACCGACGTTCGGGCGCGGCTGCGCTTCCTAATTCCGTGACCCTAACTGCGGTAACTAGATTAATCTATTAAATTTAGCGGACGTCGACTCGCCTTGCCGCGGCTTTTCCCCCGCGAACGGCACTTTCGCGACGCCTCGCCGGCGTGTCGTGTCGTGAGAATGCCACCCGCGGGGTGGGGCGCTCGACGTCAGAACTCGAGGACCAAGCGGCCGCGAACACCGCCCGCTTCGAGCATCCGATGGGCCTCGGCCGCCTGCTCGGCGGGGAAGGTCTTGGCGACGCGCAACGTCAGCTGGCCGTCTTGGACCTGTTGGCGAAGCCGGTCGAGCTTTGCCGATTCGCGGGCATAGTTGGGGACGAACACGGGGTGAAACGTGATGCCGCGCTGCGCTTCGCCCTGAAACCCGCGCACGGTGGCGACTCCGCCGCGGTCACGAACCGCGGGAATGACCAATTCGTCCAGCAGCGCGCAGTCGACAACACCACCGGCCCCCTCGGGAACGATCTCCCGGACCTGTTTCGCAAAATCCTGGCCCCGTCGAACCACGTGGTCTGCGCCCAGTTCTCGGACGAGGTTCTCGTCGGCTTCGGACGCATCCGCGATCACTGTGAGCCGCTCCGTCTTGGCCAGTTCCATGGTGTAGCCGCCGAGCGCTCCGGCGCCCCCGGTCACCGCAAGGGTGTCGCCCGGCCTCAGGCCGAGCTCGTCAAGTGCCAGGCGAGCAGTGAGGCCGTTCATCGGCAGCGTCGCAGCCTCTGCGAACGTGGTCCCGGCAGGGATCGGGGCAACCGACTCCGCCGGAACCACAATCTGTTCGGAATACGCCCCGAACGAACCCTGTGGCACGACGATGGCCATCACCTCATCGCCGACCTGAAGCTCGGTATCGGTGCCCTCGCCAATCTGCTCGATCACCCCGGCGGCATCCATGCCCAGGATGTAGGGAGGTGACGGCGGCTGTTTGGGACCCCGCTGGCTGCGCATCGCGACATCGGCGGGATTGACTGCCGCGGCCCGGACCCGGATGCGGACCCAGCCTTTCTCGGCGTCGGGCGGCCCCGGAAGGTCCACCACCTCAAGTGCGTCGGGTCCTCCGAAGTCAATAACTCCGACGGCTTTCATGACTACTCCTTCGATCGGGTTCGGGTACGCAAGGGTCAGGGCACGATGCCGCCGGTCACCAGCACCAATTGTCCGGTGATCCATCGTGCGTCCGACGAGGCCAGCAGCGAGACCGCGTCGGCGAGGTCCTCCGGCTCGCCGATGCGGCCCAGCGGCGTCCGGGCGATCAAGGCATCGTCCTGCTCTTTGGTGTTCGTTCCGATCAGTTCGGTCTTGGTGAAACCCACCCCGATCGCGTTGACGGTGATGTTCCGCGGCCCGAGTTCGGCGGCAAGCGACCGGGTCGCTGCTTCAAGCCCTGCTTTGGTCCCCGAGTAGACGGTGCTCCAGGGGACGGGGTGGACCGTGACGCACGAACTCATGTTGATGATCCGGCCGCCCTCGGCCGGAAACAGCGGCGCAGCAGCCTGTATGGCGGCAATCGGCCCCAGGATATTGACCGCGAATTGTTGCTTGGTGAATTCCTCGGTGACGTCTTCGATGGGTTCTCTGCCCACGGTCTGCACCGCGTTGTTGACCAGGATGTCTAGCCGGCCCAATTCCTCGGCCGACCGCCGAACGAGCATCTGGGCCTGCTCCCAGTCGCCCATGTCGGCCTGGACCGCGATCGCGTTGCCGCCAGCCTCCCGAATGCTTTCGACGACCGCCTGCGCCTTGGCCTCGGACGCAACATAGTTGACCACGACGGCCGCCCCGTCCGCCGCCAACCGTCGCGCGGTGGCCGCGCCGATGCCGCGTGAGGAACCGGTGACGATCGCGACCTTGCCTTCTAGATTGCTCATCAGAACGCTCTCTTTTGTAGGTTAATGGGAATTCCAGTGCACGAAACGCTATTTCGCCCGGTTCGGATCGATGGTGAGCCCCTCCGACTCGGCCCAGGCATACGCGTCATGCTTGGCGATGATCGGCAACCGGTCAGCCGTCCGTGACACACCGGGTACCTCTCCGAAGTCGGGGCCGAGTTGCTCGGACATCATCTGCGCGAAAAGCGGATCCATGTACATGCGCTCACCCGCGATGAGCTTCAGTTCAGGATCAAAGGCCAGCACCACCAAGTACAGGCCACTAACCCGCTTGCCCTCGAGATTGTTGAAGGACATCACGGCCTCGCGCAGCAGCGTGTTGTCGGCCACGGCGTGGATTCGCTTCTCGGCGGCGACATCGCGGTGGTCGACCGGCAGGATCCGGCGGTACATCTCACGCACCGCAGCCTGTCCGTCAATGATCCAACCGAGCGCGGAGAGTTCATAGTGCGGATCGGGCACCACGGTGGCCATCGTGGCATCGATGTCCTGTTCCAGTTCGGCGATTTCGTGCGCCAGCAACACGTCTTCCATTTCCTTGAGCGTCAAACTCATCTGAGACACCTCTCCTGTCACATCGATAGCGAACTAATTTGAACGTCGCAGCGGCGAGTCGGGTTCGGCATCAGTGCAGCGCCACCCGTGCGGCCTCCGCGAGTTCGCGGGGGCGGGTGGCGAGGATGTCGAGCGACGTCGTTGGCGTGCCCAACATTCCGGCCGCATAGCGCTCGTAGACGCCCTCGGCGATGCAGGCAAGGCGCCATAGCGCGAAGCTCATGTAGTACGGGACATCGGAGATGTCGCGGCCGGTTGATTGCTGGTAGTGGGCGGCCAGTTCGGCGACCGCAGGGAACCCTTCGGCGCGAATCGGTGTCCAGCCGTCGTCCTCGGCCAGGCCCCACCAGGCGGCCAGCCAGCCCAGGTCGGCTAGTGGATCGCCGAAGGTCCAGAGCTCCCAGTCGAGGAGGGCTTCGATCGATCCATCGGTGGATACCAGCATGTTGCCGAGCCGGAAGTCTCCGTGGGTGAGGCTGGTCCACCGCTGCGGTGGTTCACTCGCGCTGAGGAGGCCGTGGACCTCGCATAGCTCCGGTGTGCGAGGCGTGCCGTTGCT
Organism: Mycobacterium sp. pUA109; assembly: GCF_041287095.1. Classification (NCBI taxonomy): domain Bacteria; kingdom Bacillati; phylum Actinomycetota; class Actinomycetes; order Mycobacteriales; family Mycobacteriaceae; genus Mycobacterium; species Mycobacterium sp. pUA109. The sequence goes on along the minus strand of NZ_JBGGKS010000011.1, from coordinate 64,944 downwards.
GGTGATTTGCCGCAGCCAGAGATCCAGTTGCCGGTGGACGTAGGAACCGGCCCGCGGGTCGGCGCGCCGCCCGACCACCGCCGGATCGACGTCGTGGAGACGCGCAAGCGTGGTGACGCTTTCCTCGGCCAAACGCCGGCGGGCCGAATAACCCAGCAGCGCAGCATTGGCCGCGCTATCAACCTGGATCCCGTCGACATGGTCCATTACGTAGAATTCGGCGCCGGTGACTGCCGGATCCGCGCAGAACGCAATTGTGGGCGGTACCGGAACCGGGCTGGACTGCAGGGCGACGAGGATCCGCCACTCACGCTCCATATTGTGCGCACCGGGGCGTAGCGGACCGGTGGGCGGTCGGCGAAGGACCCAGGAGCGGCCCCGGCGGTCGAGGACCAGGTAGGTGAGGTTGGACCGTCCGCCGGCGAGCAACTCGAATGACAGCGGTGCTCGGGCCTCCGGAACGGCGCTCGCGAACCAGCGCTCGATGGCGTCGTGGTCGATGCCGATGACGCTGTCGGTTAAGGGTCGAGTTGTGCTCACGCGGTCGCCATCGGTGGTCATGTCACTCCGAACGGAGCGCCCCCGCGGCGACGGCAGGAGAGGGTGAGTAGAACTCTGTCAGTAGGGAATTGACTTCGTGGGCTGGGTCGCGGGGTAGCCAGTGACCGACTCCGCTAACGCGGTGGCAGTGCCACGGGCCATCGACGAAGTCTTGTGACCCGGTCATCTGTGCTTCGGTCAGTGCGATGTCGGCATCGGACCACACCGCTAGAACCGGACACCTGACGTTTCCCAGGTGAGGGTAAGGGTCCGGGTCGAGAAATATCTCCGGCTGAAAATTCGCGCGATACCAGTTCAGTGCTGCAAGCAGGGCGCCGGGCCGTTCGAGGTCGGTCAGCTGTTGGTCGAGTTGGTCATTGCCCTGCCGTGAAGCGCCGCCGAACGCCCAGGATCGGTACCACTCCCACCCGCGCTGCGGAAGCATCTTCTCGGCGGCGCCCACGTGCAGCAGCAGCAGGATGTACCACGCCAGGGCGCGCTGAGTGTCGCCGGCTCGGAAGAAGGCACGCGGATGCCCGACTGACAATGCCGTGAGCGTTTCGACCAGGTCCGGCCGTTTTACTGCCAATGCCCAGGCGATTGTGGCTCCCCAGTCATGGCCCACCAGGTGGACACTGCCAATGTCGAGCGAAGCGAGCAGTTCGATGACGTCACCGATGATCGATGCGCTGTCGTAGTTATCGACACCCTGGGGGCGGTCGCTGTCACCGAAGCCGCGGAGGTCGGGTGCGATGGCCCGGTAGCCGTTGCCGACCAGGTACGCGATCTGGTGCGACCACATCGCAGCGCGGTCCGGAAAGCCGTGCAGCAATAGCACGACCGGACCGGCGCCCTCGTCGATCACGCTGAGGGTGGCACCGCTCAAGGCAATTCGCGTTGCGGTGAATGTGTCGTGGTAGGGCATTCGTGGCCTTCTGGCGTCACCCGGTCGCGACTGCGAGTTCGTCGGAAGCCGACGCGGTGTCGAGCACGAGCTCGGCGATCCGCGCCCGGTGTTCTTCGGCGCTGCCGAGCAGGGCGGCATCGGTGAAGGCGCGCTTGAAGTACAGGTGCGTCTGGTGCTCCCAGGTGAAACCGATGCCGCCGTGCACCTGAACGGTGTCTTTAGCGATTCGGGAGAAGGCTGCCGAGCAGGACGCCTGCGCGATCGACGCCGCCAACGCCGGATCATCGGTGCCGTCTTGGAGTGCCCAGGCGCCGTGGTAGGCCGCCGAGCGGGCGTGCTCTTGTTCGACGAGCATGTCCGCGACCCGGTGCTTGACCGCTTGGAACGATCCGATCGGGCGGCCGAACTGCAGCCGCTCTTTGGCGTAGGCCACGCTCAGGTCGAGCAGGTGCTGGGCGGCGCCGACCTGCTCGGCAGCCAGCAGCACCGAGGCGACCTGCAATACGCGCGTGCAGATTGCGGCCGCCTGCTCGGGGCCGGCAAGCAGCCGCGCAGGCGTGCCGGCGAACCGGACAGTGGCCTGCGGTCGCGTGGGGTCCAGGGTCGACAATGCGGTGCGTTCGACCCCGGTGGCGTCGTCGACGACGAACAGCGCAACTCCCGCCGGGCCGGTCGCCGCGACGAGCAGAATATCGGCGGCGCCGGCGTCGACGACCTGCCGGGCCGTCCCGGTCAGCGTCCAGCCGTCGCCGGAGCCGGTGGCCTGGACCGCCACGGCGTCGGCGTCGAATGCTCCGGCTCGCTCCGGAATGGCGCAGGCGGCGGTCCGCTCGCCCGCCACGAGCGGGGCCAGGGTGTCGTTGCGCAGCGGCGAATCCGGCGCGGCGAGCAGGGCGGGGATCGCCAGCATGACGGTGCCGAAGAGGGGGCCGCAGAACAGCGCGGCGCCGAGTTCTTCGATGGCGATCGCGGCGTCGACGAGGCCGCCGCCCGAACCGTCGAGTTCCTCGGGCACGCCGAGCCCGAGGACGCCGAGCTCGGAGCCGAGCCGCAACCACGTGGCCGGGTCGAAGGTCGGCGAGGACTCCATCAGTTTGCGGACGGTCTCCTCATCGGAGTGCTCGGCGCCGAAGCGGCGTACCGCCGTACGCAGCTCCTGCTGCTCGGGGCTGAACGCGAATTCTTCGTTCGGCTCGGTCACGGTGTTGTCAGCCACGGGGCACCTCACGCCAGGGTCGTCCGGAGTCGGCGCGCAGGTCACCGGGCAGCCCCAGGATCCGTTCGCCGAGGATATTGCGCAGCACCTCGGAGGTGCCGCCTTCGATGGTGTTGGCGCGCGAGCGCAGGAAGCGCTCCTGCACCGGGCCGCCGGCGTTGGCATTCTCGGGAGTGACGTCGCGCATGGTGTAGTCGCCGTAGAGGGTTGCCTCGGGGCCGAGCAGATCCATGCAGAACTCGTAAACCTGCTGGTTCAGTTCGGCGCCGACGAGCTTGTCGATGGAGCCCTCGGGGCCGGGGCCGCGGACGGTCGCCGAGACGCGGGCCCGCTCCGAGGTGAGCCGTTGCGCCTCCGCGCGCAGCCAGAGCTGGGCGAGGCGGTCGCGTTTCACCGCGGTGCGCTGCCCCGGGCGCTGCGCCCACAGTGCGACGGCGTCGGCGATGGTGCCGTCGCCGCGACGAAGGCCGGCGGCTCCGATCGAGCTGCGCTCGTTCATCAAGGTCGTCATCGCAACCGACCAACCGGCGCCCACCGCACCGATCCGGTGCGCATCCGGAATCCGGACGTCGCTGAGGTAGACCTCGTTGAACTCGGCCTGGCCGGTCATCTGGCGCAGCGGGCGAACCTCGACGCCGGGGTCGCGCATGTCGACGACGAAGTAGGTCAGGCCCTTGTGTTTCGGGATGTCCGGATCGGTGCGGGCCAGCAGAATCCCCCAATTGGCGCAGTGCGCCAGGGTGGTCCACACCTTCTGCCCGTTGACCACCCAGTCGTCGCCGTCGCGGACGGCGGAGGTGGCTAGCCCGGCAAGATCCGAGCCGGCGCCCGGCTCGGAGAACAGCTGGCACCAGATGTCCTCCGTCGTCGCCAGCGGCCGCATCCACCGGTGCTTAAGTTCGTCGGTTTGGGCGTGCTCGACGAGGGTCGGCGCGGCCATCCCGTAGCCAATGATGTTCAGGCCGTACGGTGACGGGGCGCCGGCCTGCTGAAAAATCGCGTCCGCGACACCCTGGTATCCGCGCGAGATCCCGAGCCCGCCGAGGCCCTCGGGGAAATGCACCCACGACAGACCGGCGTCGTAGCAGGCTCCGAGGAACTCCGTCACCGGGACCGCCCGGGGGTCGTGTTCGGCTACGACCTTGCGCGCGGATTCCGCTACGCGCGCGGATTGGGCGTCAGTGCTCAACATCAGCTCCCGTGGGTCAAGGCGGACTGGGCACAATCCAGACTAGTAATAAATAGAACGATCTACTAACCTGGACCCTATGGGAACACCCCGCGGGTGTCAATGTCTAAGCCGCACCAGCGGGGCCAAACACGGGATGTCTTGGCGCGCTGGCGCAGTTGCACGCGCGGGTTAGTGATCCCCGCAATTTTTCACACCACGTTCAACGGGAGATTAGGAGCGCAGCATGGTTTGGCCCGCAGGGCAGGTAGCCCTCGTAACTGGTGCGGCATCGGGCATCGGACTGGGAATCTCACGGGCTCTCGTTGCGGCGGGAGCCAAGGTCGCACTCGCTGACATCGACGGCTCGCGCCTTGCCGATGTCGCCGGCGAACTCACCAATGCCGGGGGAGTGGTCACCACCGTGGAACTCGATGTCAGCGACGCCGACGCCTGGACGGATGCCGCGGACATGGCCGAGGAGGCGCTGGGGCCAATCTCCATCCTGTGCAACAACGCCGGGGTCAACGGGGGCGGACCGCTCGACGAGACGCCGTTGGAGGTGTGGCGCTGGGTCCACCAGATCAATACCGACGCCCAGTTCATCGGTGTCTCGACCCTATTGCCGCGATTCAAGAGTCGTGGCGGGCGGGCGCACATCATCAACACCGCCTCGATGGCAGGCATTGTGCCGATGGCCAACGTGGGCGCCTACGTCTCTTCGAAGTTCGCCAGTCTGGGCCTCTCCATGGTGCTGCGCGACGAGCTCGCCGGCACCGACATCGGCGTCTCGGTGCTGTGTCCCGGCACGGTGGCCACCCGCCTTGCCATGACCGCCGAGGAGGGGCAGGCGAAGCTGCTCGGCCGGGAGCCCAATGCCGCTGCCGCCGCGGAGAACTTCAACCTGCAGGCGCAGGGCGCCGACCCCGACCGGGTTGGCGAGCAGGTCGTCGAGGCGATTCAGGACGGGCAGTTCCTGATCATCACGCACCGGGAGTGGGAGCCGCTGGTCGCGCGGGTGCACGGCGAAGTTGAGCGGGCGTTCACCGAATTCGACGGTCGCCATGGCCCCGACGTGACAGCGCAGATCATGGTCGACGGGACGACGCCGATCGCCTACTAGCGCGGATTGAGGCCGGTGAGATGGTGCGGATGAATGCCGGATGGGTGCTCAGGCGCCGACCCCACGGGGCGATCCAGAGCGCCGACCTGGAGTTGATCGAATCACCCCTTGCCGCACTGGGCGACGACCAGATCCTGGTGCGCAACGTCTATCTGTCGATCGATCCCACGAACCGGGTGTGGATGAGCGATCGCGAGCAGTACTTGCCGCCGGTCGGCGTGGGCGAGGTGGTGCGCGGAATCACGGTCGGCGTCGTGGAGGACAGCACCTCGTCGCGGTTCGCGCCGGGTGACACCGTGCTGCTCGGCGACGGTGGCTGGCAGCGGTACTCGATGAGCGACGCCGCGGCCGCGACCCGGATCCGCCGGCGCGACGGCATCCCGCTGACGGCGTCGCTGTCGGTGCTGGGCACCACCGGCCTGACCGCGTACACCGGTCTGCTCGACATCTGTCGCCCCCATCCCGGCGAGACGCTGGTGGTCTCGGCGGCCGCCGGTGCGGTGGGGTCCATCGTCGGCCAGATCGGGAAGATCATGGGCTGTCGGGTGGTGGGCATTGCCGGCGGCCCGGAGAAGTGCCGGTGGATCGTCGAGGAACTGGGCTTCGACGGTGCCGTCGACTACACGTCCGAGGACGTGGGCGACGCCCTCGACCGGCTCTGCCCGGACGGTATCGACATGGACTTCGAGAACGTTGGCGGCGCCATCATGGATGCCGTCTACGCCAGGATGAACCGGCACGGCCGGATGGCGGTGTGCGGGCTGATCTCGTCGTACAACTCCAACGGGCCGATGGCCGGACCGACCGACTTCGGCCGGGTCCTGATGCAGCGGTTGACGATTCAGGGTTTCGTCGTGCTCGACCACTTCGACCGGGCACGGGACGCGTACGCGGATTTGGCGTCCTGGATTCAGGCCGGGCGGCTGCGCTGGAAGGACTACGTGCTCGACGGCATCGAGGCGGCGCCCGAGGCACTGAGCCTGTTGTTCACCGGTAAGCACGACGGCAAGATCATGGTGCGGATCGCGGACGAGCGCTCATAGCGGGCGCCGGGGAGACTCCTAGGCCGTCGTGCGTCCATGCAAAAGACTCAATAATGCTAGATCAATCTATCAAGAAGCGCTACGATTGTGGCGCGGTGCACTCCGCGGGTCGCGTCGAGGTGAGGGACACCCCAGCGATCGTGCCGCCCGTGGGGTGCCGAGGAATAGGTGGGACCGGACGATGATCAGTTTCGAGTCGATGACCGACGACACCGGACTGTTACGTCGGGCGTTCGGGTGCTTCCCGTCCGGCGTCACCGCGGTGTGCGCGATGGTCGACGACGGGCCGGTCGGGATGGCCGCCAGCTCATTCACCTCGGTGTCGGTCGCGCCGGCCCTAGTCTCGGTGTGCTTCCAGTCCTCCTCGTATACGTGGCAGAGGCTGCGTGACCGGCCCCGGCTGGGGATCAGTGTGCTGGCGCAGAGCCAGGACGCGATCTGTATGAACCTCGCCCGTAATGTCCCCGACCGCTTCGTCGAAGTCGCCTGGGACCGCTCACCCGGGGGTGGTGTGTTCGTACGCGGTGCGGCCGCGTGGCTGGAATGCTCCCTGCATTCCGAAGTTCCGGCAGGCGACCACGCCCTCGCTGTGCTCGAGATCCACGGCCTGCAGGCTAGTCCCGCGGTCGCGCCGCTGGTGTTCCACGGCAGCCAGTTCCGCCGACTCGCGGGCATCGCCTTCGAGGGTGACCGGGCCGACTTCGTCGAACACAACTGATGCACACCCGGTGCACCCGTAGGTGATCAGCATCCGGCGTAACCGATCGACCCGAAGGAGAAGACAACGAAACCCTGAGCAGCTCAACCGTTCTTGTGAAGCTTGTGAATCGCCGCGATTGTGCACAGCCCCGTAGGCACACGACGGCGATACAGATTCCTCTGTGAAATTGACTAATCCCTTGGGCACGGGATTCCCGGACTACGGAATGGACCTCATGACCGACCTCACTATTGAAGAAATGGAAGCCATCCTCGCCGCGCATGAACTTGCCGAGCTAGCACAGGATATCGACGCCACGATGGAAACCGTGGTTGCCGAACCGTTTTACGAATTCCCCAGCGCCCAGTGGCGGGTCGACGGGGTGGAGGCTGTTCGCGAACACTACCGGCGCTCGCTCCCGCACGGTGCCAAAGTCCGGGTCGCCTCGAAGAAGCGGGTGCACGGGGTCGGTCCGAACACGCTGTTCCGCGAGGCTTGGATTTCGTTCGATCTGGAGGACGGTAGCCGGATGACCGGCCAGTACCTGGCGGTGATCGAGTTCGACCCGGTGGAGAAGAAGATCCTGAGCGAGCGGCAGTATGGCGACGCGAACTTCTACCAGTTCATCGGCCCGCACGTCGGGCCGGACTACGGGGACGTCCCCGGCGTCACCCTGCTCAACGAGAACATTTCGCCGATCTCGCAGGAAGACATGATGGCCGAGGTTCACGGCGCCCTCGCCAGGTCGCAGAAGTAGGGCGGATCTTGTGGGCAAATTAGCGAACAAGGTCGCGCTGGTCACCGGGTCGTCCCGGGGGATCGGCGCCGCGATCGCCGAACGACTGGCGGCCGACGGGGCCGCCGTCGCGGTGAACTACGTCAAGGCGGCGGACGCCGCCGAGCGGGTCGCCGAACGGATTCGGGCCGCCGGCGGCAAGGCGATCGTGCTGCAAGGCGATGTCGGCGACTGGTCACAGGCCAAGTCGCTGGTCGAGCGGACGGCCTCGGAGCTCGGCCGATTCGACATCCTCGTCAACAATGCCGCGGATATCGCCATCCAGTTCGCCGAGAAGATCACCGAGGACGAAGTCCACCGGATGATCCGGGTGAACGTCGAGGGGCCGATCGCGACCACCCAGGCCGCGGTTGCGCACTTTCCGGAGGAGGGCGGTCGGATCATCAACATCAGCTCGCTCTCCGCGTTTGCCCCTAGCGACGGAAGCCCGGTCTACGGGGCCACCAAGGGCGCGATCGAAGTTTTCACCGCCCAGTGCGCGTTCGAGTTCGGACGGCGGGGCATCACCGTCAACGCGGTGGCGCCGGGGCTGACCGAAACGGATGCTCAGCGTGAGAAGCTCCCGGCCGATGCCGCCGCTGCGATCGCGGAGCGGACTCCGTTACGCCGGCTCGGCCAGCCCGCCGACATCGCGGACGTGGTGGCCTTCGTGGCCTCCCCGGATGCTCGGTGGGTCACCGGCCAGGTGATCCGGGCGACGGGCGGGCTCATCCCGTAACCGCGGACTAAAAGAGCGGGTCGACACCAGGTGTCGACCCGCTCTTTTGGGTTGTCCTTCAGGATTCGGCGGGCCCGCAGCGGCGGCCATCTCGAGAAGATTTGGCGAAATGAATCGCGTCAGAAGACCAGGTACCCGCCGTCGATGACGATGTCGTCGCCGGTCTGGAACCCGCCGGAGCCGCCGGCCAGATACACCGCGATGCGGGCGAAATCACCGGGAGTTCCCCAGCGGCGTTGCGGCATGCGCTTGATGACGTTCTCCTGAAACGCCGGGTTGTTCATCTCCCGAGAGATCAGCGGCGTCTCGGTCCAGCCGACCGTCAGCGAATGCGCGTGGATCCCGTACCGGGCCAACTCGATGGCGCAGCTGCGCATCATCGCCGACAGCCCGGCCTTGCTCGCCGCGTACGCCTGGCCGCGGGGTGTTCCGTGGTGTGCCGAGACGCTGGAGGTACCCACCAGCACGCCGCCGCCGCCACGTTCCACCATGTGCTGTGCGGCGGTGCGCAGCGTCAGAAACGCGCCGTCGAGGTTGATTCGGGTGACGCCGTGGAAGTCGGCGAGGGTCGTTTCGAGGAACGGGATTTCGGGCGAGCGCACACCGGCATTGGCGAAACAGGAGTCGACTCGCCCGAAGTACTCCAACGTTTCGGCGAAGCTCGCCGCCACCGCGTCCTCGTCGCCCACGTCGCAGCGGATCGCCCGCACCCGGGTGCCGTGCTTGGCGAGTTCCTCCGCAGCCTTCTCGTTGCGCTCGACATTGGTGCCCCAGATGCACACGTCGGCGCCGCTCTGGGCCAGCCCGTCTGCCATGCCGAGCCCGATCCCGGAGTTGGCTCCGGTGACCAGCGCGACGTGCCCGGTCAGGTCGAAGAGCGAAGACATCAAATAATCCTCAGAGTTATTCGGGTGGGCAGGAATGCCGGCTGTCCGGGCCTGCCGTTCAGGGCCGTGTGCAAACACCATGAAAACCCCACCGGTGGTGGGGTGTTCATGCGCGGGTCAGCGAATCGCCGAGTACGTCGTGGGCTCGATGAACACTGATGTGGCGCCGGCGGTGACCTGCTCGCCGTTGGCCCGGATGGCCTGCCATTCCGGGTCGGCCCAGAACGCCTCCCACGACTTTTTCGCGGCGTCGCGACTCTCGTGGGCAACGATATAGGTCAGGGTGTCGGTCGGCGCGCCCTCGTCGTCGGTCTGCACCCAGAAACCGATGTTGGTCATGCCGTGCTTCTCGAACAGTGCCGCTGCGTGATCGCCGATGCGTTCCACGAGCGCGTCGATCTTGCCCGGCACCGCCTCGTACGTACGAAGTTCAAAAACACGAGTATCAGACATTAGATCAATCTATCTTGTGACGTTGGCGAGGTCAACGTGCGTGGGTAGCGTCACGCTGCGACAGATTGATCTAGCGAGGTAAGCTGAACGGGTGACCGCGACATCGTCTAGCACTGCAAAGCCGTCCGAGACCCGGGTGCGTCTCGTGGAGTCGGCCGCCGAGCTCTTCAGCCGGCAGGGCTTCGGGGCCACCGGCATCAAGGCTGTCCTGGCCGCCGCCGCCGCACCGTACGGATCGCTGTACCACTTCTTCCCCGGCGGTAAGCAGGAACTCGGCGCCGCCGCGCTCACCTACGGTGGCGAGCGTTACCGGGAGGTGCTCGAGTCGGTATACCCGCCGGGGTCGGACGTGGTGGAGGCGACCGCGGCGTCCTTCGTCCGGGCCGCCGAATTGCTCGAGGAGACCGACTACGGCTACGCGTGCCCGATCGCGACGATCGCCCTTGAGGTGGCCACCAGTGACGAGCTGATGCGGAACTCCGCTGCCGACGCGTTCGAATCGTGGCTGGCGGTTCTCGAACAGCGGTTCACCGATGCCGGGATGAGCGCCGAGCGTGCGCGCGACGTCGCGGTGGAGACCTTCTGCCTGATCGAAGGTGCTGTCCTGCTGTGCCGCACCACCCGATCTTCGGATCCGATGCACACCGCCGGCCGCGCGGCGGCGAACGCCGTTGCCGCCGGGCTCGCCGCCGGCAACGGACGCAAGGCGAAGAAAACCCGCGGGAAGTGACCTCGCCGCTTCCGTGGCGCCGAGCGGCATAACCGGTCAACCCTGCGCCACCACCCGAGTGGGTCGCAGGCTGACCGCCACGCGTCCTTCGCGCGGTGCAGGAGAGGTGTCCGGGTCTAGACCGTAGTGGCGGAAGACCTGCGCGAAAAGCTCGAGATCGGAGTCCTCGGAGACCTCCACCGTCCCGCGGATCTCGAGGGTGCGGAACGGATTCTTCGGATCGATGATGAACAACGTCGCCCGGGGGCGCGCGACGATGTTCTTGTACTTCTGCCGCGCCGTCACCAGGGAGAACTTGACGGTGTCGCCGTCGGCCACGAACCAGACCGCGGTCACCTGCGGAGTCCTGTCGCCGCCGAGGGTGGCCAGCGATGCAACGAGCGGTGCTGCCACGAGGTCGCGATGGGAATCGGGCACGGTGGGCATGGCTTTCCTTCCAGATCGGACGTCGCGCCCGCGACGTCTAGGGGTGTTCTCCGAGGGTTGACGCACTCCGACAATTGTGATTGTCTGATGATCCTAGAGCAATCTATCTAGTCCGTCACACCCGAGGACGAAACGACCACGCTGCTTTCCTTCCCAGGAAAACCAATCCCAATCCCAGAGGTACGAATGAAACTCCTTGCGCACGACGTTGACGCTCACGAGATGATCCCGAGCACTCGGCTCGGAGACTATTTCGGCCAGGCCGGCCGAATCATGGGTGCGCTCTTCGAGGCGACCGACCGGCTGCGCCCCGATCCCACCGACACCAACATGCACGTCGAGGCCGAGGACGTGATGGAGATCGACGAGGACTCGATCTGGAAGGTCAAGGGGCCCAAGGCGCCCAGTGCCATCGACCTGAACCGGCGAGTCGAGGTTCTCGACGCGATGGGGATCGAGAAGCAGCTGGTCTTTCCGACCACGGCGATCGCCGCGATGATGGTCGGCGGAATGACCGACTTCGGTTTCGAGCAGCGCTTCGGTGGCGACACTTCCATGCTCGAGGGACTGTCGCGGCCCGAATTCTCCAAGTTGTTCCTGCGGGCATACAACGACTGGGCGATCGAGAACGCGAACCTCAACGATGGCCGGATCCGCCTGGTCGGCATCATCCCCACCAGCGACGACATCAACGACATGATCGGCGAGATCAAGCGGCTCATCGACGGAGGCGTCAAAGGCGTCTATCTTCAGGCAGACGTCCCGCCCGGTGGCGTGTCGCCGGCGCACTCGGCAATGGATCCGCTGTGGCGATTGCTGGAGGAGAACGACGTCACTGCCACCTTGCACATCGGCACCGAGTTCTTCTTCCTGGACCCGCGATGGACCTTTGCCGAGACCTTCCAGGATCTGTTCCAGTCCCCGGAGATCCCGAACACCAACATCGGTATGTTCGCGACCTGCCACATGGCGATCGACAACTACCTGAACGCCCTGGTGCTCGGCGGCGTCTTCGAGCGGTTCCCGCGGCTGCGGCTGGGCCTGTTCGAAGTCGGTGCGCACTGGGTCGGCCCGGCCGCCCGGCGCATGGACATGTACTGCCAGGTGTTCCCCGGTTCGGCGGCCGCCAAGTTGCCGATGAAGCCGTCCGAGTATGTCGCACGGAACGTGCGGGTGTCGCCGTTCAACTTCGAGCCGGTCGACCGGTACATCCAGGACGACCCGAACCTGGTCGATGTGTTCTGTTACTCGACCGACTACCCGCACGTCGAGGGCACCAAGGACTCGATGAACAAGATGCTGGCCAAGGTCGAACCGCTGGGCGAGGAGATCACCACCAAGTTCTTCCGGACGAACGCCGAGTGGCTCTTGCCGTGACCTGTCCTGACCAGGCTCCCGTTCCACAGCTCGGTCCGCTCGGAATCTGGTCATTCCAGCTCGACACATGGATGCGAGCACCTGCTGGGGTGCGGCCACACAGGTCGCGCCGCAGCGGGTGCTGGTCGCGCGCCAGATCAGCTGTCGCCCAATACACGTCCTGAGCACCAAACAGAGAGATCACCATGTCGCAGACCGCTGCTACCCGCTACCTCAACGCGCTCGTCGAGCACGGCATCGAATACTTCTTCGTCAACGCGGGGACCGACTTCGCGCCGATCGTCGAAGCCTATGCGCTCAACCAGGACAACAACCCGGCGCTGCCGACGCCCGTGCTGTGCGCGCACGAGAACCTGGCCGGCGGCATGGCCCACGGTGCCGCGCTCGTGACCGGACGGCCCCAGGCCCTGATGTTGCACGTCAACGTCGGAACGGCGAACGCCGCGTGCTCGGTTGCCAACGCCTCCCGGGACCGGATTCCACTGCTGGTCACCGCCGGCCGGTCACCGATCCTCGAAGGTGGCGCTGTCGGAGCCCGCGACCTGCCCATCCATTGGTCGCAGGAGATGTTCGATCAGGCGAGTTTGGTCCGTGAATTCGTCAAATGGGACTACGAACTGCGCGACCCCCGCCAGGTCGAGTCCGTTGTCGACCGCGCTCTGAGCGTCGCCGCCGCCCACCCGCGGGGGCCGGTGTACCTCGCGTTGCCCCGTGAGGTGCTGGCTGAGCCGGCGCAGGCCCCGGCGGTGCCGGTCGCGCGCACCACCGTTCCGGCTACCGTGCAACCCGATCCCGACGCCATCGAGGCGCTCGCCGATCGTATTGCCGCCGCCGAGTTCCCGGTCATCGTGGCCACGGCGAACGGGATCGAGCCCGAATCCGTCGAGCTGCTCAGTGACCTCGCCACCCGATACGGGATCGGTATCGCCGATCCGTGGGCCCGCTACCTGAACATCCCGTACAACCATCCGCACCGCGTCGCAAACATGGACGTGGCGACGACCGTGTTCACCCGGGCCGATGTGATCGTCTTCCTCGAGAGCGACGTGCCGTGGATGGAGACCCACACGCCGCCCCGCGCCGACACCTACATCGCTCAGGTCGGGGTCGATCCGCTGTACGCCACCTACCCGATTCGGTCGCATCGCTCGGATCTGAACATCAGCGCCACGCCGACCGCATTCCTCACCCGGCTGTCCGAGGCGTTGGAGATCCGCGGCGACCGTATCGACCAGAGTCGCGCCGAGGAGATCCGTGCGATGGCCGCGGCACGTCAGGGCCGCATCGACGCCCAACGGCGCGACGAGAACGGCCGCGATGCCGATGAGCCGATTACCGCGGCGGCGATCTCGGCGGTCCTGGGTGAGCTGCTCGACGAGGACGACATCGTTTTCAACGAGTACGTGGCAACCGCCTGCCTGCTCAACCGCACGAAGCCGGGCACCTACTACTTCCTGCCCGCATCGGGCGGGCTGGGCTGGGGCCTGCCGGCCGCACTCGGCGCCCAGTACGCCGCGCCGGACCGCACTGTGGTCGCCACGCTCGGCGATGGCGCCTACATGTTCGCCAACCCGGCGGCGTGCCACCATGCGGCCGCCAAGCACAACCTTCCGGTGCTGACGATCATCGCCAACAACAGCAACTGGTGGGCCGTCGACATGGCGACGCAGCTGGTCTACCCGGACGGCACCGCCGTCACGTCCGGTGAGGACCGTTTCTCCAACCTGTCGCCCTCGCCGGAGTTCGCGGCCTATTGCACCGCCTCGGGTGGCCACGGCGTGACGGTGCACCACCGCAGCGAACTTGTGGGTGCGCTCAAGGAGGCGCTGCGCGTCGTGCGCGACGAGCGGCGTCAGGCCCTCGTCGACATCCGGTGCAAGTGATCCGGCGTCCCGAAGGCCAGTCGCAGGCCCGGGCAACGTGGCCGGGGCCTGCGACTTTCGATCGTTCACCGTTGGAGATTTGATGCGATACAACCACGCTGAGCTGTTCGCCGGCGTCGCTGCGGCGCTACCCGAGCGCGACTGCATCGTGTACCGGGATCGCCGGCTCACCTACCGCGAAGTGGCGGCGCGAATCAATCGTCTCGCGAATCTCCTGCTGTCACGCGGGATCACCGTCCACCGGCCACGCGCCGAGCTGCAGCCGTGGGAGTCGGGCCAAGACCATGTGGCGTTGTACCTGTACAACGGCAACGAGTACCTGGAAGGGATGCTGGGTGCTGCGGCGGCCCGCGCCGCGTCGTTGAATGTCAACTACCGCTACGTTGAAGCCGAGCTGACCTATCTGCTCAACGACGCGTCGGCCCGCGCGATCATCTACCACGCGCGTTTCGCCCCGACGCTCGCGCCGGTCCTGCGGTCGCTGGATAAACCGCCGACGCTGCTGCTGCAAGTCGCCGACGATTCGGGCAACGCGTTGCTTCCCGGTGCCCTCGACTACGAGCAGGCCCTGGCGGTCGCCAGCGCAGAGCCCCCGCCGACCCAGCCGGATCCCGACGATCTCTACCTGCTCTATACCGGCGGTACCACCGGGATGCCCAAGGGCGTGCTGTGGACCCAGGCCGACATCCTCGAAAGTGGCTTGGGCGCCTTCCTTCCGGACGGCATGTTCGAAGTGCCCGCGCTCGCCGAGGGCGTGGCCCTGGTCGCCGCCGGCGAGCGGCGAGTCGTGCTGCCGTTGCCTCCGCTCATGCACGGGGCCGCCCAGTGGATGGCGCTGGCCGGTCTGATGGGTGGGGGAACCGTCGTGTTCCCCGACGTCGTCGACCGTCTCGACCCCGCATCGATATGGGAGCTGATCGACCGGGAGGGGGTGCAGCTGATGAACCTCGTCGGGAACGCGTTCGCGACCCCGCTGTGCGACGAGTTCGAGCGCGGCGGCCACGACGGAAGTTCCTTGCAGCTGGTCGGTGTGGGCGGTGCGGTGACCAGCGCACCGGTCAAGGACCGCATCTTGCGGCTGCTGCCGCAGGTCGTCATCGCCGATGTGGCTGGGTCCTCGGAGACCGGCTCGCAACTGTCGAATTTGAGCGCGAGCGGGGCGCCGGCGACCTCCGGTGTTTTCACGCCGGCGACCGGCACCTGTGTCGTGGACGCGGAGCATCGACGGATTCTCCAGCCGGGCGACCCGGAGACCGGATGGCTTGCGCGCCATGGTGCCATTCCGCTCGGCTACCTCCGCGACCGCGATAAGACCGAGCGCACCTTCCCCTCCGTCGAAGGTCGCCGTATGGCGTTGCCCGGCGACCGGGCGCGGCACCGCGCCGACGGCAGCATCGAGTTGCTCGGGCGCGACTCGGTCACGATCAACTCCGGTGGGGAGAAGATCTTCGCCGAGGAGGTCGAGGACGCATTGATCGCCCACCCCGCGGTCCGCGACGTCGTCGTCGTGGGACGGCCGAGCGAGCGATGGGGGAGCGAGATCGTCGCCGTCGTGCAGCTACGGCCCGGACACGACCCGACGGATGGGGACCTGCTGGCCGACGCCGAGCAGCGGCTGGCCCGCTACAAGCTGCCCAAAGCGATCGTCCGCGTCGACGCGGTGCTCCGGGGCCCGGCCGGCAAAGCCGACTACCGGTGGGCCCGAGACCTTGTCGCAGCTGATTCGCCCGCAGAAAAGGAGCTGAGCCGATGACTATGACAACCGAACAACTCGTCGACGTCGCGCCCGAGGAGTTGCAGCGGCTCCTGGATGCCCAGCGCGCCGCCCAGGCCCTCGATCCGATCCCCGACGCCGCCACCCGCCGTGACCGCATCGATCGCCTTGTGGCCGCGGTCCTTGAGCACGCCGCCGAACTCGCCGAGGCCCTCGGCGCGGACTTCGGTGGCCGGCCCCCGACCACCTCGATGGAACTCGACATCGTGGGTGGGATGGGGGCGATTACCCATGCCCGAGACAACCTCGAGGCGTGGATGGCGCCGACCGAGGTGCCCGCCGGGTTGGGTGGTGCCTTCCCGACCGTCATCCAGAATCGCCCCAAAGGCGTGGTTGGCGTCATCGGCCCGTGGAATTTCCCGGTGGTGCTGGTGTTCGTGCCGACCGTCGAAGCGCTCGCGGCCGGCAACCGGGTGATGATCAAGTTCTCCGATATGACGCCGCGCACCGGCGCGGTGTTCGCGCGTGCGGTGGCCTCCCGGATGAGCCCCGAGGAAGTCGTGGTCGTCAACGGTGGGCTACCGACCGCCACCGCGTTCACCGATCTGCGGTTGGACCACATCTTCTTCACTGGCTCGCCCAAGGTCGGACGCCTCGTCGCCGCGGCCGCCGGACGCAATCTCGTGCCGGTGACGCTTGAGTTGGGCGGAAAGAACCCCGCCATCGTCGCCCCCGACGCCGACATCGCCGATGCCGCGGCGCGGCTGGCCGCCGCACGCCTCGTCAACAACGGCCAGGTCTGCCTGTGCCCGGACTATGCTTTTGTCCCCGAGTCGGGCAAGCAGGCCTTTGTCGAGGCATACCAGCAGGCGGTGCGCGCGCACTTCCCGACGTTCATCGACAACCCCGACGTGGTGTCGATCATCAACGACGCCAACTACGCCAGGGTCGCCCGCCTCGTCGAGGACGCCAAGGCCAAGGGCGCCACCGAGATCGTGATTGTGCCGGAAAAGGAAAAGGACCGGGTGCCCGACGCCGCATCGCGCCGATTCCCGCCGACGCTGCTGCTCGACACCCCAGCGGACGCCGTGATCAACACTGAGGAAATCTTCGGTCCGGTGTTGGTGTTGCACACCTACTCCGACATCGACGAGGCCATCGGCTACGCCGCGGCCGGCGAACACCCACTGTCGTCCTACTGGTACGGCGCAGACAACGATGACTTCCAACGGTTCCTCCGGAACACCACGTCGGGCGCGGTGTCGCGTAACGACTTCGGGTTGGCGTATGTCAATGACGCCGCGCCGTTCGGCGGGGTCGGGATGAGCGGCTCGGGCGCGTACCACGGCAAGGCCGGCTTCGATACGTTCTCCCATCAACGTCCCATCGCCCACAGCGACTTGCCGACTCCTTTTGCCGCGGCGTTTACCCCGCCGCTGACGGCCGAGCGTGTTCAGGGCGCGGTTGCCACGGCAGCCGCCATCCTTGCCGACACCACGTCCCGGCTGCCTCAGTCGAACGGGCAGGCTTGAGCGTGAGCGAGTTCGAGACCATCCTCTACGAGCGGGCCGCCGAGAAGGTCGCCCGAATCGTGCTCAACCGGCCCGAGGCGCGCAACGCGCAGAGCATGCGCATGCTGTACGAGCTCAACGATGCCTTCGACCGTGCCGCGCAGGATGATTCGGTCAGCGTCATCATTCTGGCCGCGAATGGACCGCACTTCTCCGCGGGACACGACCTGCGGGAGCAGGACGCGCTGCAGGTGATCACCGAGTATGAGCGGGTCGGTACCTGGTGTGGCTTTGGCTGCGCCGGCGCCGAGTCGCAGATGGCGGTCGAAAAAGAGATGTACATCGGGCTTTCCGAGCGCTGGCGAAACCTTCCGAAGCCGACCATCGCCGCCGTGCAGGGCAAGGTCATTGCCGGTGGCCTCATGCTCGTGTGGCCTTGCGACTTGATTGTCGCGGCCGACAATGCGCTGTTTCAGGACAACACCGTGTCGATGGGGGTGGCCGGCGCCGAGTTCTTCAACCACCCGTTCGAGGTCGGCGTCCGTAAGGCCAAGGAGATGTTGTTCACCTCCGACTTCCTTACGGCCGAGGAGGTGCATCGCCTCGGCATGGTGAATCACGTCGTGCCTCTCGATGAGCTGGAGTCATACACACTGCAACTGGCATCGCGCATCGGCGAAAAGCCGCTGTTTGCGCTCAAGCTGGCGAAGGAGTCGGTCAACGTCGCCCAGGACAACCAGGGGCGGGTCAACGCGATGCAGACATCGTTTGCCTACCACCAGCTGTGCCACAGTCACAACCAGCAGGTGCATGGCATGCTGATCGATCCGGGATTTATGGAGAAGACGTTCGGCAAGACCGCCGCGGCACAGTCGTAGGCGGATCGGGCATCGCCTCTTGCAGTGTATAGATTGATCTAGTAAGCTACGAGCGAGCTGCTCTGACAACGAAGAAGCGCATGGAGTGTGCTGCGCCGAGTGTTGACCGCTTGGTGAGCGTTGCCCATCGTCGCCGCGTCCAGCGGAACCGGAATTTGGAGAGGTTGAAGGCAAATGATCAAGATCGAGAGGGTGGCCCACGTTGTCATCAAGGTCCGCAGCCTGGAGAAGTCGCTTGATTTCTACACCCGGGTCCTGGGGCTGAAGGTGATGGGCAAGATCCCTCCGGCGGTCGTCTTCCTTTCGACGGGGCGCGACCATCATGAACTGGGAATCGCCGAGCTCGGGTCTGAGGCTCCCGATGGAACGTTCTACCAGATCGGGATGGAGCACTTCGCCTTCAAGCTGCGCAATGAGGATGATCTGCGTGAGGCTTACGACACGCTGCTGCGCGAGAACGTCGAGATCGCCTACACCGTCAACCATGGCGTGACGAAGAGCGTGTACTTCTACGATCCCGACGGTAATGAACTTGAGGTTTACGCCGACAATTCGCCGGAGGAAGTCGCGAGCTTCGAGAATCCGTATGGCGGCATGGACAAACTCGACTTCGCCACCGACCAGCCGTCGTTGCTGGATTCAATCATCAAGGCTCAGCAGTCGATGGCACCCGTGGCGGCACCCGAGGCCTAGCAGGCTGATTCGGCGCGGGCGCAGCGCTCGCTTTGCGTTCCAGACGTTTCGGCGCCGGGCCCCGTGCAAGTTCAAGGAGCACAACATGTCTGGGCCGAACGTTGGGATTTTCCTACCTACCATGAGTCCGGCCGCGGAGGTGCCCCCGGATGTCGTGGCGGCCGCCCGACAGGCCGAGGATCTCGGCTTTGAGTCGGTGTGGGTGATCGACCAACTGGTGGCTGGTACTCAGATGGCCTTCCTCGAGAGCACCACGGTGTTGGCCGCGGTCGCCGCGGCCACCGAACGCGTCAAGCTGGGCTTCGGCGTCATGGTGCTCCCGCTGCGGCCGGTGGCCTGGGTGGCCAAGCAGATCGCTGCGCTGCAACACCTGTCCGGTGACCGGATGATCCTCGGCGTCGGTATCGGCGAGGATCGCCATCCGGGATCCTGGGGAGCCGTGGGCGTCCCGCGACGCCAACGTGGTCGGCTGACGGATGCGGCGCTGCGGGTGCTCCCAGATCTGATTTCGGGCCGTTGCGGGACAGGAAAAGACGGGGTCGAGTACCGTTTGCTGCCCGCGGCCACCGTCCCGCCGATCTTGGTGGGCGGGATATCGCAACCGGCCCTGAACCGGGCCGTCGACGTCGGCGGTTGGTTCGGGCTGCCCCTCCCGCCGGCCGAGATCGCCAAGCTCCGCGACACACTGGCGGGATTGGCCGTCGGCAGGGGCCGCCCCACGCCGGCCATCACCGGGTTCCTGTTGGCTTCCATCGCCGGTGACCCGACAATCCCCGACCGGCGCGCCGCGGTGGAATCGGTAGCCGACCCGGCCGGCATGTGGGGGTTCCCGTACGAGGCCGCCGACGCGATGGTTACAACAGGGTCTCCGACCCAGATCGCAGAAAACCTGGCCGCTTTGGGCGAGGCCGGGGTCGAACGCATAACCGTCACCGTGGTAGGCGACTGGTCTCGACAGGCCGAGTTACTCGCCGAAGCCACCCAGATGCTTGCTTGATGCTCCGGTCGTATCCGAAGAGCGCCGGGCGCTGAGCCAGTCGCAGGACCGACCTGCGGTCATCGGCCGATGTGCCGATACGGAGGAATATGCAGATCACGGTAGTCGGGGCATCGATCGCATTGGCGGTACTTTTCGGCGCAGCCGGTACCGTGAACACCCTCTATTTGGCGCCGGCCCGCAAGGAGGGGCAGCATTTCCACATGCCGCCGGAGTTGAGCCGGTTCGTTGGCTTGTGTCAGTTGGCTGCGGCGACCGGTTTGATCGGCGGCTTGTGCTGGCGACCGTTGGGTGTTGCCGCGGCAGCTGGGTTGATGCTGCTGATGGTCGGAGCGGTGATCATGCATCGCCGGGTAGGGGATTCCATGGAGTCAATGCTGCCCGGATTGGTGGTGTTCGGGATGGCTGGGTTCGTTTTCGGCGCTCAGCTCACCATCCTCGCGGGCTAGCTCACGAATAAGTCTTGACCTGCGGCACCCACAGCGGCAAACTGACAGGCAAGCATGTCAGATATGTCACAGCCTTGAGGGGAAGCTCGGATGCGAGTCAGATTTGACGTACGGAGTGCGGACGCAACCACGTTGTCGAGCCCGGAACTCAAACCGATGACGATGGTGTCGGCGGACTCGCACGTCTCCTTGCCGCCGAAGATGTACAAGGCGTATCTGGAGTCGAAGTACCACGATTCGTGGAGCGGTTACCTCGACGACGTGGGGGTCATCAACAGGGTTGTCGACCTGACCGGATACCCACCGCCGGAGGATTCCCTTGAGGTCTACGACAAGCACGGCGTGGTGTCGGCCGCGGGTGAGGTTGGCTATTTCGATCCGGTGTGGCGGCTTCGTCACGTGGAGGCCGAGGGTATCGCCGCCGAATTCCTCCACCCGTTCGGGCCCATTGGCTTCGTGCCGTTTGCCGACGTGCAGAACTCGCTGCGGTCGCATGAGCTGCGGCGGGCGGGCTCGCACGCGCACAACCGGTTTCTGGAGGACTTCTGTTCGGAGGCGCCCGGCCGGCTTTTGGGTGTGCCACTAATCTATCCGTGGCCGGACTGGGACACCGGGGTCGCCGACATCGTGCGCGCCCGGGAGTCGGGTTTCCATGCGATCTTTCCGCCGATGATGCCGGGCACGACCCCGGAGGATCTGCCGGCGCTGTACGACGGTTGGTGGGACCCGATGTGGGCAGCATGCCAGGACCTGGGGATGGTGGTCCACATCCATGCCGGTTTCGGTAATCCGCAGGGCTTTGTGGTCGACATGGTGCGCAACGTGTTCAGCCGTACCAGCGGCGACGACGCGGGCGCGGAAGGCTTATCGGCGATCGACGAGAGCATGCTGCCCAGGTTCGACCCGGACGCCAGCCCGGACGCTGTCGGCACGAACTCGTTTTTGAGTGAGCTGTTCGAGACGTTCGGTGAGCGTCGCCCGTTGTGGCAGCTGATGTGGGGCGGGGTGTTCGACCGGTTCCCGCGGCTGAAGGTCGCCTTCCAGGAGATCCACGCCGACTGGGTGCCACCGACACTGGCCTACTTGGATCGTGTGCACGCCGCCGACCCCGGATCGTTGAAGATGACACCGAGTGAGTACTGGAAGCTGCATTGTGCCTGCGGGACGTCACTGATGCGGTACGGGGATGTTGCAGCGCGCCACGATGTGGGCATTGACAAGCTGATGTTCGGTAGCGATTACCCGCATTTCGAGGGGACCTGGCCGAACACCCACGATTGGATTCGCGCGACGTTGACAGATGTCCCCGAGGTCGAGGCGCGGGCCATCCTGGGGGAGAACGCCATCGAGTTCTACGGGCTGGACCGGGCGTTGCTGGAGAAGACGGCTAAGCGTGTCGGCCCGCTCTACGGTGAGCTGTTCAACGGTCAACCGGTGGACCCGAAGCTGATCCGGCACTTCGAATTCCGGGCCGGGATCAACAAGCCGGTAAATTTCAAAGTCGACCAGATGGACCAGGCGGTCGCGGAGGACCGTGCCGGGGCCGCGGAGGCGCTGGCGAGGGCCTGATGTGGTTCCTCCGCGACGGCAGCGGTCACACCGGCCGCCGAGTGGGCCAATCAGTTCGCCGCGCCGGCGAGCGGCAGCGGAGTCATTGTGTAAGTTATCTACGTCAAATAGACTGCGTGACATGACCATTCACAAGTTTTCCGTGAAAACGGCCGATGGCTCCACCCGCTCGCTCGACGCCTACGCCGACCGCGTCGTGCTCGTCGTCAACGTGGCCAGCAAATGCGGCTTCACGCCCCAGTACGAAGGCCTCGAAGCGCTCTACAAGCAGAACCGGGACCGCGGGCTGGAGATCCTCGGATTCCCGTGTAATCAGTTCGGCGACCAGGAACCAGGCACCGATGCCGAGATCCAGGAGTTCTGCTCGACGAATTACGGCGTTACCTTCCCGGTGTTCGGCAAGGTCGAGGTCAACGGGCCCGACGCGGACCCGCTGTATGCCTACCTACGTGCGGCGGCGCCGGGCGACTTCGGTCCCGCGAACGGGCCGCTCTACGAGCACATCAAGGCCATGCGGCCAGAGGCGATCGGCAGCGACGAGGTGAAGTGGAACTTCACCAAATTCCTCGTCGGCCGCGACGGCAAGGTAATCCGTCGCTTCGAATCGACCGTGACCCCCGAGAAAATCCAGTCGGAGATCGACGAACTGCTGGACTGACCTCACCGGGCGCACGGTCGAGTACCGCCTTCGGGTGGGCCGACCGTGCGCCCGCCGATCCGTGCTGAATTGAACCGTCAGGTCAGGCCCGCGCTCACGACGTGCGTCGTTCCGGTGACGTAGCGCCCGTCGTCGGAGACCAGGTAAAGGATCGCGTTCGAGATATCGACCGGTTCCACCGCGGTGGTGGGCATTGCGGTCAGGGTGCGGGCCACCGCCTCGAAATCTTCCTGGGTGGGGTGCTCCAGGTCGGGCCGGAACAGCCGGAAGGTCGGCTCGTTCAGCACCATGTCCGTGAGAACAGTACCCGGGTGCACCGTGTTCACTCGGATCCCCTGCGGCGCAAGCTCCTTGGACAACACGTTGGACAGCTGGATCAGCCCGCCCTTCGCCGCCGAATAGTGCGCAATGTTCGGCTGTACGACGATCGCCGCGAGTGAGCTGGTGATGACGACCGAACCGCCCCTTCCACCTGCGATGATGTGGGGGACGGAGGCCTTGATGGTCTTCCAGACGCCGGTCAGGTTGATGTCGATCATCGTCTGCCAGGTCTCTTCGCTCATTTCGAGTGTGGGGGCGGGGGATACGATCCCCGCGTTCGCCAGCACGATGTCGAGCCGGCCGAATTCGGCCACGCCGGCATCGACTGCCTTCTTCAGGTCGGCCAAGTCGCGCACGTCGGCTTCGGCGGCAACGATGCGGCGGCCGAGTGCCTCGACCTGACGCACCGTCTCGGCGAGATCCTCGGCGGTCGCGGTGCGGTACGGCAGGTTCGCCACCGGTCTCGGCACGTCGATCGCGATGATGTCGGCGCCCTCCTCGGCCAGACGCACCGCGTGCGATCGGCCCTGCCCGCGCGCCGCGCCCGTGATGAACGCGACTTTGCCTTCGAGTTTTCCGGTCATGCGTGGTCCTCACTCTCGGTGCGTCTCACGTGGTCTAGCGCGAAGTATTTGGCCACGGCAGACCAGATGATTCAGTGGAGCGCCGGTCGGGCTGGATCACAGCCCGACCGGCGAGTCTGGGTCCTAGCCTCAAGACATCAATGTCGAAAGGTCGCGGATAGGATCGGTGCCGTCCCAATCGGCGGCGGCCTTCGCGGTGGCGGCGAACATCTGCACGACGAGCCCTTGCCGCCCCATCAGCTCCGTCATGCAACCGATCAACGGGCGCGTGTCGACGTAGGCGACTGGTGTCTGTCCCCCGACCAATCCGGTCAACACCACTTCGAAACCGAGCGCCTCGTAGTTGCGGCATTCGGCCTCGACGTCGTCGACGAAGCTGCAGATATGGTGTAGCCCGCCCTCGCCCTCTGGAAAGACGTCACGGTACGGCGATGGGGCGCCACCGTGTTGCTTGATGAGTTCGATCTGGACCGGTCCCGCCTGGGCTATCGCACAGCTGATGTCCACCTCCGCGGGCCGGCCGCGGTGATTCATCGCGGTAAACATGCCACCGACGTGCGCACCCATGAAAAATGGCCCGATACCTGTCGTCTGCTGCCACTGCCGTACGGTCGCATCGAGATCCTCAACCACCCAGGCGATCTGGGAATACTCTTTCCCTATTGGCACTTAGCCCTACCCTTCTTCGACGCGCAAGCTCTCGGCCAGCCGAGGCTCGGCGAGCGCAACCCACATGCCGTTGGCCAACCCGGCTCTGCACAGCGTGTACAAGCAAGTAAGTGACGGACCGAGCTATCTGACACGGCAACATGTCACTTTAGACCACTGCGGGGGCATGCGCTACCGCCACTCTCAAGCGACCGGCTAATTGGCGGAGGTGGGCCAATGGCTATCTGACAATACGTGAGCTCAGTTACCGGTACACTCAATCGTGTACTCGACCCGAGTGGTAGTCGCGGACCTCGGCCACTTGCAGCGTCAAGGCAGTCCATCGCAGCCGGCTCGGAGGACCAGGCCCGGCAGTCGGGACTGGGTAAGGATCGCGCGGCGCGCACTATGCTTGGGCGATTGCAGAACCTGACCGAACCAAAGGAGGCGAAGGGTGTCGGCTTCCGGCACGAGCCGCGTGTACGGCGGGGTAACCGGCGAAGAGCGAGTGGCCGAGAGGCGCCGCAAGCTGGTCGAGGCCGGTATGAACCTCTTCGGATCTAGTGGTTCCGGAACGGTCCGCGTTAAGGATGTGGTTGTGGAGGCCGGGCTGACCGAGCGGTACTTCTATGAGAGCTTCACCGACTTAGCGGCACTGTTCGATGAGGTGTTCGAGGTTGCCGCGGAGTCCCTCGAGACCGCTGTGAACGCCGCCCTCGTCGACGCCCCCGACGACGCCTTCGCGAGAGTCTCGATTGCACTCCGAACGACCGTCGACACGTTGGCCGCCGATCCGCGAATGATCCGGATCTTTTTTGTCGAGGCCTTGGGTAAGGGTGGGCGCGCGGGCGGTCGCCGTAACGAGATCCTTGTCCGTGCCGCCGGGAACTTCTTCAGGTGGTCGGGAACCGATTTACCGTCGTTTGACAGCAGCCCCGTGGACATCCGGATGAAGGCTCTGGCCATGTCGGGCGCCGCTTCGGAACTTCTGATCTCTTGGGCGGAAGGACTACTTGACGTCACGCCGCCCGAACTCGCCGACTTCCTTGTCGGACTGTACTGGCGGACCAACCTTCCCTGAGAACCCTTGCGAATCGGGCTCGTTCGCGCTAAAAGCGGTCATCAACGCCGACTGGGGTGATTCATGCATGGGGCGTGGCCAAGGCGTCGGCGCTGCCCCAGCGAGGTAGTGGCCCAGGGTGGGCCGGCATCCGCAACGGATCGACCCAATGTGTGACAAATGGGCGTGTCAGATTGTACGGTGTGTGCCATGACAACGAAATGGCCAGCGGGACAGGTGGCGTTCATTACCGGAGCGGCATCAGGAATGGGGCTCGGGATGGCCCGCGCCCTTGTCGCGGCAGGCGCGAAGGTGGCACTCGCCGACATCGACGCCCCGCGATTGGCGAAGGCCGAAAAAGAGTTGTCCGATGCCGGCGGCTCCGTGGTGGCCGTTCCGCTGGATGTCACCGACGCTGAGCAGTGGACGGCCGCGGCCGATCGGGCGGAGGAGGCCCTGGGCCCGATCTCAATCCTGTGCAACAACGCGGGCGCCAATGGCGGAGCGGAACTCGACAACACCGCCCTGGAGGTCTGGCGTTGGGTCTACCGGATCAATATCGAAGCACAGTTCATCGGTATATCGACGTTCCTGCCTCGCTTCAAAAGCCGGGGCGGGCGTGCCCACATCGTCAACACGGCTTCGATGGCCGGCATCGTGCCGATGGTCCGCGTCGGCGCCTACTCCTCGGCGAAATTCGCCAGTTTCGGCCTTTCGATGGTGCTGCGGGGCGAACTTGAGGGCACCGACATCGGCGTCTCGGTGTTGTGCCCCGGCACGGTGAACACCCGAATCAGCGAATCCTCGGGCGAAGCCGAAGCCAAAGTGCTGGGTGAGGAAGTCAACGTCGCTGCGATCGAAGGCAACAATGCACTGTTAGCCCAGGGCGCAGACCCCGATCACGTCGGTGAGCAGGTCGTCGAAGCCATGCAGCAGGGTCAGTTCCTGATCATCACCCACCGCGACTGGGAGCCCCTCGTCACGGCCGTGCATACTGAAATCCAGCGCGCATTCAGCGAATTCGATGACCGCCACGGCCCCGACCACACCGCCCAGCTGCTTGCTCAGGGGGTCAGCCCGGTCACCACGTAGCGCTGACCGCGATCACCGCGCCGATGCCGGTCCGTCGAGGGCAGCACTGCACAATTCCGCTCAACCTCTAGTGCGCAACGTCAGTTGTGCACCACTCCCAACGATGGAGGCCAGCAATGACTGTCCAAGTGATTATGGAAGTCACGCTCAAGGAAGGTCACGTCGACGACTTCCGCGATTTCATGATCAAGATCCTTCCGGACAGTCGCGCATACGAGGGCTCCGTAAGCATCGATTTCGTCCGGAACCAGGACAGCCCCAACCAGGTGCTGGTCATGGAGAAGTGGAATAGCCGGCGGGACTACGAGCATTACCTGAAATGGCGGGCGGAAAGCGGCACTTTGAACGAGATCGCTGGGATATTCGAGGGCGAGCCCAAGCTGCGCTTCTTCGACCCCATGGGACTCTGAAACGTAGAGTCCTGAGTGGTTCATCCCGATACCCGCCGGACCCAGCTTCGTCAGGTGTCGTTGATCGCGCCGGTGGGACAACGTGTTTGCCCTCAGCACAACCGGTGCCGTAAAACACGGCGGCTTTCTTGCGGCCTGTCGATGATGAAGCGGGCCTTGTCCAGCAAAATCCCAACCCATCGATATGCGCCACTACCGACGTGGAGGCAGGATCTGCCGCCGGTCTCGGTTCTTGCGCGTACCTGCCCGGGTGGTTGGCAGTCTTTTGGTACT
Source organism: Mycobacterium sp. pUA109 (assembly GCF_041287095.1). NCBI lineage: Bacteria > Bacillati > Actinomycetota > Actinomycetes > Mycobacteriales > Mycobacteriaceae > Mycobacterium > Mycobacterium sp. pUA109. Next base: position 38,120 of record NZ_JBGGKS010000011.1, on the reverse strand, counting down.
TGACGGCGCAGGCCGCCACCGTGCAAACTGACACCACAAAATGTCAGATGCCTCACAGTGTGTTCCCAGTGTGTCGCAGCCCGCACTGCTGTGGATCGGACTGTCCAAAAGGAGGTGGGCGTGGCAGAAACCAAGTGCTGCGGTAGTTTACGGTCGGCGGAACAGTCCCTGCTCGCGGCCACCTTCTTAGGGGTCCGCCGTTGCCCTGCCCGGGCGGACTACATCGAGCTGTGCTTCGAGACCAATGAGGGTGTATGGACATGGTGCATTCCGGAGCCGTGTGAGCAGCGCGAGTGCGGATCCGGCGACGATACCCTCGCGATAACCACCGGGCCGTACGGTGCCCAGGCACGGTACTTCCAAGACGGCAATTTGGGATTCGCATTGCCAAGCCCCGAGGCCATGGCCCTGATCACCGGAGGCTCCAGGGCGTATGTGGCCCGTAAGTTGGTCGAACGGGGATGGTAGAGAGCAAAAGGCGTCGATGCGCGGCAAAGACATCGGTTGTTGCGAAGCACCGCGCCCCGTACTGATTTCTTACCTGGCGGTTGTCACAATGGCTTTCGTGGGCTTGGGAGGTCTAGCAAGTGCCGATCCGGCAGATCCACCTCCTCCGATCTTGCCGGAATTCATCCCGACCGCAAGTAGCTTTGTTCCGCAATTCCCGTATCCGTATGACCAAACGCGCAAGAGCGTGACGGACGCCGATATCAATGCCGAGCGCGAGATGTGTCAGTGGTTCAAAGGGCAGTATCACGATCTGCGGAACCAGATGGATAGATTCGGATTCAACCTGCTCCAGGCCAACAACGACTGGACGGCCGGCACGATCCAGGCCCAGGCCGACAACGTGGCGACGAACGTCGAGAATGCCGTTGCGTTTCTTACTCCACGCGCCGAGGCTCTCACCATAAGTCAGGACTTCGCCGGGGACATGTACTTCCCGCTCTACCAGGGCGAGCCGTTCTATCGGCTGTGGCAAGAGTTGTCCAACGTCGGGGTTGGCATCCGGGCACGTAACACGGCGTGGGTCTACGGGCCGTCGCAGCAGCGCGTCAAACGCTGGGCCAGCCAGATCGAGCGGTCGCGCATCTGCGACCAGTAAGGGCGCTCGCTTATCCGGCGGTGCTATCTGACAACATAGGCTTCCCGAATCGGGGCCAATCGGCTACCGTAAAGAGGCTGCTGGAGCCGGGCGGTCCGTTCCTCCTTCGCAGCAAGATCACGAGGCTGCCCGATCACGGCGTTACCGAGGCGCACGGGCATCCCGGCTCGGGGAAGAGAGGTGCAGTGGTCGCGCTTCCGCGGTCCAGTCGTGGATTCCTGCGACGGGCCTCACGCTTTGTGCGTGGAGTTGTCCTGGTGGCAGCAATTCTCGCGACGTGCCTCGCTGCAGTGACGGTGTCCGGCGCAAACAGATCCAACGCCGACATAGGCGAGCTGGGGCCGCCGCCCAGTGACATCGAGATGAAGCAGGCCCTCACCGATTTCTACAACGCGGGCCACCCGCCGGACGCCACGGTCGATGTGCAGTTCCCTGGCCCCATCCTTGTCGGTCAGCCGACGGCACACCCGAATCCGCCACCGGATCCGTGGTGTGTCCGCTGTGGCTACCCGGACCAAGGCACGAGCCCGATGTACCCGGTGCTGGCGCTCGTGTCGGTGACGACGACGCAGGGGCTGGAAGCCAGTGCATTACCGCCCACCAGCTTCGTCCACACCACCACGACCACGTATAACGGCACTCCCTGCACCGGAGAGACCAAAGCGGAATACTGCCCGTCCTACTTTTTTTACCGGGACGGTGCCGGGCGCTGGCGCGTTGCCCCCGCCTAACCGGTTTTCGACATCACTCGATAAAGCGCGGCTACGCTCCCAGCTGTGACGCGATTCGCTTCACGGCGCGACGTCCTGAAGTACGCCGCGCTGCTCGCGCCGGCACTGACCGTCCCCGGCGCACTCGGGGCGACGGTGGGTACACCGCAGGCCGCCGGTCAGGGATTGCGCCTGGTTGATTTCACCGAGCGGTTGGTTCAGCCCGAGCAGATCAAGTCCGCTGGCCTCGACGGGGCATTGGTGTACGTCTCCGAGTTACGGCCGGGCGCCACGTTCGATTTCAAGCCCGTCACCCGCGACTACGCGGACCGGCTCCGCGCCGCCGGCCTGCAGATCGTCAGCTGCTACCAGTACGGCAAGCCCGGGTGGCCGAGGTCGCCGTCGGACTTCACCCGCGGCTACGACGGCGGAGTGGCGGACGCCCACACGGCGTTGCGCAACCACACCGCGGCCGGCGGTCCGCCCGCGGCGCCGATCTTCTTCAGCGTCGACGAGGATATCGACTCCAACACGTGGAAAACCGTGGCAGCCCAATGGTTTCGGGGCATCAACTCGGTGTTGGGGGCCGAGCGCACGGGCATCTACGGCGGCGTTCGCCAGTGCGCCTGGGCGATCAGCGACGGCGTCATCGGGCATTCGACCAGTCCGGGGTATCGGTGGGCGTGGCAGACGCGGGCCTGGTCGGGCGACGAACGCGAACCGGCCGCCGTGCTGTACCAGCGCGAGGTGGTCACCGCGTCCGATCCCGGGTTGGAGATCGACGGCGTGCACGTCGACGTGGACGACGTCCTCGCAGCCGATTTCGGCCAGTGGGATCTGGCCCGATGCCGCCACGGCGGCCGAACACGCGTCGCCTAGCTATCTACCGCGAGGTGGGACTCTTCGGCCAGGGCGGCGCTCAGCCGGCGGGTCGCAGCCAAGAGCTGCTTCCCTAGCCTGGTGACCGCCGCCCCGCTCAGCGGCTCGGTACTGGGGACCAGGCTGAGCATCAGGGCGATGCGGGACCCCGGATCCAGGATCGGGGAGTCGATGTGGCTCACCTCGTAGGTGCGGTCCGGACCCAGGCTGATCGGGAACCACTCCTCCTGATGGATTAGTTCGTCGGTCAATGCCTGCGCCAACCGGCTCAGCCGGGTGGACCGCACCTCGGCACTACGCACGATCAGCGCCAGTTCCCGCAGGCGCAGATCGGGCAGGATGTGCAGACCCACCGCGTAGCCGCGCCGCTGGGCAGTGGTGAGGGCCCGGCGGTAGCGATCACGTACGTCGTCGGGCAAGTCGGCCAGCCAGCGATCCCGAGCGTCTGACCCGGCCCAGGCAAGGATCGACGCCCCATAGGGCGGGCGGTGCGGGAACTGGGTGCCAATGGGCATCGGGTCGCCGCCGCCGTGAAGGCTCCGGATTTGGTCGACCACGGTGGAGTAGTCATCGCTGACCGCGAATGCAATACAGTGCGCGCCGGTCGCGGCCGACAACTCGGCCATTACCGGACGCGCCAACAGCAGGGCTGGATAGCGGCCCGCCGCCTCTCGGCCGAGCCGGACCAGAGCGGGACCGAGGTGGTAGGTCTTGCGAACCGGGTCGCGCAGCAGCCAGCCGGCCCGCAGCAGTTCGGACAGCATCGAATGACAGCTGGCCTTATGGACGCTCAAGTGACGCGACACCGCGGCCAACGTCATCCCCTCGCTCCCGGCGCCCGCCAGGTGCTCGAAGAGGTTCACCACCCGCTCGGTCTGCGGGGAGGGACGCGAGGCCATAGGCCCGATGGTCGCATAATGCGACTCCTTGCGGTGGAATGCGCGACCATGTGACCATTGCCACAATGATGGACCTTCGGGGCAAGGTGGCGGTCGTAACCGGGGGAGCCGGCGGCATCGGCCAGGCCCTGGGCCGGCGTTTCGGCCGCGAGGGCATGAAGGTGGTGCTGGCCGACGTCCTCGCCGAACCGCTGGACAAGGCGACCCGAGCCCTGGCGGACGATGGGATCGAGGCGATCGGGGTGGTCACCGACGTCACCGACTATTCCTCGGTCGAGTCGCTGGCCAAGGCGGCGGTTGATCGCTTCGGTGCCGTGCACGTGGTGTGCAACAACGCGGGCACCGGTGGCGTCTCCGAGGGGTACATGTGGGAACACGACCTGGCCGATTGGCACTGGGGGATCGATGTCAACGTGCTGGGCGTCATTCACGGCATCAAGGCTTTCGTGCCGCTCCTGCTCGAGCAGGGCGATGGACACGTGGTCAACACCTGCTCGGGCAACGGCGGATTTGCGCCGATCGCGCGGGGTGCCATGGGCGGGCCGGCCACCGCGGTCTACCCGATGACCAAGGCGGCGGTGCTCTGCCTGACCGAAAGCCTCTACACCCACCTGGAGATGACCGGCAGGCACGTCCGGGCGCATGTCCTTTTCCCGGGCGGCTTTTTGAACACCGGCATCTGGGAGTCGTGGCGGCACCGCCCGCAGCGCTACGCCGCGACGCAGGAACGCCGCACACCCGACCAGACCCTGGCCAAGGTGGTGGCCCGCTTCGAAGCCGCCGGCGCACCTGTCGAGTTCACCCCGCTCGAGACGGTCGCTGACCAGGTGATCGACGGAATTCGGGCGGACCGCTTCTGGATGATGGGTCCGCCCACACCCGCCGATCAGGTCGTGAGCAGCAAGGCCGCGGCGATCCTCGCGCGCGGCGAGCCCGACTACCTGGTCGATGTCCTGGGCCAACACGCGCAGGACGCCCCGGAAACCGAGGGAGGAAAGCGTTGAACGCCACCACAGTTCGATACGGTCCTCGTCCACCGGAGGCGCGGGTCGACCATGAGATCGACGCCACCAAGGCGCCCATCGCCACCGAGGCGGTGACTGTCACCTACCGCACCGACCCGGAGATTGTCGCAGTCGTGCTGCCCAAACCTTTGGAGCCGTCGGACGAACCACTGGTGCGCATCCAGCTCCAGCGGGTCGAGATAGCGGGCCGGCCGCCGTTCGGGTCGGCGGTGTTCTCGGTGACGGCACGGCACGGCGAAACCGAGGGCGATTATCCGCTCTTCATGCCGCAGTCCACCGAACAATCGGTCACCGGCGGACGCGAAACATTCGGTGAGCCCAAGAAGCTGGCCCGCATCGAGGTGAAGCGCGATGGTGATCACGTCGCCGCCACCGTAGATCGGCTCGGGCACCGGCTCATCACCGTGAACGGCCGGGTGACCGGGCCGGCGGAGCTGCCGCCCGACCAGGTGAACACCGAGTTCTACTTCAAGTTCCTGCGGGCCCCCGACGGGGGCGGCATCACCGACCCCCACCTGGTCTACGGCGAATACCACCGGCACTACGAGCTGCTGGAGAACATCGACGGCACCCTTGAGTTGGGTGATTCGGCGCTGGACCCGGTGGCCGACATCGTGGTTCGCCAGATCTGGTCGATCACCTGGTGTCGCCGCCGCACCGTGCAGGTCGGGCGGATCGCGGAGCGGGTGCCGGCCGAATGGCTGCTGCCGTACGTGCATCAGCGCTACGACGATATGGCGCTGCTAGCCGCCCCCGGGACTGAGCAGGCGCGGGTGTAGGCGCATGGACCGGTACACGGTCATTTCGGCCGACTGCCACGCCGGTGCTGACCTGCTCGATTACCGCGAGTATCTCGACCCGCACTACCGGGACGAATTCGACAGCTGGGCAAAAACATACGTCAATCCGTTCGGCGATCTCACCGAGCCCGACGCCGAACGCAATTGGAACAGCGACCGACGCAACGCCGATCTGGATTGCGAAGGCATCGCCGGAGAGGTCATCTACCCCAACACCGTCCCGCCGTTCTTTCCGCAGGCCAGCCTGGCTGCCCCACCACCGGAGACCGCCCGGGAGCTTGAGCTGCGCTGGGCCGGCCTGCGTGCGCACAATCGTTGGCTGGCCGACTTTTGCTCCCGGTCACCCGAGCGGCGCGCCGGGGTGGGCCAGATCCTGCTCGGCGATCTCGACGAAGCCGTCGCCGAGATAGCGCAGATCGCCAAGCTGGGGCTGCGCGGCGGGGTGCTGCTGCCCGGGGTCGCCCCCGGCACCGGCATCCCCCCGCTGTACGCCGAGCACTGGGCGCCGCTGTGGGCAGCCTGCGAGCGGGCGGGCGTCGTGGTCAATCACCACGGCGGCAACGCCGGACCGACACCGATCGACGGGTGGGGCAGCTCATTTGCGGTGTGGGTGTACGAAACCCATTGGTGGGCGCACCGGGCGCTGTGGCACCTGATCTTCAGCGGCGCGCTGGATCGTCACCCGGACCTCACCGTGGTCTTCACCGAGCAGGGCGCCGGGTGGATACCGGCAACGCTCGACTCGCTCGACGTCGCGGCGGCACGTTACGGGCGAGCGAGCTCAGCGATCGCCCGATTCGCCGGGCCCACGGCCGGCTCGCTAACCCTCAAGCCCAGCGAGTACTGGTCCCGCCAGTGTTACGTGGGTGCCAGTTTCATGCGTCCGGTCGAGTGCGCCGAGCGGCACCGGATCGGCGTCGACCGAATCATGTGGGGAAGCGATTACCCGCACTACGAGGGGACCGCTCCCTACACGCGGGAGGCGTTGCGCCACACCTTCAGTGACGTCCCGACCGCCGAGGTGGCGGCCATGGTCGGTGGGAATGCGGCGGCCGTCTACGGCTTCGACCTGCAGGCCCTCGCGTCACTGGCCGACCGAATCGGTCCGGCCGTGGCCGAGGTGGCTGAGCCGCTGGGCGCCGTGCCCGCCGACGCGCGTAGCACCGTCTTCGAGCCCGACCCCATCCGCACCTGGTAGCGAAAGGACCTCCATGAACGACGCGGCCCCCTACATCATCATCTCCGCGGACACCCACGCCGAGCTGCCCACCGAGCGATACCGCGAATACGTCGACCCCGAATACCGGGAGGACTTCGAGGTCTACCTGGCTGAGAAGACAGCCGCGGCACAGGCCGGCGGATTCATCGACGAGCAGTTCGCCGAGGAATGGTTCTCCGAGCATGGCGACGGCATCGCCGGCGGATGGGATGTCGGCCTGCGGGACAAAGAACTCGACGGCGACGGGGTGATCGGCGAGGTCATCTTCCCCGACGCCGACGCGGTGACCGGGGTCGCCGGGGCACCGTTTGGGGCCGGCCTGGGCCAGTCGGGCGACCTCGACCCGGGCCGCGCCATGGCCGGGGCGCGGGCCCACAACCGCTGGTTGGCCGAGCTGTGCAGCCACAGCCCCGAGCGGCGGGCCGGGGTCGCGGTCGTGCCGATCTTGGCGGACGTCGACGCGGCGGTCGCCGAGATCACCCGCGCGGCAGAATCCGGACTGCGCGGGGGGATTCTAATTCCGGCGCGCTGGGTCGGTTACCCGCCGTACCACGACCGCCGCTACGACAAGGTGTGGGCGGCCTGCCAGGACCTGCAGATGCCGGTGCACACCCACTCGGGCCCGGCCCCGCAAGAGGAGTACGGCGGGCACCTGGGCATCTATGTCACCGAGGTGCGCTGGTGGGGGGCCAGGCCCCTGTGGTTCGCGTTGTGGTCGGGGGTGTTCGAGCGCTTCCCCGGCCTGCGCTGGGGGGTCACCGAGTGCGGGGCGTTTTGGGCCAACGATCTGCTCTGGCTGATGGACACCCGATTTCTGCGTGAGCACTCGGCCAAGAAGATGAGCCATCAGATGGAGGGCGATCTGACCATGCCGCCGTCGGCCTACTTCGACCGGAACTGTTTCATCGGGGCCACCACCACCGAACGCAGGGAGCTGGCCCGACGTTACGAGATCGGTGTGACCAACCTGTTGTGGGGCAACGACTTTCCGCACCCGGAGGGAACGTGGCCGCACACTCGTGATTGGCTGCGGCGTTCCTTCTGGGACATTCCGATCGAGGAGACCCGGCAGATGCTGGGCCTGGCGGCAGCCGAGCTGTACAACTTCGACCTGGCGGCCCTGGCGCCGCTGGCCGAGCGCATCGGCCCCACCCCGGACGACCTGGGCCAAGACGATGCGGTGAGCATTCCCAAGTGGGAGGCGGCCCGCCGGACCGGACGCCACTGGCTGACGGACGCCGAGCCGATCCCCGACCTGGTGCAGAACTGAGGACACCATGGCTGAAACTTCGGACACGCGCGATCGCTACGTGGTGATCTCGACGGACACCCACGCCGGGGCCGATCTCTACGACTACAAACCGTATCTGCCGGCGCGGCTGCACGACGAGTTCGACGCCTGGGCCAAGGCCTACAGCAGCCCGTTCGACGACCTGATCGTCGCCACCGCCAATCGGAACTGGGACCACGCGCTGCGCATCGCGGACATGGACGCCGACGGGGTGGCCGGGGAGGTGCTGTTGCCCAACACGGTTCCGCCGTTCTTCCCGACCACACCCAACATCACCATCAGCCTGCCGCGCACCCGCGAGGAGTTCGAGCAGCGGTGGGCGGGCGTGCAGGCCCACAACCGCTGGCAGGTCGACTTCTGCGGGTTGGCCCCGACCCGGCGGCGCGGCCTGATTCAGATCTTCCCCAATGACATCGACCTGGCGTGCCAGGAGATCCGCTGGGGCGCGGATCAGGCGTGCTTCGGTGGCGTGCTCATCCCGGCCGTCTCACCGGGTGATCCGCAGGTCGCCCCGCTGTTTCACACCCGCTACGAACCGATCTGGGCGCTGTGCGCCGACCTGGACCTGACCGTGGTGCAGCACGCCGGGGCGGGCAGCCCCGAGATGCCGATGGACCAGCCGGCGTCCAACGCGGTGTTGGTCACCGAGATGGCCCTGTGGGCCCAACGCACCCTCGGTCACCTGATCCTGGCCGGAGTCTTCGAGCGGTACCCGACGCTGCGCTTCGTGCCGACCGAGCAGGGCACCCTGTGGGTGCAGCAGCAGCTGGCGGTGCTCGACGCCATGGTGCCCACGATGAAGTCGCAGGCGCACAACCGCACCTACGGGATGTTCGGCGGGTCATCCGTCGACGAAATGACCCTGCTGCCCAGCGAGTACGCCCGGCGTAACTGCTATCTGGCCAGCGAGCTGACTCCGTATGACGCGGCGATGATCGATTTCCTGGGGGCCGACCACATCATGTGGGGCAGCGACTATCCGCACGAGGAGGGTTTTGCGCCGCACTCCAAGCTGGCGATCCGGTGGGCGTTGCATGACCGGTCCGAGGACGAGTGCCGCAAGATCCTGGGCGCAAACGCGGGTCGCCTGTACCGTTTCGACCTGGATGCGTTGGCGCCCGTCGCCGCCAAGGTCGGACCCACCGTCGCCGAAGTCGGCACCCCGCTGGGGGATACCGGCTACTGCGCCCCCGCCGCGTTCGCGTACCGACCGTTCGAGGGCGGGCTAGCGCTGAAACGGCTGGCGCCGGCACGCGGCTAAGCTAACGCCTCCCGCCAACGCCGGGCGTGAATGTGACGACGGCTGAACGGCGTGTCGCGTCGCCGGTTTCACCGTCGCCACCCGACCCGCTCAGCGGAAGCGGACGTTTAACGTCGCCAGGCCGAAGATCTTCTTGTCCCCGGATTTCGCGCCGACCAAGACGACACCGCTGCGGGTCGCGGGGTCCAGCGACTTGATTCGGCCACTGAACTCGATGTCGGCGCCGTCGGTGGCCGACACGATCGCCGGCGCCGACAACCGCACCGCGTAGCGCGTGACCGCACCGGGGTCGCCCGACCATGCGGAGGCGAATCCAGCACCCAACCCCATGGTGAGCATGCCGTGGGCGATGACGTCGGGCAGCCCGGCCAGCTTGGCGATCTCCTCATCCCAGTGAATCGGATTGGCGTCGCCGGCCACGCCGGCGTAGTTCACCAGGTCGCCGCGGGACAGTCGGGTGTGGTGCACCGGCAGCTCGTCGCCGACCTGCACGTCGTCGAACGACGGCGTTCCCGGCGTGCGGGTCGCGCCGCCCTCGGCGATCCGGACCTCGCCCTCGGGGCGCACCGTCTTCTGGTAGGCCGCAGCGGCTTCGTCGACGCCGATGATGTTTACGTCGTGCATCATCGCCTTCTGCACGGCCGCCTTGATCGCCGGATCGACATCCTCGGCGGTGACGCCGACGACGGTGGTGTGCAGGGTGTGCACCCGCTCGCCGGCCATGTCGGTGAAGGTGTTGGTTACGGTGATCATGTCTCGACCGGCGATCCTGCGCACCGACGTCAGCTCGACGTCAATGTGCAGCTCGTCGCCGGCCACGATCGGGCGGTGCTGCTCGAAGACTTCTTCGGTCTGCACGTAGGTGTCATAACCGACCACCACCGATTCGAACATCCGCCGATTGCAGGCCATCGCCGGGGTTGACGTGAACGTCAGCGGCGCCACCACGCCGGAATAGCCCAGCTCGGCGGCGGCGGCGTCCTCCCAGTGTGCGGGGTGATAGTCCTGCACTGCGCGGGCGTACTCGCGCACCTTCTCGCGGCCGACCCGGTAGGTGCTGTCCGCCTGGTAGTAGTGGCCGATCCGCGCCTCGATCGCCGACGTTTCTGCTGCTGTGGTCATGAATTCGCCCAACTGTTCTATCGGCTGTTCGCTAAGGCCGACCACAGCACACTAGCGTGCGCTGGCCTAGACGATCTGGACACTAGCCTATGGACCGATCTCCCACGACCGCGAGCAGGCGCAGATTCGCCAGCGCCGACGACCCGCCGAACGCTGAGTGCTCGGGGGCTACGGTACTTTCTGGGAGTGATTTCCTCAGCTGCCGGTGCAGTCGCGCGGCGGATCGCCCCCTTCCTGGCAGTTGCGGCCGTGGCCGGCATGACGCTGTCGGCCGACCCGGTGCAGCCCGGCCAGGCCCCGGCGGTGCGGCTGGCCGATGCGGACAACCCGTTGGGCGGGATGCCCTTCTACGTCGATCCCGCATCGGCGGCCATGGTGGCCGCGCGCAACGCCAATCCGCCCAGTGCGGAGCTGACCGCGGTCGCCAACACGCCGCAGGCGTACTGGATCGATCAGGCATTCCCGGCCGGCACGGTCACCGGCGTGGTGGGCCGCTACACCGGTGCGGCGCAGGCCGCCGGCGCCATGCCGGTGCTGACGCTGTATGCCATCCCGCACCGCGACTGCGGCAGTTTCGCCGCGGGCGGGTTCGGCTCGGGGGAGGCTTACCGGCAGTGGATCGACGCCGTCGCGGCTGGCCTGGGCACCTCGCCGGCGGCAATCATTCTCGAACCCGATGCGCTCGCCATGGCCGACTGTCTGTCGCCTGACCAGCGCCAGGAACGGTTTGACCTGATCCACTACGCCGTCGACACGTTGACCCGCGATCCGGCCGCGGCCGTGTACGTCGACGGTGGTCACTCGCGGTGGTTGAGCGCCGAGGAGATGGCGGCCAGGCTCAACCAGGCCGGTGTGGGGCGGGCCCGCGGTTTCAGCCTCAACACGACGAACTACTACACCACCGATGAGGAAATCGGTTACGGCGAAGCGATTTCGGAACTGACGAACGGTGCGCACTACGTGATCGACACCTCGCGCAACGGTGTCGGGCCAGCGCCGGACCAGGAGCTCAACTGGTGCAACCCCGACGGCCGGGCATTGGGCACCCCGCCGACCACCGCGACCGGCGGTGCGCACGCCGACGCCTACCTGTGGGTTAAACGTGTCGGCGAATCCGACGGCTCTTGCGGGCGCGGGGAGCCCGCGGCCGGCCGCTTCGTCAGCCAGTACGCCATCGATCTGGCGCGCAACGCCGGCCACTAGGGTCCCGATTCGGGATTTTCGGCGTTGAGGTTGCGGCCAGGGCTGTACATTTCACGGATCTACGACCCTGGCCGCAATTTCAACGCCTTCAACGCCCGGCTGGAAACTACTTCGGCGGCATCCGGATGCCGCCGTCGACCCGGACGACCTCGGCGTTCATGTAGGAGTTGGTGATCAGCTCGAGCACCATCGACGCCAGTTCCTCGGGCTTGCCGAGCCGGCGCGGAAACAGCACGGACTCACCGAGCTTGGCCTTGAACGCCTCCGACGCCTCACCCTCGCCGTAGATCGGGGTGTCGATCAGGCCGGGGGCGACGGTGTTGACCCGGACGCCGACCGCCGACAGGTCGCGGGCAACCGGCAGGGTCAGCCCCACGACACCACCCTTGGACGACGAGTAGGCGGCCTGGCCGATCTGGCCGTCGAACGCCGCGACGCTGGTCATGTTGACGATGGCGCCCCGCTCGCCGGTATCGGCGGGCTCGTTCTTGCTCATCTGGGTGGCCGCGATGCGGATGCAGTCGAAGGTGCCGACCAGGTTGATGTCCAGCACCTTCTTGTACAGGCCCAGGTCGTGCGCCGAGGCGAACTCGCCGTCCTTGCCGATGGTGCGCTGGGCCCAGCCGACGCCGGCCGAGTTCACCAGGGCACGCAGCGGGCCGAGGTCCGCGGCGGTTTTGACGGCGTCGATGATCTGGTCGGTACTGGTGACGTCGACGCTGACGAACACGCCGCCGATCTCTTTGGCGAGGTCCTCGCCCTTGTCTGCCTGCAGGTCGGCGATGACGACCCGAGCCCCCTTGTCGGCCAACTGACGCGCAGTGGCCGCCCCGATACCTGACGCGCCGCCGGTGACGATCGCGCTAGCTCCGTTGATATCCACGCCGACAGACTACGCGGTGACGGCCGTGCGGCTGCGCTGCGGCAGCCGACCCCACAATCAGCTGCCGCTGATAGCGGCTTGCCGAACAGTGCTTGCCGACCGGCGACAGCGCAGGCGGACTACGCACGCTGGCGTTGTGCTGGCTGCGCCGACGGGCGCCTGCGCACGAGGGTCGGCCACCAGAACCACGGCCCCAGGATGCTGAGGATGGATGGCACGACGAAAGAACGCACGATCAACGTGTCGAGCAGAAGACCGATGCACACCGTCGAACCCACCTGCCCGATCGTTCTGAGATCGCTTGTCAGCATTGCCAGCATCGTGAACGCAAACACCAAACCCGCGGATGTCACCACACCGCCGGTGCTTCCGAGCGCACGGATCAGACCAGTGTTCAAACCGGCGTGAATTTCTTCTTTAACTCGGTTGATCAGCAGGAGGTTGTAGTCCGACCCGACCGCCACCAGGATGATGAACGTCAGCGGTAGCACCAGCCAGTGCAGATGCAGGCCGATCAGGTGCTGCCAGACAAGTATGGACAACCCGAAAGCTCCAGCGTAGGAGAACGCCACCGTGCCGGGAATGACCAAGGCCGCCACCAGACTTCGCGTGATGAACATCATGATCAAGAAGATCAGCACGAAGGCGGCGATCGCCGCGATGAGCAGATCGGATGTGGCGTATTGCTTGATGTCCTTGTCGTTCGATCCCGAGCCGCCGATATAGACGCGCGCACCGGCCAACGAGGTCTCTTTCAGGATCGTGGTTATCGCCTCGGGGAATTTTTCGACGTGTTCCACGCCTTCGGGGCCCATGGCGTTGCCCTCGTGGGTGACGATGAACCGGGCAGCCTTGCCGTCCGGCGACATCATCAACTTCATGCCGGTCTTGACGTCTTCGTTGTCGAAACCCTCGTGCGGGATGTAGAAGAGGTCGTCGCTGCGGGATTTGTCCCAGTCGTTGCCGACGTTGATCGAATCATCGAAGGTCTGCTCGGTCAGGAGCGACTGCAGGTCCGCCGACCCATAGCTGTTGACAAGCTTCGTCCGCAGGGCCTCGGTGTCGTCCGCGGTGGCTTTCAGTTGCGCGATAATTTGCGGGAATGCCTTGTCAACCTCTTCGAGGGAGATTTTAGCGTACTTGATATCTTCGGCCAGGTGGTCGATCTCGTCGATCGTGTCCCACAATGATCTGAACGTCCAACAGATGGGGATGTCGAAACAGTGTTGCTCCCAATAGAAATAATTCTTGATTGGACGGAAGAAGTCGTCAAGATTTGAGACGCCCTCGTTCATCTCGTCGCTGACCCTTTGCAAGTCCTCAACGGTGAGCACCGTCTGGTGCAGTTCGTCGGAGACCTTCTGGAAAAACCCGATCTCTTTTCGCAGGACCTCGACGGAGTCCGCCTGGATCTCGGCCTGCGCATCGGTGTTGTTGTTCTGTTCTCTGTTGAAGGGCAGCTGCTGACCGTTGCCGCTGCCCTGTGTGGTGAACAGATACGGAATGCTGGCGTGCTCGAGAGCTCGGCCTAAGGGCCGGGTCATGCCTTGCACCATCGCCACACCGGGCAGGCGAATCAAGGCTCTCGCGACCCGGTCCAGCGAGATGAAGTCGGCCGAATTGCGCATATCATGATCGGTTTCGACCATCAGCATTTCTGAGAACAGCTTGCTCTTGGGGAAGTGCCGATCAGCCGCCTGGAAACCCAGATTGGCGGGTGCGTCGTGCGGCTGGTACTGCCGGTCGTCGTAATTCTGTCGGTAGCTCGGTACGAAAATCGCCCCAAGCATCACGATCGCCGAACTGGCCACCAGGATCGGCACCGGCCAGCGCACCACGCTCGCGCCGATCCGCCGATACAACTGCGCCCGCACTTGCTGCCTCGGGTCGAACATCCCGAAGAGGCTGCCGACCGTCAAAACTGCCGGGCCGAGCGTCATCGCCGCGGCGATGGTGAACAGCATGGTGATTGCGACCGCCGGCCCCATGGTGTGGAAGTAGTTCAGTCGCGCAAACGTCAAGCAGTAGCACGCGCCGGCGATCGTCAGCCCCGAGCCGATGACGATGGGCGCGACGCCCTTGTAAGCGATGTAAAAACTTTCTTCTCGGCTTTCACCGGCCAGGCGTGCCTCGTGATAGCGACCAATCAAGAAGATGCCGTAGTCCGTGCCCGCCCCGAGCGTCAACGCGATCACGATATTCACCGCGAACGACGACAGCTCGATGTATCCGAGATGCCCGAGGGTCGAGATAATCCCTTTGGCGACAAGCATTTCGATGAGTACGCCGAGCAAGGGCACCAACAGCGTGGGCGGCGAGCGATACACGATCAGCAACATCACCATGATGAGGATGATCGTGACGATCGTGACGTTGTTCAGGCTTGCGTTGGCGATGCTCAGCGTGTCCGATGCCAGCGGCGCCGCGCCGCTGACATAGACCTTCAGGCCGGGCGGCGGAGTGTCCTTGGCGATGATGTCTCGGACGGCGTCTACGGACGCGTTCGCCTCGATCTGCCCGATGTCGCCGGCCAGACGCAAGAGCACATAGCTGCACTTGCCATCGACGCTTTGCGCCCCGGCCGCGGTGAACGGTTTGCCCCACAGGTCCATCACGTATTGCACGTGCTTGGTGTCGCGCTGCAGGCGCTGCACCAAATCGTCGTAGTAGCTGTGGTCTTGGTCCGCCAATGGGCGGTCCGCCTCGAACACCACCATCGTCAAGTTGGTCGAGTTGGATTCGTGGAACTTTTCGCCGATATGCAGCAGCGCCCGCTGCGAGGGCGCGTAGTGCGGAATCATCGGTCCGGCAAGTTCTTCTGCGACGTCCTCCACCTTGGGCATGAAAGCAGTCGTCGTGACCGCGAGAAAGCCCCAAAAGAAGATGATCGGTATCGCAAAAGTACGGACCATGCGCGGGATGAAGGGACGTTTGACCAGGGGCTCATCCAGGCGATGCTCGCTCACGCTGATTTCACCCTGCACTCGACGTCGGCGTCTTGATGATTACCGGACTGTTCGTCGCGCACGACGCCGTCCACCAGCATTCGGCAGCCCACCTGACCGCCGTGAACATGCACGGAGATACTGCCGGACGCGACCGTGAGCGTCGTGGTCTCCGTGTGGGACCAGGGCAGGGTGGTGACGTCAACTTCGTGCGGATGCCCGTCGATGTCGACGTAGACGAGCTTCCCGCCCTGGCCGACGGAGCCAAAAACCTCATAGGTGAGCCGTTTTATATTGAACTCTTCCGGCGCCTGCGGACCGTTGACGGTGATGACCGGCTCCGGTTCGGAGAACTGGTGCACCTTCCACATGCCGACCAGGCCCACACTCACCATGACGACGGCAACCAGCGGCATCCAGATTCGCGCCAGGACGGTCGTCCCAATTGAACGAGGGCTCACTCGATCACCTTCCGGAACGCGTTTCCCCGGACCTCGTGCCTCGGATCCGGCCTCGCCGTGGTTTGGTATATCAACCAGGCTGATATGCCGACATATTAGGGTACCAGTACTGAACGGAAGCGTCTACAACGTGCGAACGGTATCACCTTTGGGCGCAGTCGGCAGCGCGGGCGAACGGCCCTCACGCCGCCACGGGCGCGTTTCGCAGACGGCCCTTGAGTCGCCTTGCGCGCAGCAGCTGAACGGCGAGGTTTGTCGAGGTCACCATCGGAATCACCCCGATGAACGTTCGCTCGGACGGGGTGGCGCCGTGCAGGTATTCGAGACAACCGAGAACGTAATAACACGAAAGCGCGAACAGGGTGAAGGGGATGCAGAAGGCCATGGGGTTGCCGCGGATAGCGACAATGCGCTGTGCGTACTCGAACTCTTCCGGTGTCATGGGTTCGCGTTTGCGCAACTTGCGCAGCACTCGCGGCGCGGCTCCGATTTCCTCGCTGATCGGAAGGGTGGGTTGCCGTTCCAACCGCCGTGTGTAGATGAAAGCGATCGATACCAGGACCAATGCCACCGCCAAGGCGATCAACGTCAGAAGACCCCAGGAAGCTGTGCCCACTACGCGCTCCTCCGCTCTGCGGTCAGCATCACACAAACCTGGTGAGTGGATCCAGTCCGAAACACAGACTGGCAGTTTGAGTGATATGCCCTCAGGCTGAATCAACAGCTTATCTATGGTGTCAGGCCCGGAGGAATTGTCAATACCTGCGGATCGGGTGCTTCAGGCACCTGCACTGGCTGATCCTGCCGCCGACGTTCACCATGCTGGCCAGCGACCTGCGGACCAGCGGTCAGGCGGGTTCCACGGTGTGTGAACGACTGAGTAACGGTTCCACCACGTTTCTGTCACCCCACGACAGGTCCTCCGGCGCCGTGCCTCTTGTGGCCGACAATCCGGCGTATGACGCAATCGCGGGACGCCGACGTTGGCGCGTGAGATCTCACGGCAGACGTTTCTGCGGGGCGCCGCCGGGGCGTTAGCCGCCGGCGCGGTGCTCGGTCCGGTGCGGGCGACCGCGGATCCGAGACCGTCGGGCTGGGAGGGGTTGTCGTCGGCGATCGGCGGGCACGTGACACCGCCCGACAGTCCCCAATTCGCGGCGGCCAAGCAGGTTTTCAACACCAACTACAACGGCTCGACACCGGCGGCGGTCGTCGCCCCGACCTCGCCGGCGGACGTGCAAAAGGCGATGACCTTCGCCGCCGCCCACAACCTGAAGGTCGCTCCGCGCAGTGGCGGGCACTCCTATGTGGGGGCGTCCACCGCCACCGGCACCATGGTGCTCGACTTGCGGCAGCTGCCCGAAGAGATCGATTACGACGACGCCACCGGGCAGGTCACGGTGACGCCCGCGACCGATCTGTATGCGCTGCACCAGAGGCTGGCCGCGGCCGGGCGGGGCATCCCTACGGGTACCTGCCCGACGGTCGGCACCGCCGGACACGCCTTGGGCGGCGGACTGGGCGCGCACTCCCGGCACGCGGGCCTGATGAGCGACGCGTTGAGGTCGGTGTCGGTGGTGTTGCCCGGCGGCCAGCCGGTCACCGCCTCGGCCGCCAGTAACCCGGACCTGTTCTGGGCGTTACGCGGCGGCGGTGGCGGCAACTTCGGGGTGACCACCGCGCTGACCTTTGCCACCTTCCCCACCAACGACGTCGACGTGGTGAACCTCAATTTCCCGCCGCAGTCGTTCGCGCAGGTCCTGCTCGGGTGGCAAAACTGGCTGCGCACCGCCGACCGCAGCAGCTGGGCGCTGGCCGACAGCACCACCGACGCGACGGGCTCGCAGTGTCGTATCCTCGCGACCTGCCCGGCCGGGTCGGGCAGCAGCGTGGCGAACGCCATCAGTACGGCCGTCGGCATCCAACCGACCGGGACCGAGCAGCAGACGCTCGACTATCTGGGCCTGGTGCGGTACCTGGCGGTCGGGAACCTCACGCCGTCGCCGTTGGGCTATGTCGGCGGATCCGACGTGTTCCCGACCATCAATGCCGGCGCCGCTCAGGGGATCGCCGCGGCGGTCGCTGCCTTTCCGCGGGGCGCGGGCCGGATGTTGGCGATCATGCATGCGCTCGATGGTGCGCTGGCCACGGTGGCGCCGGGGGCCTCCGCCTTTCCGTGGCGGCGGCAGTCCGCGTTGGTGCAGTGGTACGTCGAAACGTCCGGCTCGCCGGCCGCGGCGACTAGCTGGCTGCAGACGGCACATCAGGCGGTGCAGCCGTATTCGGTGGGCGGATACGTGAACTATCTGGAGGTCAACCAGCCGCCGAGGCGCTACTTCGGCCAGAATCTGTCCCGGCTCGGCGCGGTCCGGCAGAAGTACGACCCGGGCCGGGTGATGTTCTCCGGGTTGAACTTCTGACCGCCGCCGCGAGTCCCTCCGCCGCCGCGGCTAGCCCTTCCCCCGCGAGCGTGCGCAGATGTACAGGTATTGGGCGGTTTTGGCGTGCAACTGCGCACGCTCGCGGGTCCCGACGGACACACCGCCGACCGCGCCGGCTGCCCCTCGGTCAGCCGGCGCAGGCGGTGAGCCGCGGCGGGGAAAATGCGACCGACCCCACGCCGCCGAGGGTCATGCCGTTGTCGTCGAGCGTCATCGTCGTCACGTACGTGCACGTTTGGATCTCGGTCAACCCGGTGAGAAAGACGACGTCATAGGTGTAGTCGAACGACCGCACCAACTGGCCCGCGTTCCACGGCACGTCCACGGCGAAACCGAGCGAGGAGGCCGACCTGGCGCCGAGCACCCGCGGGCCGACCTCGCCGATCCCCGGCTTCAGGGAGAACGGCGTGCCGTCCTGCTTGGTGCCCGCCACGCTGACGGTGCGGATCTTGTAGCCGGTGGCCGCCGCCGGCACCGACGCACCCGAGGAGATCTTTGTGCTGAACAAGATGGAGTAGTTGGTGCCACCCGCGATCGCCGTTGTACTAAAGCTCGTCGAGGTGAACTCTTCGGGTAGCTCGACCGCGCAATTGTCGACCGAGGCCGACGGATCGTCGCAGCCTGCATCCGGCGGGTCCGCCGCGGCTGCCGGTACGGTAAGCGCAACGCCAATCACCGGCACCGATAACGTAATACCCCGCATCAGCACGCGCCGAGAGATCGCCTTCTTGGAAATGTCCGTCAAGGAATCACTCCTTCCAGGCATAAGCGGAGGCTCTCGCACAGCGTAGTGAGTTTGGCGCCAGAATGTGGCCGTCTCAACGAATTTGCAGCGATGGCGTCAGCCGCTCAATCAACGGGAGCAATCCACCGCTACCTCAAGGGCTGCACAGACATCGCGCATGCGCTCATCGGCGAGCCGGCCCAGCCGGTCGACCAACACTGCGACGGAGACGCTTTCGAGAGAGTCAAGGTTTACCGCGGAACGTCGCGGGACCGGGTCGGTATCGGGTTCAAGAACGACCTCGCTTGCCAGCCCCCGGATCGTGGTCGTGCACGGTGCGACGAGTGCGCGCCGAAACCGGGGATGGCCGCGGTTGGTTAGACCGACCGCGACCCCGCGATACCTTCGGTAAGGCCGACGGTATACCGTCCAGCTATGAGTCGAGTGGCGGTAATCACAGGCGGCGCGGGTGGCATGGGCCTGGCCACGGCGAAGCTCGTCGGTCGCGACCACGCGGTCGTGCTGTGCGACGTCCGGCAGGACCGGCTGGAGGCCGCGGCTGCCGCGCTGACCGGCCTTGGCATCACCCCCACCGCCATCAACTGCGATGTCACCGACCGGCAGGCGGTCGACCGGCTGCTGGGCACCGCATCAGACCTCGGCACGCTCGCCTCGGTCATCCACACCGCGGGGGTCAGCCCGAGCATGGGCGACGCCGACTACGTGATGCGGACCAACGCGCTGGGCACGGTCAACGTCAACGAGGCCTTCTATGCGACGGCCGGCGAGGGCTGCGCGATCGTCAACGTGGCGTCGATGGCCGCCCACATGCTGCCCGACGAGATCATCCCGACCGCGCAATTCCCGCTGGCCCTGCACGACGGCGCCGCGTTCCTCAACGATATGCGGGCCACCTGCGACGGCGTCCCCGAGGAGGCGCGCTCCGGGCTGGCCTACGCGGTCAGCAAAAGCTTTGTCCGGTGGTACTCCACCTCGCAGGCCGAGCGGTTCAACGGCCGCGGGCTGCGGATCGTATCGGTGTCACCGGGTTCCATCGACACCGAGATGGGCCGGCTGGAAGAGCAGGCCGGGGCCGGGGCGATGGTTGCCGACGCCGCTGTCCCGCGCTGGGGGAAACCGGAAGAGATGGCCGAGCTGCTGGCGTTCTGCGCCAGCGACCGAGCGGGATACCTCACCGGCACCGACATCCTCAACGACGGCGGAGTGATCGCCTCGATGAAGGAGCGGGCCCGGGCGGCCGCCGCGAACGCCTGAGGACAACACCCGGTACGTCTAGCCGGCGGTTTTGCCGTTATCGGCCAGGTACACCGCCCCGTGCACCGCGGTGGCCGCATCGCTCGCCAGGAAGGCGATGACCTGGGCGACGTCACCGGGTTCGCTCATGCCCCGCGGTGCGGCCGTGCGCATGACGAGATTGAAATCGGCATCGTCGGGGAACGAGAAGTTCGCCACCTGCGACGTCAGCATCCCGCCTGGACATACGGCGTTGACCCGCACCCGGTCCGCGGTGAACTCGACGGCCAACGCCCTTGTCAGACCGACGATCCCGTGTTTGGCCGCACAATAGCCCGCCGAATAGGCCTGGCCTTCGATACCGGCGATGGACGCGACATTGACGATGTTGCCGCCTGCCTCCAGCAGATGCGGAAGCGCGGCCCGGCACAGATAAAACGGCCCGTTCAGGTTTACCGCGAGATCCTGGGTCCAGTCGTCGTCGGTCACCTCGGCGGTGCGGCGCATCTGATGGAAACCGGCGACGTTCACCAGCACGTCCAGGCGGCCGAACTGCTCGACGCATTGACGCACCACGGCTTGGCAGGCCGGTGAGGTGGTGATGTCGGCGCCGACGAACCGTCCGCCGGGCAAGTCGGCGAACGCCGTCACCAACCGTGATTCGTCGCGCGCGACACCGAAAACCGCAGCGCCGCGCTGCGCGAACAGCTGCGCCACCGCCGCGCCGAGCCCCGCCGAGGCACCCGTTACCAGCGCCACCTTGCCGGACAGATCACCCATGTCGACTCCTGTCGGTAAGCCCGTTGGATTCCGGGGACTCAGAGCGTCCAGAAATAGCGGCTGGTCGGCACCAGGTCCAATCCGGTGTCGGCGCCGAAGCGGGCCACGCTGGCCATCAGCTCGCTGACGCGGCGGGTGAGTTCGGCATCGTCGCCGCGGCTGCCGTAGAAGGCGTGTGGGTCGGTCATCCCTGCCATCGGGAAATGTTCCTCGACGATCGCCGCGACCTCCGGCGACGACGGGGTCAGCGCCTCCTCGACCGTGTTCTGGATGTAGCCCACCGTGTTCTGGGTGCGGATCGCGATCGGCGTGTGGTGAACCTGCCAATACTCCAGGTATTCCACCCGAGGCATCGACGCCGGCCGCCGCAACATCGCAACATTGGCCAGCACATCCAATCGGGTGCCATCGGGAACCGGCAACGGATCCAGGCGGATCTTCTCGCTCACCCGGTATGCATGCGGCGATTCATCGGCGGCCGCGGCGACGATGGCGATCGCCGCCGCCGCTGTCCCGCGGGTCCAGACCGAGACCACCCCGGTGATTGGTTCGCCGGGCCCGAACCGCATCATGGCTGCCGCCACGTCGGCATCATCGAGGTTGAGCTGCACCGCCGACGCCCCGTCCGCCGCCAGCGCCGCCCGAAACGACGGTGCGGACAACCGAGCCCCGAGGTCGGCGCCGTGTAGCGCGAGGATCAGCTTGGTCATCGCACCGACATTAAGCGGGGGTGCTGGACCTCCGGGGGGCGGGCCCTATGCCCGGCCGGTGCGCTCCCGGTGTTTGCATCCCGGCCAGCAGCAGGGCCGGCGCTTGCCTTCTTCCAACTCCTCCTGAGTCCGGCGAATGCGGCGCTGTCGGGTCGAGTCCTGCTTGGCGTCCTCGACCCAGCAGATGAACTCGTTACGCGCCAACGGCGTGATGTCGTGCCAGGCCGCCAGGGCCGTGGGGTTGGCGATCAGCGCCTCGCGCAGGTCCGCGGGCAACGTGTGCACCACCCCACCGGGCACGCGTGCGCTGCTCACCGGGCCAGCGTAGCGTGCGTCCGCGTTTGATCCCGCGGCAAAGCGGTAACCCTTCGACGCACCGGTCGGCGACGTCGACCGGCATGACCGCAGGGACGCAGCCATGGCCTTTGACCTCACGCCGACCGCGGCGCAACACGATCTGGCGCGGCGCACCCACGAGTTCGCCGAATCCGTGATCCGTCCGGTCGCCTTCGACTATGACCAGCGGCAGGAGTTTCCCTGGCCGGTGCTGGAAGAGGCTGCCCAGCAGGGCTTCTACAGTCCGCTGTTCTACCGGGATCTGATCGGGGATTCGACCGGTTTGTCGTTGCCGATGTTCGTGACTTCTCCGACGGCTGGAAGTCGCCGGCTTCTTTTCACGCTGCTTGGGCGTGAAGGGCCAGTCCAGCCCGCAAGATGTTGCGTGCGGCATGTTCGTCGGCCTGCAGCGGCCCGTGGCCGCAGCGTTGGCAGACGAATTCCGCTTGCGTGAAGCGATTCTCCGGTGCTGCGTACCCACACTGCTCGCAGCCATCGGAGGTGTGGCGGGGGTCGACCTCAATCAGTGTGCGTCCAGCATCTTCCGCTTTGGCGCGCAGTATTGAGATGAACCGGCCCCAGCCGGCGTCACTGATACTTCTCGAAAGCCCGGACTTCGCCCGGGCACCGTTAGCCAGGAACTGGCCGGCATTGTCGGGGTCGGGCACGGGTTTGGCCCGCCGCACCATGTTGGTGATCTGCAGGTCTTCCACCACCAGCAGGTCGTAGTTCTCGACCAGGGCGCGGGCCTGCTTGTGGTGAAAGTCCTTACGTTGGTTGGCGATCTTGCGATACCTGGCGGCGACGGTTTCCCACCGGCGGCCACGGTTGGCCGATCCGCGTTGGGCGCGTTGCAGCCGCTGTTGGGCGACGGTCAGCTTATCGGCGGCGCTGCGGCCCCAGCGCGGATTGTCGATATGCACGCCGTCGCTGGTGGTCGCGAAACTGGCGATCCCGACATCGACACCGGCCTGGCGGCCGGTGGCCGGCAGCGGATGGGTGGGCACGTCGTCACAGGACAACACCAGCACCCAGTGCCGGCCCTGGCGTTTGACCTGGATCGTCTTCACCCGACCCGCGACTGCGCGGTGCTGGTGAACCTTTATCTGGCCGATGCCTTGCAGATACACCCGCTTGGCATCGGGTAGCCAGCGGGCACCGTCACCGTCTTTGGGCCACTCCACTGAATCGAATCGGGCCTTACCTTTGAACCGCGGATATCCCGGCGTCTGGCCGGCCTTCACCCGGCGAAAGAACCCGGCAAACGCCCTGTTCAACCGCCGCAACGTGGCCTGCTGGCTCGAAAACGACCACACCGCCTGATCGAGCCGCACCGCCCGAATCTCGGTCAGCTGCGCCGACTGATCGGTGTAGCTGATCCGGGTCGTACCGTTTGCCCAGGCGCCGCGGCGCTCCTGTAACGCGGCGTTGTAAAGCTCGCGATGCGACTCCACACACGCCGCCAACGCAACATGCTGCCGCGCGGTCGGCCGCAACCGGAACACGTAGGCACGTCTCATCAGGCCACCGCATCCCACCGGTGCTCGATGTAGCGGCGCACCGTCGCCTCCCAGACGTATCCGACCGACGCGGCGAAATACGACAACGACCACAACACCTTCGCAAACCGTCGCAGGTACGGGAACTCGGCCCGCAGCACCCGCGCGGTGCGGCCCTTGAACGCCCGCACCACCACCGCCGCCGGACCATCGGTCGGCCCGACCCCCACAGACAGGTGCACGTGATCCGGCACCACCCCTTTGGCGACGATCTTCCAGCCGCGTCCGGCCGCGATCTGCTCCAGCAGTTCGCCGCAGCGGGCCGCT
The DNA here is from genome assembly GCF_041287095.1 of Mycobacterium sp. pUA109. Lineage (NCBI taxonomy): Bacteria > Bacillati > Actinomycetota > Actinomycetes > Mycobacteriales > Mycobacteriaceae > Mycobacterium > Mycobacterium sp. pUA109. The sequence goes on along the minus strand of NZ_JBGGKS010000011.1, from coordinate 14,246 downwards.
ACACGCCCGCCCAGAACCCGCCGCCGGTACTTCGGGCACCACACCAGGTGCAAACCCAATGAGCACACCCCTGCCGGAGTGCGGCGGAACCGGCGCTCGGACATGCTTCGCACCTTACGAAACGACACCGACAAACCCACGCCACGACGCCGGCCACCAGCCCCGATCCCCCGGCGGCTAAAACTGCCGGTCCCCTCGGGCCGCACTGATGGAGGGGCTGTTCTGGGGTTGCGCCGGCATCGGCTTGGCGATCGTCATGCTGGCGCTGGCGCTGGCGGCGATCGGTCAGGCCGCCTCCCCGAAGCAGATGCTGGAATGGGCGCCGGAGTGCTTCGGGGCGCCGGGTGACCTCAAGCTTGCGGCGCTGGCGATCTCCGAATCGGAGGGCGACAGCGATGTTCGGAACCTGCGGACCACCGCGCGCCGGGACGGCGACGACTGCGTGATCGACGTCGACAAGATTTGGATCGGCAACGGCGGCATCGCCAATGTGCACGTGGTCAACGCGGTCGTCGACGAAGAACTGGGCCACCGCGGCCAGGCTCTGTTCATCGTGCCGGGCGGGGCTCCGGGGCGACCGATCATCGACAACCAGGGCATCGGGTTTCCGCTGGCGGAGTTGGCCACCCAGATCGACGCCGCGCGGCTACTGACCTGGCGGCCAGCGAAGTCGCGGTCCGCGCCACCTCGCAGGCCATCCAGACGCTGGGTGGTTGGGGCTATATCACCGACCACCCGGTCGAGAAGTGGTATCGAGACGCCAAGCTCTACACCATTTTCGAAGGAACCAGCGAAATCCAGCGCATCGTGATCTCCCAGGCGCTGGGCGCCGCGGAAGGTGTCCCGCCGCTGCACGTCGAGATCGAACCGTCCGGCGGCCCGCTGAACCGGCTGTTCGGCCGCGGCACCCCGTTGCGCACCCGGGCGGCCAGCGCGGCGCTGTCGATGCAAGACCGCATTCCCGAACCGGTCATGCGCCTCGCGATGAAAGCGCTGCGGCCCCCGTGCAACTGAGCGGCGCTGGCCCGCTCACCGGGTGGTTCCGGCGAGAACGGTGTCCAGGCCCGCCGCGAATCGCTGGTCGCGGTTGCCGGTGAGGATGGCGATCGCGTCGTCGCTGTCCGAGATCCGGGGATAGTCGGTGGCGCCGATGGCTTCCACCAACGCATCCCACTCATCGGCGTCGGCGAGCTCCACGAAGGCCTGCTCGAGGACCACGAAACCCGTTGTGGAGGTGCGTAGTACCAACGCGGTGTTGCCGGCGCTGAATGGCGGCACCGTGATGGCTTGCAACAGGGTCATCAGCGTGGCCGACAGTTTGAGGGTGGCGGCAAACGGTGCGTAGGAATCCGCCACGATCCGTCCGCCGTCGCGGAAGGCCAGCATCGCGTCGCGCATCCGTGTGCAACACAGCTTGACCTGATCGACGGACGGGTGGGCGATGTCGATGTCGTCGAGGTCGATCGTGGCGTAGATGGCATCGGCCATTGCCCGCTGCAGGTCCTTCCGGTCCCGGAAGTGTTTGTACAACGCGCCGGGGCTCACCTGGGCGGCCCCCGCCAGTCGGCGCATGGTCAACGCGTCGAGGCCGTTCGCCGCGACGTAGCCGTGCGCCAGCGCCACCAGCTTGTCTCGGCTCAATCCGCGCTTGACCATCGGCGTCGAGCCTAGAACGCCCCGCTTCGAACCGTTGGTGAACAGTGTTTACTATCGATCTGGAGTGAGCAGCGGAGGGTGACTGATGACCGACCATGCCGTGGTGATAGCCGGAGCGGGCCCGACCGGACTGATGTTGGCCGGCGAGTTGGCGCTGGCGGGCGTCGACGTCGCCATCGTCGAGCGGCGCACCGCGCACGACCTGATGGGCTCCCGGGCGGGGGGTATGACGCCGCGCACCATCGAAGTTCTCGATCAGCGGGGGATCGCGGAGCGGTTCCTGAACCAAGGGGTCACCGGCCAAATCGGGCACTACTCGTGGCTTCGCCTCGACATCTCGGATTTGCCCACCCGGCACAACTACGGGCTTGGGCTACCGCAGTACCGCATCGAGCGCACCCTAGCCGACTGGGTGGGCGAGTTAGGCGCGCCGATCTATTACGGCCAGGAGGTCACGGGTTTCGCCCAGAACGACGTCGGTGTTGAGATCGACCTGTCGGACGGCACGGTGCTGCACGCTGAATATCTCGTTGGGTGCGACGGCGGCCGCAGTGTCATCCGTAAGGTCGCCGGCATCGACTTTCCGGGATGGGATCCGTCGATCAGCTGCCTGGTTGCCGATGTCGAGATGGGCGCGGAACCGCCGTGGGGTCTGCACCGCGACGAGGCCGGCTTCCATTCCTTTTTCAAGTTGGAGGACGGCGGACCGGTGCGGGTCATGGTGGCAGCACGGTACGCCGGCCAGGCTGGTGAGCCCAGCCTGGGCGACGTCCGCGGGGCGCTCCTGGCGGTGCGCGGCACGGACTACGGAATACGTTCTGCCGCGTGGATTTCCCGGTTCACCGACGTCACCAGGCAGGTGACGTCCTACCGAGACAAGCGGGTGCTGCTCGCCGGCGACGCCGCCCACGTGCACTTGCCGATCGGTGGCCACGGCCTCAACACCGGGATCCAAGATGCGGTCAACCTCGGTTGGAAGCTGGCGCAGGTGGTGCACGGCGCGTGCCCCGAGGCGTTGCTGGATACCTACCATGCCGAACGGCACCCGGTCGGCGCGCGCATGTTGCACAACACCATGGCCCAGACCGCGCTCATCGGCCCCGGCGAACGTATCGGCGCCCTGCGCGACACCATGTCCGAGCTACTGAGCCTGGATGCGCCGCGCACCCGGATCGCGGCGACGATGTGCTGGTTGGACATCCACTACGACCTCGGCGCCGGGCATCCGCTGTTGGGCCGCCGCATGCCCGACCTCGACGTGGTCACCTCCGACGGCCCGGTCCGGGTGTTCCCGCTGCTGCACCCCGCCCGCCCGGTGCTGCTGAACTTCGGTCCGCCGCTGGACGTCTCCGGGTGGGCCGACCGCCTGCGGGTGATCGATGCGCACTACACCGGGGTGTGGGAGCTGCCGGTCCTGGGTCGGGTGGTGGCCCCGGCGGCCGTGCTGATCCGCCCCGACGGGCACGTCGCCTGGGTGGGCGACGGCACCGACGCCGGGTTGCGCGACGCGTTGACGCGCTGGGTCGGATCACCCGCCGCCGGATCCGCGGCGAGCGAAGGCCGGGGCGCGCTCGGGCCGCACCCCGACGCCGACGAAGTAGGCCGGAATGGCGGCGAGCCACGGCAGCAGGTTGATCACACGGAACAGCGCGGCCGGTGGGGTGACGACCTCGCCGCGCACGATCGGGCCGAGCAACACCCGATGCATCACCCGCTGCACGGATTGCGTCACCGCGGCGGGCAACGCCCGCCGTCGCCGCACCGCGGCCAGGGCGCGGCCGGTGACCCGGTGCTGTCGCAGCGGCTCGGCCAGTAAGGTCGCGGCGGCGACGGCGTCTTGGATCGCCAAGTTGATCCCGACGCCGCCCACCGGGGACATCGCGTGCGCGGCGTCACCGATACACAGTAGCCCGTCGGTGTGCCAGCGGCGCAGCCGGTTCACCCGCACGTCGAGCACTTTGACGTCGTCCATCGAGGTCAGCCCGGTCACCGTCTGGGCGGCTTCGGGCACCAGGTCGACGACGTCGCGGCGAAACGCGTCGAGTCCGCGCGCCCGCAGCTGGGCGTCGCCGCCCTTGGCCCCCAGATACGCGACCTGGAAGTAGTCCTGGCGGGGGATCAGGATGGCGGCCTTGCCGCGGGCGAGGCGGGGCACCAGAGAGAATTCGGCGGCGCCGTCGCGGGGGAGCCGAAACCACCACACGTCGAAGTTCACCGGAAATTCGCGCACCTTGAGGTTCGCTTCGTGACGAGCCAAAGAACCCCGGCCGTCGCAGGCCACCGTCAACTCGGCCCGCAATTCGCCGGGCCCGTCGGGACTTTGGTAGCGCACCCCGGTCACCCGGCCGCCCTCGCGCAGCAGCCCGGTGACTTCGGTGTGCATGCGTAAGGTGAAGCTCGGCTCGGCTCGCGCGGCCTCGGCGAGCAGGTTCAGCAGATCCCACTGCGGCACCATCGCGATATAGGGATGCGGTTGGCGCAGCCGCCGGAAGTCCACCAGCGTCGCCACGCGCCCGTTGGATTCCAACCGCGCTTGGCGCACCTCGGAGTGCGGCAACGCCGCGAAGCGATCCCACAACCCCAACTCGTCGAGCAACCGCATGGTGGTCGGGTGCACGGTGTCACCACGGAAATCCCGTAGGAAGTCGCCGTGTTTTTCCAGCACGGTGACGTCCACGCCGGCGCGGGCCAAGAGCAGCCCGAGCACCATCCCCGCCGGGCCGCCGCCGATGATCGCGCAGGTGGTCGTCTCAGTCGCCATCGATGTCCTCAGTCGTGTGGTCGGGTCTATCACCGCATCCGGCGTGGAAGCTCACGGTCTCAGCTCGACGAATCCCGCAGCGCTGAAATCGCCATCAAAGGCATAGGCGTCGCGCACGTTCTTCTTCCGCATCAGCGCGAAGCTTGTTGCATCGACAAACGAATACTCTCGCTCGTCGTGTCGAGCCAGCCATTCCCATGCGTGCTCCTCCAACTCGGCGGTAATGTGCTCGACCCGAACAACCGTGCTGTACCGGATTGCCGCGGCAGCAAGGGCGACGCGATGACCACAGCGCCGGTTGAGCAGTGTCCAGGTTTCGCCCAGTACGTGGTTGGAGGTCACGACAACGGAGGGTTTGGTGGCCCACAGTTTCCTAGCAGTCGCATGACGCGCGTCCTTGGCGTTGCCAAGCGCAGCCCAAAAGGATGTGTCAACGAAGATCATCCCTGCGACCCATAGACCACGTCATCAACGGATGCGGACAGGTCGGCTTGAGCTTCGAACGATCCTATGAAGGCGTCAACCGGATCTTGACTCGGCGCGTGCAGACGATCAGCCACGTACTCCCGTATGAGGGCTGCCTTCGACTTACGCCGCCGCCGGGCTTCAACACCAAGTGCGTGGTCGACGTCCTCCTCTATATAGATCTGCAGCCGTTTCATATCGCTTAAATATACGCCGTACTGTTAACCGATGTATACAGCGCAAGCCCAGAATGAAGAGCTGCTGCCGACGGGTTTCGATGGCCTAACAATTCGGCTCTGCCTCGGCCGCGATGCTCGCACAACTAGGGCTCAACGTGCTCAAGTGAGAGCCGATGGTCCTCTCGAAGCTCTCCGCCCGCCGCTTGACCGTTGCCGCGGCGGCCTGCGCGGTTCTGCTTGCTGTCGGGGAGCCGGCGGCGGTGGCGGCTCCCGATACCGATGATCAGGGCTTCATCGACTCCACGGCACGCTGCGCCGCGCCCGACGTGGCGGTGGCCTTTGGCCGCACCGACAGCTCGCGGGTGGCGATCTGCAAGACACCGGATGGCGGGTTGGAGTACCGCGGCGTGCGGGTACGGGACGGCGCCAAACTGATCGCTCCCGCATCGCACTCCGGCGGCGTCACCTACGTCGCCGACAGCGACGGATTCACCTATACGGTCACCCGGGACTCGTTGGTCGTCAGCGAAGGTGGAGACGTCATTCGCCGCGAGCCGATGGTCGAATTCCATGAGCCCGGAGCCCCCGCCGCCCCGGCGCCAGCACCGCCGAGCCCGCCGGCGGAGCCGACCCCGACCCCGACCGAGCCGCTGCCGCCGCCGTTGCCCGCCGAGGTGGGTGGCTAGCGCCCGTGGTATCTTCGCCACCGTGAACACCGTCGCGCGCCGCTATTGGCGCTTTATCTCGGCTCCGGGCGGGGCCGTAGAGGAAGCGTCAGTCTGACAAATCCGCGCGACTAACACCCGGAGCCCAAGCAGTGACCGCCAGGTCGCTGCTTTCGTCATTTCAGGGCATCGGGAACCCGCGGGCGTGCCCTGACACCACCAGGAAGGCACCCCATGTCCATCACCGATACCGTCACGACCGCCATTGACACCGCCGATCGTCGGATCACCGCATTCCGGGAGCTCTCGACGCCGGATGAGATCCGAGCCGAACTCCCGCTGACGCCCCGCCGGGCCGCCGCGGTCCAGCACGACCGGGTCCAGATCGCCGACATCCTGGCCGGCCGCGACGACCGCCTGCTGTTGGTGGTCGGGCCCTGCTCGGTGCATGACCCGGATGCCGCGCTCGACTACGCTCGTCGACTCGCCCCGCTGGCCAGCCGGCACGCCGATCGACTGAAAATTGTGATGCGGGTGTACTTCGAGAAGCCGCGCACTACCGTCGGCTGGAAGGGCCTGATCAACGACCCCACCATGGATGGCACCTTCGACGTGGAACGCGGGCTGCGCACCGCCCGGCGGCTGCTGCTGGACATCATCGACATCGGGCTTCCGGTGGGGTGTGAATTCCTGGAACCCACCAGCCCCCAATACATCGCCGACGCGGTCGCGTGGGGCGCCATCGGCGCCCGGACCACCGAGTCGCAGGTGCACCGCCAGTTGGCGTCCGGGCTGTCCATGCCGGTCGGCTTCAAGAACGGCACCGACGGCAACATCGCGGTCGCGATCGACGGCGTGCGCGCCGCCGCCGCACCGCACAGCTTCTTCGGCGTCGACAACCGGGGCCGCGGGGCCGTCGTCGAGACCACCGGCAACCCGGACTGTCACGTGATCCTGCGGGGCGGTTCGCCGGGCCCCAACTACGACGCCGGGTCGGTGGCAGCAGCGGTGACCCAGCTGCGCGCAGCGGGACTGCCCGACCGGGTCATGATCGACTGCTCGCACGCCAACTCCGGCAAGGACCATCGTCGGCAGGTGGCGGTCGCGGCCGAGGTGACCCACCGCATCGCCGCGGGCGAAGCCGGGATCACCGGCCTGATGTTGGAAAGCTTCCTGGTCGCCGGGGCGCAACCGCTGGGCGCTGACCTGGTGTACGGCCAATCGGTCACCGATCAGTGCATGGACTTTGCCGCCACCGCCGAGCTGTTGGCGGGTCTGTACACCGCGAAAGGCTGAGCCCCGGGCGACAAGACCGGAAAACCCGCACCGGGCAGAACGCGCCGGGATGCGGTACAGTCCTCACCGACCCAATGACGGAACTCCAGTTCCGTCCGCTCGGGGTCGACATGTGCACCGTGGCGCGTGTGTCCACACCAATTCGCGTGGTGCGCTGCCCTGCAGCGGTAGGAAGGCGAGGAGATAGGCCGTGTTTCGACTGTTCAAGAAGGCGTGGATCCCACTGCTTCTTGTCGTCGTGGTCGCGCTGGGCGCGTACGTCGTCGTCCGTGTCCGGGACAGTTTCGGTGCCGGTTCCCGCGCGTCAAGCGGCGAGGTAGCTGCCGATACGAAACCCTTTAATCCCAAACACATCACGTATGAGGTCACCGGGGCGGCCGGTGGCAGTGTCAGCGTCAATTACCTCGATGAGGACGGCCAGCCCCATCTCGTCGAGGATGCCGCGCTGCCGTGGTCGTACACCATCGTGACGACGCTGCCCTCGATGTCGGCCAACATTGTCGCCCAGGGCGATCCGAGCATGCGTCATATCCGATGCCGGGTGATCGTCGACGGCAATGTCCGCGACGACCGCAGCATCGACGAGTACCAACCCTTCATCTACTGCTTGGTGAAATCCGTATGAGCAACGCGCATTCGGCGCCCCGCCGCCCCGCTATCGCCCACCTGCTGCGGACCCTGTCGGTACCGATCCTGCTGTTTTGGGTGCTCCTGGTCATCGGCACCAAACTGCTCTCGCCCGGGCTGGACGAGGTGGCGGCCAAGCACTCGGTGCCGATAACGCCCACGGACGCGCCCGCGTTCAAGGACATGATGAACATCGGGCACAAATTCCAGCAGTACGACACCGACTCCACGGCGATGGTGGCGCTGGAAGGCGACGGTCCGCTCGGCGACAGTGCGCACGAGTACTACAACAAGATCGTCGCCAAACTCAAGGCCGACAAGCATGTGCAGAACGTTCAGGACTTTTGGAGTGACCCGCTGACCGCGGCCGGCTCGCAAAGCCCGGACGGGAAGGCGGCCTACGTGCAGGTCTTCCTCGACGGCGCCCAGGGCACCACGCCCAGCCACGAGTCGGTGGCCGCGGTGCGCAAGATCGTTGCCGACGTCCCGGCGCCGCCGGGCGTCAAAGCTTATGTGGCCGGCAACACCGTGCTCAACGCCGACACCAGCGTGGTCGGCCACAAGAGCATGGCGACCATGGCGGCAGTGTCGATCCTGGTCATCTTCGTGATGCTGCTGGTGATCTACCGCTCGCTGGTGACCACGATCATCGCCTTGGTGGTGGTCGGCGTCGAACTGTTTGCCGCGGAAGGCGTGGTGGCCACCGCGGGCAATTTGAACATCATCGGCCTCACCCCCTACGCCGTGAGCATGGTCACCATGCTCACCATCGCCGCAGGGACCGACTACCTCATTTTCCTGTTGGGCCGCTATCACGAAGCCCGATCCCGCGGTCAGGACCGCGAAGAGGCCTTTTACACCGCCTACCACGGGGTGGAGCACGTCATCTTGGGTTCGGGCCTGACGATTGCGGGGGCGTGCCTGTGCCTGACCGCAACCCGGCTGCCGTACTTCCAGACCATGGGGTTGCCCTGCGCGATCGCCTTGGTGGTCACGGTCTTCGCCGGTCTGAGCCTGGCGCCCGCGATCCTGGTCGTCGCGTCCAAATTCGGCCTCTGCGACCCGAAACGGGAAGTCTCCGAGCGCGGCTGGCGCATCATCGGGACCGCCGTGACCCGGTGGCCGAAACCGATCATTGTCGTGACCAGCTTTGTCGCCGTTATTGGTTTCGTCGGCCTGCTGACCTATGTGCCGAACTACAACGACCAGAAGTTCACTCCGCCAGACATTCCCGCCAACGTCGCGCAGGCGGCCGCCGACCGGCATTTCTCGCCGGCGCGGATGAACCCGGAGTTGCTGATGGTCGAAGCCGACCACGATCTGCGCGACCCGTCGGACATGCTGGTCATCGACCGGATCGCCAAGAGCGTCTTTCATGAGCGCGGCATCGGGCGGGTGCAGACCATCACCCGACCGCTGGGGGCGCCGATCGAGCACAGTTCGCTGCCGTTCGTGATCGCGATGAACAGCTCCGGCACCTTGCAGACCGCGAAATTCATGAACGACAGCATGGCGTCGATGCTCGAGCAGGCCGACGAGATGGGCCGCACCATCGCGACCATGGAACACATGTACGGCGTGATGAAAGAGGTCACCGACACCACGCACGAGATGACCGGCGACATGCACGTCATGCAGGACGACATCGAGCGGGTGCGCCAGCATGTCGCCGATTTCGACGACCAGTTCCGGCCGCTCAAGAACTACTTCTATTGGGAGCCGCACTGCTTCGACATCCCGATGTGCTGGTCGTTGCGGGCCATCTTCGACATGCTCGACGACGTCGACATCATGACCGACGACCTGTCGTTGACGGTGAAAGACATCGACAAGCTCGATGTCTTGATGCCACAAATGTTGGCGGATCTGCCGAAAACCATCGAGTCGATGAAAAAGATGCGCGGCTACATGCTGGCCACCCACAGCTCGATGGCCGGTATCCAGCGCCACATGCAAGAGGGTGCCGAGGGGTCCACGCTGATGGGCAAATACTTCGACGAAGCCCACAACGACGACACCTTCTATCTGCCGCCCGAGGTTTTCGACAACCCCGACTTCAAACGCGGCCTGAAAATGTTCGTCTCACCCGACGGTAAGGCGGTGCGCTTCATCATCACCCACCAGGGCGACCCCGCCTCGGTGGAAGGGATCCAGCACGTCCAGGGCATCAAGCAGGCGGTCGCCGACGCCATCAAGGGAACACCGCTGGAATCGGCGAAGGTGTCGCTGGCCGGCACCGCCTCGATGTACAGCGACATGCAGGACGGGGTCAAGATCGACCTGATGATCGCCGGGATCGCCACGGTGATTCTGATTTTCGCGATCATGCTGGTGATCACGCGAAGCCTGGTGGCCGCCGTGGTGATCGTCGGCACCGTACTCGCCTCGCTGGGCACCGCCTGCGGTCTGTCCGTGCTGCTGTGGCAGGACATCCTGGGGGTGGGGCTGCAATGGATCGTGCTGCCGCTATCGATCATCATCTTGCTGGCCGTGGGCTCGGACTACAACCTGCTGGTGGTCTCGCGGCTCAAGGAAGAAATCCACGCCGGCCTCAACACCGGGATCATCCGCGGGATGGGCGCCTCGGGCCGGGTGGTCACCGCGGCCGGAATGGTGTTCGCGGCCACCATGGCGTCGATGATCGTCAGCCCACTGCGAACGATCGGGGAGTTGGGCACCACGATCGGGATGGGTCTGCTGGTCGACACGTTCATCGTGCGCGCCTTCATGACCCCGGCGATCGCCGCCGTGCTCGGGCATTGGTTCTGGTGGCCGCTGAATACCTTCCGCACCACCAAGAAGGATGACCCCGAGCCCGAGCCGGCGCCGGATGCGAACACCGCGCCCATCCCGCTGCCGACGACGGTGTAATCACGCGGACCGGCCTTTCGAGGCGGTGCGGGATCTGATGAGATCGGATCTATGACCGAACCGGAGTCGAAGCTGCGCCAACGCACCGATGGGCGCCTGGACCGATCCCGCGATCCGGCGATCCTCAACGCCGCGCTGGCCGCGCTCACCGAGCACGGCTACGACGCCACCAACATGGACGACATCGCCGCGCGGGCCGGCGTGGGGAAGGCGGCGATCTACCGGCGGTGGTCGTCGAAAGCCGCGTTGATCACCGACGCGCTGGTCTACTGGCGGCCGGACCTGCTCACCGATGACGCGCCCGATACCGGCAGCCTGGTGGGCGATCTCGAATTTCTGGTCGACCGCGCAGCGCGCAACGACAAGGACGTGATCCCCAATGACCTGGTGCTGCGTGTCGCCGTGGAGGCCACCCGCGACCCCAACCTGGTGTCGGCGATCGACGATCTGATACTGCTGCGGGGCACGCGCATCGTCTCGGCGATTCTGGCGCAGGCCGCGGACCGCGGTGAAATACCCGCCGACCGGGACTGGTCCCTGGTCGCCGACGTGCTCACCGCGATGGGTCTGCTTCGGGTGGTCCGGGGACAAACCGTCGACGCCAACTACGTGCGCCAAGTCATCGACACCTTGGTGCTGCCCGCGGCGCACGCACCGCGCAGCTAGCCAGATTGCCCAAGGCCGCCTGCTGCGCCCCACTTACCCTATGCGCCACACCTACCCCTGGCAGGAGGATGCACACGTGCTGCAAATGGATATCGCATGCGCTACTGCCCTCATACACCTCGACCTGGCCCGCAGGTCCGCCGGGCCGCCGCGGATCATCGTCCACCCGAACGGAGCCGTTGCATGACCGAACGCGATGACCGCCTTGACATCACCGACGTGCTGATCCGCTACGCCACCGGGATCGACCGGCGGGACTGGCCGCTGTTCCGCGCGGTGTTCACCGACGACTGCGAACTCGACTACGGCGAGATCGGGGCGTGGAACGGCGTCGATGCCATCACCGAGTTCATGGATCAGGCCCATGCGATGGCCGGCCACACCATGCACCGACTGACCAACCATGCGATCACCATCGACGGGGACCACGCGGCGGCGCGCACCTACGTCGATGGCCTGATCATGGCCGCCGACAACAACTCCGGTGTGAATGCCGTCGGGTTCTACGACGATGAGCTGGTGCGCACCGAGAACGGGTGGCGCATCGCCCGCCGACGCTTTACCCCGGTGCGGGTCAGCACCGTGGGCGACGCCTCATGACAACCGTTCCGCGCACACAATGCCGAGCCAGTCGTCGCTGGCCAGCCCGCGCGCACCGGTCGGGTCGTAGCGGCGCAGCAAGTCGGTGACACTGGCGTGGTCGCGGCGGGTGAAGCCGTGCGCGCCCAGCAGTTCCGCCACGCCGGGCGCGGTGAAGCCGCTGCGGTACGGTTCGCCGCGCCGGGCCACCATCCGGGTCACCCGACGGGCGCTGGCCCACCGGCTGCGCCCGGCGACCACGTCGGCATCGAGGTAGTCGAACACCAGCCGGCTGCCGGGTGCACACAGTGCCGCGAGGTCGGCGAGGGTCTGGTCGATGGCGTGGCCGGTGAGATACATGCTGACCCCGAGCCAGACGATCACGCTGCGCCGCGCCGGATCGAACCCGCTGTCCAGCAGCCGGGTGCGTAACGCGCCGTCTTCGAAATCGCAGGGCATCCAGACTGTCTGGCTGGCGCGCGGCGATGGGCACAGCCGCTCGGTCACCGGCCGTTTGGCGGCCTGGGTAGCGGGAGCGTCAACTTCGAAGATGGTCACCGGGGTGTCGGCCCGGCGCAGGCTGGTGGTGTCGAAGCCGGCGCCCAGTAGCACCACCTGGTCGACGCCCGCGCGGATCGCCGCGTCGACGACGTCGTCGGTGAAACGGACCCGCAGCACGATGTGGGCGTGCAGCCCACCCCACCATCGGTCGAAAATCCGCAGCGCCGCCGCGGCGGGCAGCCGGTGGGCCAGCAGGGCCCGTACGGCCGGATGGGAGACGAAATGCCGCGAGGCCGGATCGTCGAGCAGGCGCCGCGGCTGCATGCTCTCCGCGGCGCGCTGGGCGGCGTTGATCTGTGCGGTCAAACTCGCCCTGTGGTCCAGCCGCCGGTCGCTCACTGGGTCTACGGCAGTCATGTCCATGACGCTACGACGACACCGGTTCGACAGTAAGGTCCAGTTTCATGTCAGATTCGTGGACCAGTGACGCCGGCGGGGTCGATCTGCACCTTGATCTGCCCGCGGGCCGCGGCCGCCGCGCGGCACTGGAACAGGCGCTGCGCCAAGCCATCCGCAACGGGCGGCTGGCACCGGGGGAGCGGGTGCCGTCGTCGCGCGCGCTGGCCACCCAACTCGGGGTCGCCCGCGGCACGGTGGTGGAGGCCTACGCGCAACTGACCGCCGAGGGTTACCTGCGCAGCCGGCCCGGGGCGGTCACCGAGGTAGCGGGCGGACCGGGGGTGGTGCCGCAAACAACGGCCGCACCCAGCCCGCCCCGGGTGGTGGCGGACTTCCGGCTCGGCCGCCCCGACCTGAGCATGTTTCCGCGGGCGGACTGGCTTCGCGCGTTGCGACGCGCCTTGCAGGTCACCCCGCATGCGGAGTTGGGTCCGCTCGATCCGCGCGGCTCGCCACAGTTGCGCACGGCGCTGGCCAACTACCTGGGCCGGGCGCGCGGTGTGCTCACCACCCCCGACCGGGTAGTCATCTGTAGCGGATTCACCCAGGGGCTGCGGCTGGTGGGCGACGCGCTCGCCACCGCGGGAGCCGCGGCGGTTGCCCTGGAAAACCCCTGCCTGCCCGATCACCGGGCAACGGTGGCCGCCAGCGGTCTGCACGTTGTCGCGCTCGACGTCGACGACCGCGGCGCCCGCCCGGACGGGCTTGCCGCCCAGTCGGTGGCGGCGGTGCTCCTCACCCCGGCCCATCAGGCCCCGTTGGGTGCGACGCTGGCCGCCGACCGGCGCGCCGAGTTCATCGAGATCGCCACCCGCCAGGGCTCCTATCTGATCGAAGACGATTACGACGGCGAGTTCCGCTACGACCGCCACCCGGTTGGGGCGCTGCAGGGTCTGGCACCCGAACGGGTCGTCTACGCCGGCAGCGCGAGCAAGAGCCTGGCCCCCGGGCTGCGGCTGGGCTGGCTGGCGCTACCGGCCGACCTACTCGACCCGGTCATCGAAGCCAAGCGCCGCGCCGACCGCGGCACCGACATCCTGGCTCAGCTCGCCTTGGCCGAGCTGATTCGATCCGGGTCCCTGGACCGGCATATCCGACGGATGCGCCGGCGCTACCGGCACCGCCGCGACGCGTTGCTGGACACCCTCCGCCGCTACGCCCCGGCGATGCCGGCACACGGCATCGCCGCGGGTCTGCATGCGGTCGTGACGCTGCCCGACGGCATCGCGGAGGTTGATGTGCTGGACGCCGCGCGGCGGCGCAACATCGCGCTCACCGGGTTGGCGCCGTTCTGGCACCCCGGCCCGCGCCGGGCCGAGGGCGTCGTGCTGGGTTACGGCACCCCGGCCGAACACGACTATCTGGCCGCCCTCGGCCATCTCGGTCGGCTGTTACGCGCCACGAGCCGCGGTTGAGATTGCCTACCGGGCTGCGGATCTGGCCTTGGGCTCAAGCGGTCGCTGCAACACCTGATTGGTTTAGGGGTGTTGTTCGATGGCGTTTCGGAAGCAGGGCAGCAAA